>NZ_CP063203.1:2237500-2605000 GCF_019904255.1 Marixanthomonas sp. SCSIO 43207
GGTTTATCGTAAAAGTAAGACACTTTTTTAAAGATTATGTTACAATATATTGAAATTTTTTTTCAAGATGAAAATGTTGTAAAACCCGTATCTTTACTTCAAAAGCGTATATATTATGAAATTTGGCAAAGTTGATGATCCTTCACAGATAGATTTTACACTACCACCAGATCATCCCGATACAAAAAAGACCTTATCAAAATATAAACCTATTACAACGCCTAATTTATATGTGGGTTGTGCAAAATGGAATCGAGCCGATTTAAAAGGATTTTATCCTCGAGGCACAAAAGACGAGCTGGAATATTATTCTAGACAGTTTAACAGCATCGAATTGAATGCTACTTTTTATAGAATTTTTCCTGCCGATGTTTTTGCGGGTTGGTATGAAAAAACTCCAGCCGATTTTCGGTTTTTCCCGAAAGTGTTTCAAGGTGTAACTCACTGGAAACGCTTAAATGATTTTGAAGGTTACTTACAAGAATATTTGTTGAATGCTTCAAACCTTAAAGAGAAGCTAGAAATGGCATTTGTACAGATGCACGGTACCTTTGCTCCAAAAGATATGGATAGGCTAGTGCCTTTTTTTGAAGCTATTCCTAAAGATATGCGAATTGCAGTTGAATTTCGACATACAGACTGGTTTAATGATAAAGAAATAGCAGAAGATTTATATGCTATTTTAGAAAAATATGACGTTTCAAATATAATAGTTGATTCTGCAGGAAGACGTGATTTATTACACATGAGAATAACAACAGATAGTGCATTTATTAGATATAACGGCGCTAATCATGAAAGTGATTATACTCGCCTTGATGATTGGTTAGATAGGCTAGAAGAGTGGATTGAGCAAGGATTACAAAATATATATTTTTTTGTGCATCAAAACATAGAAAAAGCGTCGCCTTTACTTTCGGCTCACTTTATTGAAAAGGCCAATGAACGTTTTGGCACAGATATACAAATTCCTAAAATGGACAAAACTAAAACTTTATTTTAATGAATTTTCATACTCGTAAATGGATAAAACCTGAAGACTTAAATCCCAATGGCACCTTGTTTGGCGGTCGGTTACTACAATGGATAGATGAAGAATCTGCTTTATATGCTATTATTCAGCTAGAAAATCCAAAGACGGTAACCAAATATATGAGTGAAATCAACTTCAGAAGTTCAGCAAAGCAAGGTGATATTATTGAAATAGGCCTTGAAGCCACAAAATTTGGTACCTCATCATTAACCTTAGCTTGTGAAGTGCGTAATAAAATGACTCGTGAGGTTATCATAACGATTGATACTATTATTATGGTAAGTCTCGACAAAAATGGAAAACCTACGCCTCACGGAAAAACAAAGGTTGAATTTGTTAAAGACCGGTTAGGAGACTCAAAATAAGGTATTGGTTAATTTTTATGAGATAAGGAAGTTACATCTTTACCAGAGGGTACTTCAAAAAGCTCTAGTCCAAAATAGGGTATGGCTGCAATCAAATGGTCAAAAATATCAGCTTGAATATGCTCATAATTTTCCCATCTTTTATCGTGGCTGAAACAAAAAATTTCTATAGGAATACCGCGATCTGTAGGAGCTAAATGACGTACCATTAAAAAAAGCTCTTTGTTAATTGCAGGGTTTTCGTGCAAAAATGCATCTGCATATTTTCTGAAAATACCTAAATTGGTTTGATTGCGACCATTAAGTAAAATAGATTTATCTGCTTCGGTTTTTTGATTATATTTTTGGACATCACGTTCGCGATGCTCTATATAAGGTTTTATTAGCTGAATTTTCTTTAATTCTTCAATTTCTTCAGAAGATAGAAACTTAACCGACGTTTGTTTTATATATAGAGAACGTTTTATACGTCTTCCGGCAGATTCTTGCATACCACGCCAGTTTTGAAAAGAATCTGAAATTAAACTGTACGTTGGGATAGTAGTAAATGTATGGTCAAAATTTTGTACTGTAACGGTAGCTAGGCTTATTTCGGTTACATAACCATCAGCGCCATATTTACTGAAAGTAATCCAATCGCCAATACGTACAATATCATTTACCGAAACTTGAATACTAGCAACAAACCCCAAAATAGTATCCTTAAAAATCAACAAAATCACTGCCGATGCAGCTCCCAATGTTGCCAGGCTAAAAATAGAATAACCGGTTAAAATATTGATGATAAAAAATACGCCAATTCCCCAACCAAAAATCATTAAAACCTGTTGATAGCTCTCTAGTGGTTTATCGTGATAGCGAGGTTTGTGCTCTAAATAACTGCGAGTTGTTTTTAATATACTTCGGAAAACTAGAACAGATAGAACAATTAAATAAACATCTATGATTCGAAGTAAAAAGTTTAAAATAAAAGGATACTCGTTAAATATAATTGGAATGGTGTACCAAACAATTACAAGCGGAAAAAAATGAGCTACAAACCGCGGAAAGTTACTTTTAATAAGAAAATCATCAAAGGTGCTTTTGGTTTTATCACTAAAAGCTTTAAAAACCTGAACAATAAACTTTCTTACAAAAATATCTATAAGTGTAACTAAAAATGCAAGTACTACACAGTTAATTACCGTGTTGATAAAAATAGCTAGATCTTCATTCATACCTTGATTAACAAAGTACTGTTGAAGCCAGCAAAGGTAGTATTTAAGTGTTTCTTGATCCATTATAAATATTTACGCTCTGCGTAAAAAGGACCTAAAGGAAGGACAGAACATATCATTACAATGCCCAATGTACCCCAGGACCAGTTAAGCTTCTCTTTCATAAAGTAGGCGCCAATAATATATAAAATAAATAACACTCCATGAGCCATTCCTACAATACGTACCATTTCTGGCATATCCCAAATATATTTTAAAGGCATAGCAATACCCAATAGAACCAAGAACGAGATTGCCTCAAGAGCACTAATTATCTTAAAAGACTTTGTTGAAATATCCATTATCAAATTTTTCCTGCAAAGATACAGTATCAAAATATAGTTTTATTATTTTTAGTAACCATTTTTAAGCAATTCAATTAAAGAGGCTGCTTTTTTTAAAAGCCAAAAAAATAACCACTTATGAAGTATTCGTCAATCATTTCGTTTTTAATTATTACACTATTTATTTCTGTAACGCAAGCACAAGATCAAGCTGCTGCCACAGATTTTTCTATAGACTATGAGAAATTTACACTAGATAATGGTCTAGAGGTCATTCTTCACGTTGATAAAAGTGAACCAATTGTTGCCGTTGCAACTATGATGCATGTAGGGTCTAATAGGGAAAAACCTGGTAAAACAGGATTTGCCCATTTTTTTGAGCATATGTCTTTTAATGATTCTGAAAATGTACCGGTAGGAGCTAATAGAAAATTAATTCCGGAATGGGGTGGAAGTCGTAATGGCGGAACTTGGAGTGATGGTACCGTTTATTATGAAGTAGTACCAAAAGATGCTTTTGAAAAGATTTTATGGATAGATAGTGACCGGTTTGGCTATATGATTAATACCGTAACAAAAGCAGCTTTAGAACGTGAAAAACAAGTAGTGAAAAACGAAAAAAGACAACGTGTTGATAACGCTCCTTACGGTTATACAGATGAAATTATCAGAAAAAATTTATATCCCGAAGGCCATCCGTATAGTTGGACAGTAATAGGTTCTTTACCAGATTTACAAGCGGCAACTCTTGAAGATGTAAAGGAATTTTACAACAAATATTATGGAGCTGCTAATGCATCATTGGTAATAGCCGGTGATATAGATATTTCAGAAACAAAAAAACTTGTTGAAAAATGGTTTGGCGAAATACCTAGTGGTCCAGAAGTTGAACCTTTAAAGCCTATGCCGGTTTCGCTTAGTAAAACAAAATCTTTATACTTTAAAGACAACTTTGCAAAACTTCCTGAACTTAGAATGGTTTTTCCTACCGTTGAGGCATATAATGAAGATGAATATACCCTAAACGTATTAGGGCAACTTTTAAGCGGTAGTCGCAAATCACCTTTGTATAAAATTATTGTCGAAGAAGAAAAACTAGCACCCAATGTTGGTTCGTATAACAATAGTTCAGAATTGGCTGGAGAATTTGTAATTAGAGTACGCGCAAACGAGGGAGTTGATCTTGATGAAGTAAAAAATGCTATTGACAAAGGATTGGCAGATTTTGAAAAAAATGGTTTTACAGATGCCGAATTAAATAGAATTAAAGCCGAACTAGAAACCCAACTGTATTATGGTGTAGCCACAGTATTGAATAAAGCGTTTCAATTGGTTCAAGACAACGAATTTGGAAACGACCCCGGCTATATTACCAAGCGAACTAAACTCTACAAACAAATTTCTCGTGAAGATGTTATGCGCGTTTATAATACTTATTTGAAAGATAAAAATTATGTAATGACTAGTGTTATTCCGAAAGAAAACCCAGAATTGGCAGTTGAAAATGCACAAGAAGCCAGCGTTTGGGAAGAGGAAGTAACCGCAATGAACGCCAACGAAGAAGTAAGTCAAGGTGAAGAAGCTCAATACGAGAAAACACCATCAAAATACGATCGTTCTGAACCACCTTTTGGAGAAGCTCCACTGTTTGAAATGCCAGATGTGTGGCAAGCCAAACTTGATAATGGAATGAATGTATTAGGAATTGAAAATACAGAGTTACCATTGATAACCTTCAACATCACTATACCTGGCGGTCACAGACTAGATCCCAAAAATAAAGCAGGCTTAGCCGTGTTAACAGCAGATTTACTGAATGAAGGTACCCAAACCAAAACTCCGGCAGAATTAGAAGAAGCAATTGGTTTATTAGGTTCTAGTATAACAATACGAGGCGGTCTAGAAGAAATTACTGTTACAGGAAGCTGTTTGGCACGTAATTTTGATAAAACAATACAATTGGTAGAAGAGATGTTACTTCAACCTCGTTGGGATGAAAAAGAATTTAATCGTTTAAAACAAGAATTACGTACCTCTTTAAAGGGACAGGAGGCAAATCCACGCTCAATTGGGGCGTTAAACTTTAACCGTTTAATTTATGGACAAGATCATACCTATGCGATACCATCTGAAGGAACTCTCGAAACCGAGAAGAATATATCATTGGCAGATGTAAAGGCTTTTTATAAAAACCTTTCACCCAATGGAGCTAGCTTTAAAGTAGTAGGAGACATACAAAAACAAGAGGTAACAAAAACATTAGCATCATTATCAAATAAATGGAAAGGTGAAAAGATTAAGCTTCCTTCAGAAAAAATTACAAATATGTCTTCTCAAGGAAACCTATATTTTATTGATGTGCCCAACTCTAAGCAATCTGTAATTTACATTGGGCTACCGGCCCTTTCAGCAAATAATGAAGATTTTCCGAAGTTGGATTTTGCAAATGAAATACTTGGCGGTGGCTCTAGTGGAAGACTTTTTCAAACGTTGCGTATTGAAAAAGGATATACATATGGAGCATATTCGTTTGTTCCAGCACGAGATGAAATAGCACCATTTACTATCAATACAAGTGTTCGTGCCAATGCAACCTTACCATCACTTGAAATTATAGAAAACATGGTAAAAGAATACGCACCTGGTTTTACAAAAGAAGATGTTGAGCTTACTCAAAATAAAGTGATTAAACAAAATACACGAGCTTATGAGTCATTAAATGCAAAATTGAATATACTTACTCAAATTGATAAATACGGAAAATCAACAGACTATATAAGCGAAGAACAACAGTTGCTTATGAATATGAATCTTAAAGATTTTAAAAATATTATTAATAAATACATCAAAGAAAACAAAATGGTTTATGTTGTAGTAGGTGATAAAGCTACTCAGTTTGAAGAAGTAAAAAAACTAGGCAAAAAGGTTATCGAACTAGATATTTACGGCAACCCAATTAATTAATGCATATGCTTTTAGTACAAGAAAAAACTGCAACCGAAACTGTAGTAGCAGCTGTAGAAAACTACTATGAAGAATTTTTGATAGTTCTGCCTCGCATTGCATTGGCTATTTTTATAGTGGTTGCAGGTATCTTGATTGCTCAAGTAATTACCAATTTATTCAAAAGAAGGTTTTTAAACAAAGCAGAAGACCCTTTAATGGCTCGTTTTCTCGCCCAAGCATTAAAAATTATATTAAGTTTAATTGCTATAATGGTTGCGCTAGATGTAGCCGGTTTAAGTGGTATTGCTACCGGAATTTTAACTGCTGCCGGTGGTGCAGCAATTATTTTAGGTTTTGCTTTTCAAGACATTGGTAAAAACTTTTTAGCCGGGATTATTTTGGCTTTTAATAGACCTTTTAATATCAATGATACCATTATGGTCGATACGCATTTTGGGAAAGTAAAGGCACTTAACTTTAGGTATACCCACGTAAAAACTACAGACGGTCGTGATATTTATATACCCAATAGTGACGTGCTTACCAAGCCTGTTGAAAACTACACCGCAGATGGTTTTTACCGTGTAGATTTTACGGTAGGAATAGGTTATGAAGATGATATTGAAGCTGCCAAGACTATTATTCAGCAAATACTCGATAGCAATAAAGATATTGTACATAACGACACCCATGAAAACTTTGTAATAGAATCTGAACTAGCCGCTAGTACAGTAAACCTCAAAGTATTATTTTGGGTACACACGATTGATTACAGAAAAGCTTCAAGAGTATTACGAGGTCAAGTAATTCAGCAAATAAAAGTAGCACTTGATACAAACGGATTTAATCTTCCGGCAGATGTTAAAGAGATAAAACTTTACCGAAATGTAGAAGATATACCATTACGTTTACGTAAAGATCCTAGAGATTATCTTGAAGATAACAATAATTAATTAGAGCAGGGGAGTGGTTCATTGAGGATGGGATACTGCCAGTTTTTTTCATAACTATAGTGCCACCATTCTGTTCTTATGGTCTTAAAACCAAATTTGCGCATTCCTTCAATAAGGACTTTTCTGTTTGATAAAATTTCTTCAGAAAGATTATAATTATCAATGTGCGCCTCTCTTCCAAAATAATCATAATCAGTGCCCATTTCTAGATAACAGCCTTCTAGTGTTACCAATGTAATATCTACTGCAGCAGCTCGATTGTGTACAGAGGCACCGTCGTAGGGATTAGCTACATACGTCGCTCTCGGAACTTTTTTCCACATTTTTTTCTGAACATCTAGCGGACGATAGCAATCGTAAACCTTAATCTTATATCCTTTTTCACAAAAATATCGATTTGCTTCAATGAGGGCTTGGGCAACTTCAGGCTGCAGTAAACACTTAGCACAATCATACAAAACTTCGCTTATAAAATTATTGGTAGTTGCATATCGTATTTCATAATCAAATTCTATTTTATCTGAAATATCTACCAATGTATCTTGCGCTTTGATTTCAGAAAAACTAAAAATTAAAACTAATACAATAGAAAAATGCTGAAACATATTGAGGCTTTGCAGAGGTGTGTATTCAAATTTAAGGATTAATTAATAACAATTGCTTTTTTGCATTTGTAACTTTGAATAAAATAAAATTTATATGGAAAAACTAAACAATAAAGTAGCATTAATAACCGGCGGAACCAAAGGAATTGGTTATGGTATAGCTGTAAGTTTATTACAAAACGGGATTAATGTAGCCATTACGGGCAGAAATGAAAAGACCGCAAAAGAAGCAGCAGAACGTTTAAACACTTCAGAAAATAATCACGGAAAAGCTGTAGGTATTGAGGCTGATGTAAAAGATTATAAAAGCCAACAACAAGCCGTTAATCAAGTGATTGAAGAATTTGGTAAATTAGATTTTGTGATCGCCAATGCTGGTCTTGGTCATTTTGGTTCAATTGAAGAACTAACGGTAGAACAGTGGCAAGAAACGATTGACACCAATTTGTCTGGAGTATTTTATACTTTAAAAGCGAGTGTAGATGCTCTTAAAAAAGAAAAAGGATATTTTATAAGTATTTCAAGCTTGGCAGGAACAAACTTTTTTGCCGGTGGAGCAGCGTATAATGCAAGTAAATTTGGAGTGACAGGATTTACGCAAGCAGCGATGCTTGACCTTCGTAAGCACAATGTTAAAGTAAGTACGATAATGCCTGGTAGCGTTTCTACTTATTTTAATGGTAACGAGCCTACTGAAGGTGATGAAGCTTGGAAAATACAAATAGAAGATATTGGTAAACTAGTTATAGATTTATTAACTATGAATCCACGTACGTTACCAAGTAAAATTGAGGTGCGACCAACGTTACCTCCAAGTGCAAAAAAATAAGGAATATGAATTACCTGAAAAACGCCTCTGCCCAATTTTGAGCATCGGTAAGTTTTTCAAAGAAAGCAAAACTATTTTCAAATAAGGGCTGTTCTGTAATGGCCCTTTCTCTTTCCATAGGATCTGCAGAAACAATTGCTAGACCTTTCATATTATCAAGTCCCTTAACTTTATAGACATTTAAGTCAATGTCGTGTTTATAACTTCTTTCAGAAATTAAAACAAAGGGATCATTATTAAATATCTCTTGAAATTTTCTTTGTATGATGTTGGCTTTATCAAGATCATAAAAAACATTTTCAAACACCTTTATAATAGCATACTTTGAAAATATGCTCAATTCACAAAAATCAGTATTTATTTTTTGTATCATTATCAAGTAACAGCTTTAATTAAATAAGCTGCTAATTAAAGATACTAAAAATTTAAACATCTTTTAACATTTTTTTATAAAATCTTTAACATTTTAAATATTTGATAGTTAGACGGTTACATTTACAAACAAAAAAAGCGATCCATCTGGATCGCTTTAAATTGGATATTTTAACAAATTAATTTGCTGAAAGTAATGCTAAAAACTTGTCAAGATTTGGTAAAATTACAATTCTCGTTCTTCTGTTTTTTGCATATGCTTCTTTAGACTCGTCTTCAGTAAGTGGGTGAAAACTACTTCTACCGGCAGCAATTAATTTTTTAGGATCTACTCCATAATCATCTTGTAACTTTCTTATTACTGCAGTTGAACGCTCAACACTTAGCTCCCAGTTATCTTTTACATACGATCCTGGTTTAACGGTTTGAGAGTCAGTATGTCCTTCTACCATAACTTCCATAGCTGGTTCACTATTAATAACATTGGCAAGACGCTCTAAAAGGTTGTTTGCTTTGCTGTTAACACGTGCACTACCAGATTTAAATAATAATTTATCTGATACTGTAATCATAACTACTGTTTCATCAATATCTATTTGAATATCGTCTTCTTCGCCTTCAGCAATAAGAGTATTGTCAAGGTTTTTCTTCAAATTATATGAAACAATAAGATTCATACTGTCTTCAAGTGTTTTGGCTTGTGCCAGTTCTGCTTGATCAACATTGGCAAGAGCAGCTCTCATTTTTTCTTTATCTTTTTTAGAAACAACAACGTTTCCTTCTAGTTGTAAGCGACTGTCGTTAGTATCTTTTAAAGATTGTATTTTTGAATTATAATCGGCTACTCGCTCTTCAATCTTTGCGTATTTAGCTTCAATTTCTTCTTTTTCAACTTGAGTTTTGGCAAGTTGTGAACGTGTTTCGTTGTAATCGTTTTGTAGTTCAACATACTTCTTTTTAGAAACACATGATGTAAATACAAATGCTCCCGAAAGTAGGGTTAGTGCGATTAACTTTTTCATATTAATTAGTTTTAAGTTTATTGTTGTCACAAATATACGTGTAAACACGTATACGTATATAGTTAAGGTTTCCTATTGTTTTGTTAAAAAAACTTAAAATCAGTAGGTTATAAAAAAAACGGACACCTAAGTGCCCGTTTTAATTTTTTGGAAACCAGAATATTAATCCTGATTTTTTGAAGCCATTTGCAGCTTATTTTTTCCGAAGTCTAACGTACGTATAGGGAACGGAATATTAACACCGGCTTCATCAAAGTGTTTCTTAATTAATTTGATGGCTTTGTGTTGTGCGGCTAATTTTGGCTTTGGTTTTTTGCTGTCAATCCAAAAACGAGTAACAAAATTAATAGAGCTGTCGCCAAATTCAGTAAAGAAGAACTCAACACCTTCACCTTCTTGTTGTTTAAAGTTGTCTTGAATCACTTTGGTAACAAGATCTTCTACTTTTTGAAGGTCGTCTTCATAACCAACTCCACATGAAACATCTACTCGAGAACGATCAGACCAAGAATAATTAGTGAATGGGTTGTCAATAAAGATTGAGTTAGGTATAATTACGTATTCATTATCGGTTTGTCTTATTGTTATGTTGCGTAAACTTATTTCGGTTACATAGCCTTTACTGTCACCGGCTTCAATATAATCGCCTATTCTTACTTTGGGTAAAAAGGAAAGCATCAAACCAGAGAACGTATTACTTAAAGTACCTTGTAACGCCAGTCCTATTGCCAAACCTACAACTCCGGCACCAGCCAATACAGAGGTAAGTACTTTATCGAGCTCCATTACTCCTAGAGCAATAAAAAAGCCTACTAGTATTACAAGCGCAAAGATTATTTTGCTAAGCATTTGTTTTATAGATTCTTCATTAATTCTTTTAAGAAGAACCCTTCTAGAAAATTTTGAAATTATTCTTGCAGCGAAGTAAAAAAGTACCATTACCAAAATTGCAACGGCAAAATTGGGTAGCTTCAAGATGATGGCATCTAGCCAACCGCCTAGCTTTTCCCATAAATTTGAAATAGCATCATTAACTGAAAATATGTTCTCGTCCATTATTTTATTTTTTATATATAGTTATAGTAATGAAGAAAGCATAAACGTACCAAGAATCCATAAGGTGATTGATACTATACCTCCTATAATTAAAAAGTGTCTAAACTTGTAAATACCCATTCCGTAAATAAGGGTGTTTGTTTGATAGCCTACCGGCGTAAAAAAACTAAAGTTTGCACCAAACAAAACAGCCAGAATAAAAGGTTTAAAGGGTAACTCCATCCCTGCAGCTATTGATATAGCAATTGGTGTCATAATAATTGCTGTAGCGTTATTGCTAATAACACCACTCATAACCATGGTGATAAGAAAGATCAATCCTATTATGATAAAATTTGACCTTCCGCTCAAGAGATCTATTAATTGATTTGAAAGCCACTGGTCTGCACCGGTATTATGCATTGCAATTCCTAACGGAATCATTCCTGCTAACAGAAAAATTACTTGCCAGTTAACACGGTGGTAAACATCGGTTAGTTTAATACATTGCGAAAGTAGCAATAGACTTACGCCAAGTAACGAACTTATTAAAATAGTTAATAGACCACTTGCGGCCAAACCAATTATTAATAACAATATACCAAATGCAATACTTTTTTTAAAATTATTTTTTTCGGCAGGGATGTCGTGTTCTTGTAATATTGCTACATTCTCTAATAATTCTAATCGAGGAATATCTTGTTTGGGAATTTCAACTAATAATCTATCACCGGGTTTTAAAGCTATTTGTCTTATATCTTTGCGTATAAGTCTTTCTTTGGTATTACGTATGTTTTTTCGTTTCCTAATAGCGATGGGTGTTGCATTTTGAATGGATTGTCTTCTTATTTCTTTCAAAGATTTTCCTATCAATTGTGAACCGGGAAGAATTAATAACTCTGCAAACCCTAGGTTTTCAGGATTATCTTCCTCTTCCATGTCTTCAAGTTTATATACTGTTTCGCTTACACTGAGCCTTTCATGAATGTCTAATCCTTCAAACTCATTGAGTTTCATTAAATTATCAAGATTACAGAGTAATAAAAGCTTGTCACCTTTTTTTAAAGTTATATAGCGTCCCGGTGCATTATTGGTTTGACTGTTTCTAGATATTTTTAATAGAGAAATATCTTCATTGTTAAATAAAAATGTGTCTTCAATCTTTTTGCCAATAAGTGATGAGTTTTCTGTTACGAATACTGATGTAACATAGTTTTCAATTTTATACTCGTCTTCAATGGTTTCTTTTCTTTCTTTGGGTAACCACCTTGAGGCTATGGTGATGATTACTATTGAAACTACCAGGAAGATGATTCCGTAGAATGAAAATTCAAAAAAACTAAATCGTTCTGCTCCCAAGTTTAAGGCAACAGAATTTACTATTAGGTTTGTAGAGGTACCCATTAATGTGCAGCTGCCGCCTAATATACCTGCAAATGAAATAGGTAATAATAGTTTTGATTCAGGTAGGTTAAACCTGCTTGATAATTCAGAAATAATTTTGATAAATACAATTACAACTGCGGTGGTGCTTATAAATGCTGAAATTCCTGCTGTGATAAACATAAATACAGGAAGTAAGATAATAAAGGGGAGAACATGTAATTTTTTTAAAAATCGTGCTAAGGTAGAGATCACGCCGGTGTCTTCCATTCCTATTGCGACAATCATTAGCGCAAGAACGGTAATGGTTGCAGTGTTTGAAAAACCTGAAATAGCTTCTTCCGGATTAACCAATCCACAAACGGCTAGGGCTACTATAATGAAAAGCGCTATTTTATCTACCGGAAAAACTTCAAAGGCAAATAGTGCTATAGTAATAAGTAGAATAGAAAAAACGAGTATAATTTCTACTGTCATATCCTTACGTTGATTTAGATAAAGATACACCTAGAAACTATACTCGCTTCTAAAAAAATCTTAAAATATTATCCTAGATATTTTTTCAAGATGTGGCTTTTAGATTGTTGACGCAATCTTCTTATAGCCTTTTCACGTATTTGACGCACGCGTTCTCTACTTAAATCGAAAGTGTCACCAATTTCTTGCAATGTCATAACTGGTTGACCACCAAGACCAAAGTTTAAACGTACTACATCTGCTTCTCTTGGAGAAAGTGTATCTAGTGCACGATCAATTTCAATCCTAAGCGATTCGTGAATTAAAGATTTGTCTGGATTAGGACTTTCTCCAGAGCTAATCACATCATATAAGTTATTATCGTTTTCACCTTCTTGAAAAGGAGCATCCATCGATAAACTCTTATTTGAATTTTTTAAAGAACTCTTTACTTTTCTTACTGAAATATCAAGCTCTTTAGCAATTTCTTCTGCGGTAGGTTTACGCTGGTGAACTTGCTCAAGATGAATAGCAGCTTTGTTAATTTTGCTAATATCACCAATTTTGTTAAGCGGTAAACGTACCACACGAGCTTGTTCAGCGATAGCTTGTAAGATAGATTGTCTAATCCACCAAACAGCATAAGAAATAAATTTGAAACCACGAGTTTCATCAAAACGTTTTGCGGCTTTTACCAAACCAACATTTCCTTCATTAATAAGGTCAGAAAGACTTAACCCTTGATTTTGGTACTGTTTAGCTACCGAAATCACGAAACGAAGGTTAGAACGCGTAAGCTTCTCTAGGGCAGCTTGATCACCTTCACGAATACGTTGTGCCAATTCCACTTCTTCCTCGGCGGTAATCATGTCAATTTTACTTACATCTTGTAAATAACTATTTAAAGACTTCGTTTCCCTATTGGTAACCTGCTTCGTAATCTTAAGTTGTCTCATATATATAGCGTGTATTTAATTTTAATAACAGGGCATGATAATACATAGAATCCATAAATCCAAATTCTTAACAACTTTTGTTAAAAATTATGCCGAAAAAAATGAAAAAAGTACTTTAAAGCTAAAATCACGAGATGAAAAAAAAGATTTCAGCTTTTATAATTACTAGTTTTCTTTTATTATTGAAAGCGAATGCACAAATTCCGAAAGAAGTTCCGCACCCGGATGACAATAAACCGCTTGATTTATCAAACCCATCTGAGGTAATAATCTACATTATCATTCCTTTATTGTTTATAGTTTTATTCTTTATATGGCGCAATAAACGTAAAAAGAACAAATAGTTAGTCGTATTACTTCAGAAGAAATAACAACAATTTTATCAATTTAGTACAAAAATATATTTTTATGAATAAATTATTGCTAGGAAAAACAATTATTAAAACTTCACCAATCATTTTTGGAGGAAACGTATTTGGTTGGACACTCAATGAAAAAGAGTCTTTTGAGATGCTAGACCTTATTAGTGACCTAGGTATTAACTGTATTGATACGGCAGATGTATATTCCAGATGGCACGATAATAATACTGGTGGAGAGTCTGAAACCATTATTGGAAACTGGATGAAGTCTCGTGGCAACAGAAAGAAAATGATTATTTGTACAAAAGCCGGAATGGATATGGGGCAAGGAGGAGTTGATATTTCTGAAAGTCATATGAGAAAATCTATTGAAGATTCTTTAAAGCGACTTCAAACAGATTACATTGATTTGTTTTATGCCCACAAAGATGATGAGAAAACTGCTCCTGAAGAAACCTTAGGTGTTTTTAAAGAGTATATGGACGATAGAAAAATAAGATATATAGGAGCATCAAACTTTTCAGCAGAGCGGTTACGTGCATTTATGGAAACTTCTAGAAAAAATGAACTGCCGGCATTTACCGTTTTTCAACCTGAATATAATTTGATAGAACGTAATCAATACGAAGGTGCCATTGAAGATGTTTGTAAAGAATACAGACTTGGCGTTGTAAGCTATTTCTCTTTAGCAAGCGGGTTGCTAAGCGGAAAATACAAAACAGAGGCTGATATTGAAAATTCTTCTAGAAGTAGCTATGTAAAAAAACACTGGAATCAAAAAACAAAAGATATCATTGATGCAGTACAAACAATTGCAAATACTCATAAAGTTACTCCAGCTGCAGTAGCTCTCACTTGGGTTTTACATAGCCCAACAGTAACAGCTCCTATTGTGAGCGCTACAAAAAAGGAACATTTACAATCATTTAGAGAAGCAAGTTTACTTGAGTTAACTAGACTTGAAATGAAAACTTTAAATGAAATTAGTTCTTAATTTCTGTTTTTTTTAAGAAAATGCTCTTCGCCCTTGTATATCTTTGGCGTGCTTATTGCATCTCTTTTAATAAGAAATTAGTGCGCATATGAAATACTTTTTGTTCGCAGTTGGCCTATGTTTTGTTTCAGTAAACAGTTTGGCACAAATAGATAATCAAAATACGAGTGTTCGTTTTGAATCTATTGATGATAATACACCAGATGATACCCCAACCGGGCTAGAATTACCAGATAGAGATATACCTGGACTTACCGATACGCAAAAAAATGACGAAGAAACTCCAAACTTGGGAGACACAGAACCAGAAATTAATTTTAATACAGATGATGGTTTATTAGATTACAAAACTAATGAAGCACCAAAGTATTTTAAGAAAAAAGACAAACCTGTTTTAGCTGCTTATTTACAAGATCAAAATCTAGGTGATGTAAGTACCAATGGGGAGTTTGTAACCGTAATGTGTAGAGATCATGAGTATGTTGATGGCGATCGTATACGTGTATATGCCAATAAAGATGTTATTAGGTCTGATATCTCCTTAACCTCATCATTCACAACAATTAAATTACCTTTGCAACAAGGAATAAACAATATAGATTTTGAAGCTTTAAACCAAGGAACATCAGGTCCCAATACAGCAGAGTTACATGTGTATGATGAAAAAGGACAGCTTATCTCGGCAAAAGAATGGAATTTGGGAACAGGCTACAGAGCTTCATTTGTAATAATTAAAGAATAACACTCTTTTGAAGTATTTTTACTTCTGAAAAAAATAAAAAATATGCTTACAGAATTTAAAAACCTACCTGAAGATTCACGTATATGGATTTACCAATCTAATAGAAAGTTAACAGATGATGAAGTTTCTGAAATAGAAGGTAAAACTGCCACATTTTTAAAACAATGGACCGCTCACGGAAGTGATTTACAAGCCGGTTTTGAAATAAAATACAACCGTTTTATTGTAATAGGACTTAATCAAGCTATTGCTTCAGCATCAGGGTGTAGTATTGATGCATCTGTGCACTTTATTCAAAGTCTCGAAAAAGATTACAAGGTAGATTTGATGGATAAAATGAATGTGACTTTTTATTCAGGAGATTATATAGCGCATAAAACGCTAGCCGATTTTAGGAAAATGGCAAAAAACAAATCTGTTTCAAAAAACACCGTTGTTTTTAATAACCTTGTAAATACAAAAGAAGAGTATTTAGAAAATTGGGAAGTGCCTGCAAAGGAGTCTTGGCACAATCGTTTTTTATCATAGTTTTTGTACTTTCGGTTTATGAAAAAATTGCTGTTAACCTCATTGTTTTTAATTACTTTTTTACCTGTTTTTTCGCAACAAATTAATCCGTTAATTGTAAAGGAAGATTTTGAAAATCAAAAAAAATGGGTAGATAGCATCTACGGGAATATGTCCTTACAAGAAAAAATAGGACAACTCTTTATGGTAGATGTTTTTTCTAGTGCTCCAAAGAGTAAAACAAATCAAGTAAAAGATTTAATACAAAATCAATACATTGGTGGTGTTATTTTTTCAAAAGGAGGTCCTCAAAGACAAGCTCAGTTAAATAATCAATTTCAAGAGGTTTCAAAAACCCCTTTATTAATTGGTATGGACGCAGAGTGGGGTCTTGCTATGCGACTAGATTCAACCTATGCTTTTCCTTGGAATATGACTCTTGGCGCAATTGAAGATACTGCAATTGTAAGACAAGTAGCCAAAAGAATAGGAGAACAGAGTAAAAGACTTGGAGTTCATATCAATTTTGCTCCGGTGGTAGACATTAATACAAATCCTAGAAACCCTATTATTGGTAACCGTTCTTTTGGTGAGGATAAAGAGAATGTCACTGCAAAGGCTTTGGCTTTTATGAGGGGATTTCAACAAGCTGGGGTTTTAGGTAGCGCAAAGCATTTTCCGGGTCACGGTGACACAGAAGATGACTCACATAAAGTATTGCCAACTATTGATCATACTCGTTCCAGAATTGATTCCATCGAGTTATATCCTTATAAAAAATTAATTAAAGAAGGTTTAAGTAGTGTTATGGTAGCTCACTTAAATGTACCTGCTTTAGAAGATAAACTTAACTATCCGTCTTCTCTTTCAAAAAACATAGTTACCAATCTATTAAAAGGAGAATTAGGCTTTAACGGTTTGGTTTTTACAGATGCTTTAAACATGCGAGGTGTAGCAGATTTTAATGAACCTGGAGAGATTGATTTGGCAGCTTTTTTAGCAGGAAACGATATACTGCTTATTTCTGAAGATATTCCAAAGGCACACGCGTTATTAGTAAATGCCTATAGAGAAGGAACTATAACTGAAGAGCGTTTGTCACATTCTGTAAAAAAAATACTTTATGCAAAATATAAAGTAGGCTTAAATGAATATGAACCTGTAGATTCAGCTTATTTAACTGAAGAATTAAACACTGTTAATGACGATGCATTGTATGAAAAAACAATGGAAAACGCACTGACAGTGATTAAAAATGACCAAGCTATTTTACCTCTTAAAAATATTGAAGAGAAAAAAATAGCCTATGTAAACTTTGGTGATGATTCTGGAGAACATTTTTTAAATCAACTTCAAAAATATGCCGATGTTGATTGGGTAAAAGCAGATAATCTTGATGGGTACATTCAAAAACTTAAAAACTACAATTATGTGATTATGGGGTTTCATAAAAGCAATGAAAACCCTTGGAAAGATTATAAGTTTACAGAAAATGAATTAGTTTGGATTTACGAAATAGCTCGAACCAATACAGTGATTCTTGATGTATTTGCCAGACCTTACGCACTTTCAGACTTAAAAACAGCCACAAACTTTGAAGGAATTGTACTTTCTTATCAAAACAGTGAAGTTTCTCAAGAGTTGTCTGCTCAACTTATTTTTGGTGCACGAGAAGCCAAAGGCAAATTACCTGTATCACTAGGAGAATTATTTCCCGTAAATACCCGTTATCAAACCAAATCACTCAAACGATTACAATATGGAACACCAGAAAGTGTAGGGGTTAATAGCTATAAACTTAAAAAAATAGACTCTCTAGCACAAGTTGGGGTGTGGGCAGATATGATGCCTGGAGCTCAAATATTAGTAGCTCGTAAAGGAAAAGTGATATATGATAAAACCTTCGGGTACAAAACACAACAAAAAAACGAGGCTATTACTCATACTAATTTATATGACGTAGCTTCATTGACCAAAATATTAGCCACGTTGCCTATGGTGATGAGCTTGTATGACCAAGGTGTTTTAACGATGGAAACAACTCTTTCTGAAATGCTTCCGGAGTATAAAAACTCTAATAAAGCAGATGTAACTTTAAAGGAAATGCTTTCACATTATGCACAATTTAAAGCTTGGATTCCTTTTTATACTCACACTCTTGATACAATCACAAAACAGCCTTCCAAAAAATATTACAGCACGATAGCAACAAAGAAATATAATGCACAAGTAGCTGAAAACTTATATATGCGTCGCGATTATCAAGATTCTATTTTTGACATTATAAAGGAAAGTGACTTAAGATCATCAAAAGGCTATAAATACAGTGATTTGCCTTATTATATTTTGAAAAAATACTTAGAAGAATATTATGGAGCACCTCTTGAAGAATTGGTTCAAAACACCTATTATAGTTCATTAGGAGCCTCACATACTACCTATTTACCTTTAAATAAATTCTCAAAGGAAGATATTGTACCTACAGAAGAAGATTCTTATTTCAGAATGCAAAAAGTGCAAGGTTATGTTCACGATCAAGGAGCAGCTATGCTAGGCGGAGTGAGTGGTCATGCAGGGCTTTTTAGCACATCAAATGATATTGCCAAAATTATGCAAATGTATTTATGGAAGGGCTTTTATGGAGGTAAACGTTATTTTAAACCAGAAACCCTAGATGCTTTTAACACATGTTATTATTGTGATGAAGATGTAAGGCGTGGTGTAGGTTTCGACAAACCTCAACTAGGAGATGTAGGTCCTACCTGTGGCTGTGTTTCAATGACAAGTTTTGGTCATAGTGGTTTTACAGGAACCTTTGCTTGGGCAGATCCAGAGGAAGAAATTATTTATATCTTCCTTTCAAATAGAACCTATCCAAGTGCAACAAATAGAAAATTAATAAGTAGCGACTTACGTACCAAAATACAACAAGCTATTTATGATGCAATAATATATTAAACCAAATCCAACCATGAAAATAGCCATTGTTTGTTATCCTACTTTTGGCGGAAGTGGCGTAGTTGCTACAGAACTAGGAATTGCTCTTGCACAACGAGGCCACGAAGTTCATTTTGTAACCTACAAGCAACCGGTTCGTTTAGAGTTACTATCAAAAAAGATTTTTTTCCATGAAGTTTCGGTGCCAGATTATCCGTTATTTCATTATCAACCTTACGAATTAGCGTTGTCAAGCAAACTAGTAGATACTGTAAAACTTCATAAAATTGATTTACTACACGTTCATTATGCTATTCCGCATGCATACGCAGGATATATGGCAAAAAAAATGCTAGAAGAGGAGGGTATTTACTTACCTATGGTCACTACTCTTCACGGTACAGATATTACCTTGGTAGGAAATCATCAATTTTATAAACCCGCTGTTACCTTCAGTATTAATAAAAGTGATGTTGTTACTTCGGTTTCTCAAAGTTTGAAAGATGATACCAACAGACTTTTTGATCTTGAAAAAGATATTCAAGTTGTTCCCAACTTTATCGATATGAGTAAACACGACAATCCTTACACAGATTGTCAACGAGAGTTAATGGCAGAACCCGAGGAGCGGATAATAACCCATATAAGTAACCTTCGGGAGGTAAAACGAGTTACTGATGTTATCGAGATTTTTGATAGAATTCAAGAAAAAATACCTTCAAAGTTATTAATGGTAGGAGAAGGGCCTGAAAAAGAAAAATGTGAAGAGCTATGCATCAAAAAAGGTATAGAAAAAAAGGTAGTTTTCTTAGGTAATAGTAGTGAAGTAAATAAAATTTTATGTTTTACAGATTTATTTTTATTGCCTTCAGAAAAGGAAAGTTTTGGGTTGGCAGCCTTAGAAGCTATGGCTTGCGGTGTACCCGTCATATCAAGTAATACCGGCGGACTTCCCGAAGTAAACAAAGACGGAATAAGCGGTTATCTTAGCGATGTAGGTAATGTTGATGAAATGGCCGAAAAAGCTTTATCTATTCTATCTTCACAACAAACTTTGGCAAAATTTAAAACACAAGCCAAAGAAATTGCAAATACATTTGATACTAAAAAAATTGTACCTTTATATGAGAAGGTGTATGAGCAGGCTGTTAAATAACAGATGTTTATACAAAAAAAATTTTTTATGAGGTATATATGCTTATTAAGTTTAGTTGTATTGTTTTCTTGCAAAGGCATTGAATCGTCTTCAGAAAAAGAAGGTGATAATATTGCGTTTCAAACGTTAATTACTGCTTCTCAAAGCAATATTGAAAAACCACAGCAAACCATTATTTCTTCTCAAAAACAATTACAACAAGTTTTTTCTGAAATTAATAAAATCCGAAAACCCGGAATTCCTATTCCAGAAATAAACTTTAATGATGAAGTTGTAGTTTTTATAAATATGGGGCAAAGTTCTACCGGAGGTTATTCTGTTGAGGTAGAATCTATAAAAAAAATAAATGATGAGATCGTGGTATTTGTAGGCGGTGACTCTCCAGAGCCCAATGATAATGTTACAATGGTAATTACTACTCCTTTTACTATGGTAAAACTAAATAAACAAAAATTGCCCATTGTTTTTAAACCTAGTAAAACTGAATAATCATAAAAAAAGCCCTTGTATCAACAACAAGGGCTTTTGCTTTAAGTGTTATGTGATTTATTTAAAATTGATATCGTACGCCAAGGGCTATATCAAAGTCTACATCATCGTTGTAATCTCCAAAACCAAATTCGGGTCTAAAGTCTAATGATAACAACAGCGGAATATCAAAATTATACTCAATACCTATATCTCCTGCTAAAAAAATATACGTTTCAGAGTCATCAAAATCATTATCATCAAAGAAATCGTCATCAAAATCTACTTGAGCAATACCAGCACCAGGACCAGCATACCAATTAAATCCGCCGTCTATATTCCAAACCCATTGGTATAAACCTACAAGTTTATAAGCATCAAAATCATCTCTGCTTCTCCATCCTAATCCAAATTCAAGTCGGTTATTATTACTACCTACTGCACGTTGATAGTTAATTTCAGTACCAAACCCATCACTGTCACCTAGGCGTAAACCAATAGCATTATCAGCAATTTCTTGAGCATTGGCGCTAAATGTAAACGCTCCAATAGCTACTAAAATCAATACAAGTTTTTTCATAATTGTTGTTTTAAGTTTGTTAACAGAACAAATGTAAGTTGATTATACGTACGCTTATGTTAACGCGTTCCTAACTTTAAAAGTGTTTTTTAGAAAGTTTTGTTAATGAATATCTCTCGTTTTTTTACATTTACATAGACACTATGAAGCAGAAATTATCTCAACTTAAAACAGTTTTTGAAGGCGAATTATATTTTGATAACCTTCACAAGTCATTATATGCTACAGATGCTTCTGTGTATCGTAAAATACCATTAGCAGTGGCTTTCCCAAAGTCTGATAAAGATATTAAACAACTCATTTTATTTGCACAGAAAAATAAAACATCACTTATTCCACGTACTGCCGGAACCTCTTTAGCAGGTCAGTGTGTTGGGGATGGTATTGTGGTAGACGTATCAAAACATTTTACAAATATACTTTCTGTAGACACAAAGAATAAAAGGGTTACGGTGCAACCAGGGGTAATTAGAGACGAATTAAACATGCATTTACAACAATTCGGTCTCTTTTTTGGTCCCAATACCTCAACGTCAAATCGTTGTATGATAGGCGGTATGGTAGGTAACAATAGCAGTGGCACAACCTCTATACAATATGGTGTAACAAGAGATAAAGTAGTAGCATTAAAAACAATTTTGGCAAATGGAGACGAAGTCACATTTAAAGAACTTTCTAAAGATCAGTTTTTTCAGAAAGTAGAATCAAACACTTTTGAAGGAACTATTTACAAAACCATTTATATTGAATTATCACCAAAAGATGCTCAAAAGGAAATAAGAGAACAGTTTCCAAAACCTGAAATTCATCGTAGAAATACAGGATATGCCATAGATATGATTTTGGATAATGACGTATTTGACGAGACTTATTCAGAAAAAATAAATCTTTGTAACCTTCTCTGCGGAAGCGAGGGAACGCTTGCTTTTACTACCGAAATCACATTGCAGCTTGATGATTTACCGCCAAGATATACCGCAATGGTGGTTTCACAGTATGATTCACTAGAAAACTGCCTAAATGATGTATCGGTAGCAATGCAACATTGTTTACACACTTGTGAAATGATGGATGATGTAATTTTAGATTGTACCAAGCAAAGTAAAAAGTATGAACCCTATCGGTTTTTTGTAGAGGGCAATCCTAAGGCGCTGTTGATGCTAGAGTTAAAAGCCAATACAGTAGATGATCTTCAAGACCAAACTGAAAAATTGTTACAATCGCTTTCTGAATCTAACTTAAGCTACACCCGCCCGGTTTTGAAAGGTGAAGAGATAGCCATGGCATTAGAGCTTCGAAAAGCAGGATTAGGCTTGCTTGGTAATATGGTTGGTGATAAAAAGGCTGTTGCGTGCATTGAAGACACAGCGGTAGCGCTAGAAGATTTACCTAATTATATTACTGAATTTACAGCATTAATGCAGCAATACAATCAAAAAGCTGTGTACTATGCTCACGCAGGTGCCGGAGAGTTGCATTTGCGACCTATATTAAACTTAAAAAGTAAAGAAGGCGTATCTTATTTCAGAAAAATAACAACCGATATTGCCAAGCTCTGTAAAAAATACAATGGATCCTTTTCTGGCGAGCACGGAGATGGTATTGTTAGAGCTGAATTTCTGGAATTGCTCATTGGGAAACAAAATTTTTCACTTCTGAAAAAGATTAAAAATGCGTTTGATCCTAACAATATATTGAATCCCGGAAAAATTACCGATGCGTGGAGCATGGATCAATCGCTTCGGTATGAAACAGACAGGAAGGAGCCTCAAATTAAAACCTTTTTAGACTTTTCAGATACGCAGGGAATAGTACGGCTTGCAGAAAATTGCAACGGGAGTGGAGATTGTAGAAAAACTGCCAAAACAGCCGGAGCTATGTGTCCTAGTTATCACGCTACCAAAAATGAAAAGGATACTACACGAGGTCGTGCCAATATGTTACGCGAGGTTTTAACAAATAATACTACCGAAAATAAGTTTGATAGCAAGGAGTTAAAACAAGTATTTGACCTATGTATAAGTTGTAAAGCCTGCGAAAATGAATGCCCTAGTAATGTAGATATGGCTACTACAAAAGCAGAGTTTTTATATCAATACAAGAGAACAAATGGCGTATCAAGATCCAATAAATTATTTGCAAATAGCAGCCGATTAAATAGAGTAGGATCCTTCTTTCCTCAATTAACAAATGCTATTTATAGCAACACACTTACTTCAAAATTTATAAAAAAAATAAGCGGAATAGCTTCTGAAAGAAAACTGCCTTTAGTTTCAAGTAAAACTTTTGGTAAAATTGTTAAAAACAAACAAAATCAAACAGTTAGACACAATAAAAATGTTGTTTTGTTTGTTGATGAATTTAGCAATTACCTCGATGCAACTATAGCTGAAGATGCCTATGATTTATTATCAGCACTAGGTTATAAAGTGCAATGTGTTCATCATCTGGATAGTGCTAGAGCGTTATTAAGTAAGGGTTTTTTGGAAGAAGCAAAAGCAGAAGTAAATAAAAATATAGAATATTTAAAAAATACCATTTCAGAAAAAACACCTTTACTAGGTATTGAACCTTCTGCTATTTTAGGTTTTCGAGATGAGTATGTACGATTAGCAGATGATCGTGTTTCAGCACAAAAAATTGCGACTCATAGTTTTTTAATTGAAGAGTTTTTAGCTTCAGAAATAAAACTTGGCAATATAACGTCAGATCAATTTACTTCAGAAGAAAAAACCATCAAAATACACAACCACTGCCATCAAAAAGCACTGAGTAATCAAAAAGTAACTTTTGATTTGCTAAACTTACCTCAAAATTATAAACCCACAATTATAGCTTCTGGATGTTGCGGAATGGCGGGTAGTTTTGGATATGAAAAAGAACATTATGAAATAAGTATGCAAATAGGCGAATTAAAGTTGTTTCCGTCTATAAGAAAAGCTTCAAAAGAAACCATTATTGCCGCTAACGGAACAAGCTGTAGGCATCAAATTAAAGACGGAACAGGTGTTAATGCACATCATCCTGTGACTATTTTAAAACAAGCGCTTATTCAAAAATAAAAGCAGATAAAAACTCGGGATAGCTTTCATTTTCTTCGTCAAGATCATCTAAAACAGGCTTTAAAAACGGATTTTTCTCTCCGTGAGTATATAATAACCAACGCTCATTATTATATTCTAGGGCGGTTAAGTTTTCTATCCAATCACCGCTATTTAAATAAGTACAAGAGCCTTTATGGTTTGTAACTTTTTTTATAACTGGTTGATGAATGTGACCGCAAACCACATATTTAAATTCATTATCAATGGCAAGATCGGTGGCTGTTTTCTCAAAGTCGTTTATAAACTTTACTGCTCCTTTTACACTATTTTTAATTTTCTTGGATAGAGAGAATTTTTCTTTTCCCAATTTTGCTAAACAAGTATTGATAAAACGATTTAATAAAATTAACAAATCATATCCCCAACCGCCTAACTTAGCAATCCATTTGGTATGTTGTATAGATGCATCAAACACATCACCGTGAAAAAACCATGCTTTTTTTCCGTCGAGATTTAAAATAAGCTTATCCAATATTTGAATATTACCCATTTTAGTTTCGCTAAAACGTCGCAGCTTTTCATCGTGATTTCCGGTAATATAATACACTTTGGTACCTTTGGTGGCCAAGGCGATTATTTTTTTAATAACCTGTAAATGTGCCTTCGGAAAATAGCGTTTTCTGAACTGCCAAATATCAATAATATCACCATTTAAAATAAGCTTTTTTGGCTTTACTGAATTCAAATATTGAAGCACCTCCTTAGCGTGACAACCGTAGGTTCCCAAATGAATGTCTGACAATACTACAATTTCAACTTTTCTTTTCAAGACGTCATTTTGGGATACAAATATTTTCATATTTATCAATAAATCCTTTAAGTCAATGTTATCAATAGATAGTCAAATGGTTATGTTATTTCTTACAGAATTTATACAGTAGTAAGAAGAATGTTTATTTTTACGTTTCAGTTGTAAGATTTACATTTGTTGAAAACACGTTATGGCAGGAAATTCCTTCGGAACCATTTTTAAACTCACTACTTTTGGCGAATCACACGGTGAAGCCATAGGAGGAATCATTGACGGTTGTCCAGCAGGACTAGAAATTGACCACAAGGCAATTGAAACAGAAATGCAACGAAGAAAACCCGGTCAATCATCAATTGTTACGCAGCGTAAAGAACCAGATACAGTTACATTTCTTAGCGGTATTTTTGAAGGTAAAACTACAGGAACGCCTATTGGCTTTATTATAAAGAACACCAATCAAAAGTCTAAGGATTACTCACATATTAAAGACACTTATCGTCCTTCACACGCAGATTATACGTATGATAAAAAATACGGAAATCGTGACTATAGAGGAGGCGGACGTTCTTCTGCTCGTGAAACAGCTTGTAGAGTAGTAGCGGGAGCAATTGCAAAGCAACTATTAAAAGAAGTAAAAATTACCGCTTATGTATCAGCAGTAGGTGAGTTGGCTCTTAAAAAAACCTTTTCAGAAGTAGATTTTTCTGAAATAGAAAACAATCCTGTGCGTTGTGCAGATGCAACAATGGCTTCAAAAATGGAAGCTTATATTAAAGATATACGAAAACAAGGTGACACTGTAGGCGGTCAAATAACCTGTGTTATTGAAAATGTGCCTGTTGGCCTTGGTGAGCCGGTTTTTGAAAAACTTCACGCTCAATTGGGCAAAGCAATGCTTTCAATCAATGCTGTAAAAGGGTTTGAATACGGTAGCGGTTTTAATGGAATCAAAATGAAAGGAAGCGATCATAACGATCTTTTTAATAAAGACGGAAGCACAAAAACAAATTATAGCGGTGGTATACAAGGCGGAATAACTAATGGAGTTCCCATTTATTTTAATGTAGCTTTTAAACCTGTGGCTACTATTATGCAAAAACAAGAAACAATTAATGCTAAAGGCAATCAAGTAGAAATGCAAGGTAAAGGAAGGCATGACCCGTGTGTGGTGCCACGAGCAGTACCAATCGTTGAAGCAATGGCGGCACTGGTAATGGCTGATTATTGGCTTTTGAATAAGGTTTCAAAACTCTAAAAGATTATCTGTATATTACCAATCTTAAAAAAATAAAAGACAAATAGCATATATGAAAAAATTAGCTTTACACTGGCAAATTTTATTAGGAATGGCTCTTGGGGTAGTATTTGCCCTCATACTTACAAACTTTAGTTGGGGCCCCAACTTAATCGAAGATTGGGTAAAACCCTTCGGAACCATTTTTATCAATGCCTTAAAGCTTATTGCTGTTCCTTTAATCTTAGCGTCATTAATAAAAGGAGTTTCAGATCTTAAAGATATATCTAGCTTGTCCAAAATGGGCTTACGAACCATTGTTACTTATATTTTTACAACCATTGTAGCCGTTTCAATTGGACTAGGAGTTGTAAACTTAGTTAAGCCCGGCAAAACCATAACTCAAGAAACCCGAACCGAATTAGTTGAGGCATATGGCGGCGAAGCCGAAATGAAACGCCAAGACGCTCAAAGGCAAAAAGATGCCGGTCCTTTACAAGCGCTTGTAGATTTGGTGCCAGACAATATTATAGGAGCCTCTTCCAACAATCGAAATATGCTTCAAGTTATCTTTTTTGCAATATTCTTTGGTATTGGTTTGATTTTAATTCCTGAAAAAACAGCCCAACCCGTAAAAGACTTTTTTGATGGGTTTAATGAAGTCATTCTCAAAATGATAGATCTCATCATGCTTACAGCGCCTTATGGAGTATTTGCATTATTAGCTGCATTGGTGGTTGAAGCTCCAAGTGCCGATTTATTTGCTGCTCTTGGTATGTACGCACTTTGCGTAGTTGGTGGATTGGTTTTAATGATTGGAGTTTATGTTTTACTTGTTTGGATATTTACAAAACATACCCCCAAAAGCTTTCTTAATGGTATTGGCCCAGCTCAATTATTGGCCTTTTCTACAAGTTCAAGTGCAGCAACTTTACCTGTAACTATGGAGCGAGTAGAAGAACATCTGGGTGTAAAAAGAGAAGTAACCAGTTTTGTACTACCAATAGGAGCTACGATTAATATGGACGGTACCAGTTTGTATCAAGCCGTTGCAGCTGTGTTTATTGCCCAAGCTTTTGGTATGGACCTGTCATTCGGCACTCAATTAGGAATCATAGCTACAGCAACTCTCGCCTCAATCGGTTCTGCAGCAGTTCCAGGAGCAGGAATGGTAATGTTGGTCATTGTTTTGGCTCAAGCCGGAATTCCTGAAGCCGGATTGGCTCTTATTTTTGCGGTAGATAGACCATTAGATATGTGCCGTACAACAGTCAATGTAACAGGAGATGCTGCCGTTTCTATGATGGTTGCAAAATCTCAAAATAAGTTGGGTGTTCCTAAGGTTAAAGATTGGGATGATAACTATAAGAAATAGTTAAGATATATTTCTGAAATATAATATTTAGATAATTTTTAAAAATGGGGATTGCTATACTTTAGCAGTCCCCATTTTTGATAACAGACTTAATCTAGACAAAAGTTTTAACCAACTAAAAACCTTTAAATGAAAAAGTCTTTTTTTCTAAATGTAGCATTAATTATTTCAGTACCTCTTTTTTCTCAAGTAGGAATTAACACAACATCGCCTAGTAGCGCATCTGTTCTTGATGTTGAAAGTTCAAGCGACGGAACAAACTTTGGAGGCTTTCTGCCCCCTCGAGTAGATGCTTCGGGAAGAGCAAATATAGCCTCAAAAGCCACTTTGGCAGACGATGGGTTATTAATATTTTTTGAAGATACTCGATGCTTACAAACCTGGAATGGAGTTGAAAGCACCTGGGAAAATGTGTACTGTATGTCGGGACCTTCATCGGGCCCCACATTACTAGGTATTCAAGATTTTGAAATAACACCTTCAAGTCCAGAGTTAGTGTTTATTGAAAATACAGCCGGAAGTTATCAAACAGGGAATGGTACCAGCCCAAATACCAATACATACATAGATGGTAGAAGTTATGGGGTGGTTAATGGAGATGCAGATGTAGATTTTGGACCGGTAGATGCCTCTTCATATTCAACAGCAAGTTTAAAATTTAGATTAGCATCCTTTTCTTTAAACACTTCAGGAAATGGGGCTGACGCAGGTGATTATGTAGATGTATACGTGAGTACAGATGGAGGTACTACATTTTCTTATGAAATGGAAATAACAGGTAATGGTAATGCTACATATGATTTTTCAGCAACGGGAACTCAAACGATTGCTTATGATGGAGACAATACAGCAACTTCAACAGCAACACCAACGGGAAACACAGGTATATCATATGTTGAAATAACCAATTTACCTAATTCAGCAAATTTAGTTATAGGTATTGTCCTAAGTAATAACAGCTCAAATGAGCTTTGGGTAATTGATAATGTAGAAATTTATGGAATTAATTAAATTTTTTATATATATTTGACTACTTCCCAGTGCTATACACCCAAAATCTTTAGATTTAATTTTGCATATGCTATGATTTTTAAACATCATAGTTATGAAACAGTATTATTTAATTATTGCTGTACTTCAGGTTTTTACAACTGTAGTATCAGCACAAGTAGGTATTGGGACTACAAATCCGTCATCGGCTTCAATGCTTGAGATAAGTAGCACACCAGATGGAGGTACAACTTTTAAAGGATTTATGCCGCCAAGAGTTGAAAACCAATCACAAAGAAATCAAATTAATGCATCATCAACAGACATTGGTTTAATTGTTTTTGTGGTTGATACCGGAACACTAGAAATTTGGAATGGTATAAGTTGGGAGCAGGTTTATTCATTAACTACAACTATAACAACAGTAGTTGCACAAGATTTTGATAGCAATCTCAGTTGGAGTTATACTTTAAACCCTTCATCATATAATGTAAATGATGATATTTGGGAAATTAATAACAATGTTGGCTCAGGTAATACTTCAGCAATAGACTTTGTATCGGGTAACTTTTTAGCGTGTCGTGATTTAAATAATCCAAATGGGGGTGGTAATTTTCCTCATGAAATAAGTTTCGTAAATGTTAATGTCTCTTCACTAGTAAATCCGCGTATTGCTTTTGATTATGATGTTTTTGGTTTTGATAATGCAGATGACGTTTATTATGAAGTTTTTCATGATGATATTAGTCAGGGTGTTGTACCTTTTATCAACGGTAATGCAAATTTGACTGTACAAGGAACCGAGATTATACCTATTCCTTCTTCAGTCAACAATGTGCGAATTACATTATCTATTGAACAAAATGGAGCTGATGATTTTGCAGGTTTTGATAATTTTAGAGTATATGGTGAGTAAAAGCATAAAACCTTTCTCAAAAAACACTTTCAGGTTATTTCATTATTAGTATATTTATTTTACTAATTTGAAAACCAACCCTCATGAACGTTTGCTTTATCATGTATCCTTGGGATCAAATAGATCCTGAAAATGATTCAACATTAGCATTAATTCAAGAATTTGCAAAACGCGGTCACGGTATTGCTGTTACAACTCCGGCAAACTTAACCATTCGTGATAGTGTTGCCTATGCATTCTCCCGTTGTTTGAAACGAAAAGATAAAATTTCAAAATCATTAAAATCGTTTCATATTAAAGCTGAGTTTTATGATGAGATGCTTCCTATGGCAGGTTTTGACGTAATTATCTTACGTAGCAATCCGCCATTAGATATGATAATGCTTAATTTTTTAGATTCGGTAAAAGATGATGTGTTTATACTAAATGATTTAGATGGAATAAGACGTGCAAATAATAAACTTTATACAGCTGTTTTTGAAGATGAAAATAATGAGATGATTCCGCGTACACACGTTACAAAAAACAAACAATATTTAAAGAAAATAATTAAAGAAGGTCCTGATAGAATGATTTTAAAACCTCTTAATGGATATGGTGGTTCTGGCGTTATTTTAATTGAAAAAAGCGCTATGAAAAGTATCAATTCTTTATTAGACTTTTACATTGATAATAAAGATGGCACTACCAATTACGTTATTTTACAAGACTATATTGAAGGTGCAGATGAGGGCGATGTGCGTATTTTGTTATTAAATGGGCAACCTATTGGTGCTATGCGTAGAGTACCGGGTGATGAAGATCATAGAAGCAATGTAAGTGCAGGCGGAAGCGTCCAAAAACATAGTTTGACCAAACAAGAAAAAGAACTTTGCCGGCGTATAGGTCCCAAATTAGTAAAAGACGGACTGTACTTTGTAGGAATAGACGTTATAGGAGGTAAGCTTGTAGAAGTAAATGTTATGTCACCTGGCGGTATTACGTATATGAACAAGGTATATAAATCAAAAATTCAAGAAAAGATTATTGATTTTGTTGAGGATAAAGTTTTAGAACGCGTCAATGCCTTTGAACGACGCCAAAAATTGCGTAAACACGTTAGTGATGCTTAATGGAACGATTAGCAATTTCAGAAATCATTAAAAAACTTGAAGCAGAAGAAACCTTTGAAGCGGTTGCAGCAGATTACTCACTTACCCTCAAGGTTGAAGCTTATGTCCCTTACGTTTGTGGAGCAGTGCACGATGGGCATCAATTCAGAAAAGAGCTGTGGAACAACTGTATTCACACCGAGTATGAACGTTGGTTTGAAGAAGACCCCTGCACCAAAGAGTTTGTAAAAACACACCCCATCGTTTTGGCAGGTTGTGACAGCCGTTTTGAATATGATTTAAACCGTGATCCAGATAATGCTGTATTTGATGAAGCTTGGGGAAAACAATTGTGGAAAGAACCACTGAGCCCTTCTGAAAAGAAAAAAAGTCTAGCAAAACACGAAGCATTTTATTCGGTTGTTAAAGCATTACTTTTAAAATTGGAAGAAAAATTTGATGCAGTTGTAGTTTATGATATGCATAGTTATAACTGGCGCAGATGGGATAGAGAAGTTCCTGTTATTAATTTGGGAACTACAAATATTGATATGAAACGCTTCGGAGATTTAATTGAAAATTGGCGTCATTCACTATCACAATTACAATTGCCCCATGCTATTGAATCTACTTCAAAAATTAATGATACCTTCTTCGGAAATGGCTATTTTTTAAAATTTATTACCCAAAACTTTAAAAATACATTAGTTTTGGCGACTGAATTTAAGAAAATTTACTGCGACGAATTAAATCAAATCATCTTTCCTGAAGTAGTTTCAGCGATTGAGAAGCAGCTTCAAGAAAAAATTAAGGCGCACGCTGCTTTATTTTACGATACTTTTAAAAAATAAATGGTGGACACCAATTCTATAATAAATACGTACCCCAATGTGTTTCGCATTGATTATAATTTGAATAAACTTGTTCAAAAAATTGAAGTGCTCAATTTTGTAAACCCTATAAATATTGAGCAAGAAAAGCGAAACTTTTTTTCTTCAAAGTATAATATCAATCCCAATTTTAGGTACAGAAAGATAGATTTTAATGCTCATAAACTACAACAGCAACTTTTTTTACAAGATATTGACAGTATTAAAGACGATGAAACACGAAGCTTTTATAGAGATGTAATTTATGATTATTCAGGTTTAATACAATGTGTAGAGACCGTAGGACAGCGAGAAAAGTTTTATTACAATTCATTAAAATCATTTGGTACACCAACAGATAAAGATGTAGAAAATGCACGTTTTATTCTTCATTTTGAAGATGAAGCGTTCAAACAGGAAATGATTCCCGTTTTTGATGCGAATGAAGCCGTTGCATATTTTGAAGATTTCAGAAAAAAATATGATTTTCAATTTACTATAAAACTGTCCAATAAAATTTCTGCGGCAGCAATGGTAATTAATAATAAGCAAATGCTTGTTTTAAAGAAAAATCACAAGTTTAGTGCTAATCAATTAAAAGTACTGGCCAATCACGAGATAGGGCTGCATTTGGTAACAACGTTTAATAGCTTAAACCAACCTTTAAAGATTTTTCATAATGGATTTCCAAAAAATGTTGAAACACAAGAAGGACTAGCTGTTTTTAGTGAGTACATGAGCGGCTGTTTAACTCTTTATAGATTAAAAGAATTGAGTTATAGAGTATTGGCAACTGATAGTTTACGCAAAGGTTTTAATTTTTGTGACACGTTTGATTTGCTTCATAATCAATATAAACTGAATAGGGAAGAGGCATATAATATTTCTTTAAGAGCGCATCGTGGTGGTGGTTTTACAAAAGATCATTTATATCTCACCGGTTTAAAAAAAGTATACAATCATTATCAAAAAGGAAACTCGCTGGATAACCTCCTGTCTGGAAAAGTAACGTTGGAACATGAACCGCTTTTAAAAAAGTGGAAAACCGAAGGGCTAGCACAGCCCAATAGCTATAAAAACTTTGCTTTTGATAGCAATGAGAATACTAACGAAACGCTTAATTTTATTCTTGAGAACTTAAAGTGATTTTAATTAAGGTTAATCCTTTTATCTTTTGGATATTTTACGGTATATGAAAACTCCTTTTCGCTTTTCTGATTTGCTTTTAATTCAATCGTCCATTTAAGAATACCGGTATCTTTTGTGAAATTAGCATCATTCGTTTCAATATCTGAAAGTTTTATTTTTTCATTTTGAGAAATAGGTATCCTATCTTCCAAAAGTAATTTTATAGGTGTTTTTTTATTGTTTTTAATTTCAATTTTATATCCCTTATTTACAATCCTATTATTGCCTAAAAAAGAACTGCTTTTAAAATTTTTAAGTTTTTCGCGAGTAACTATAACGTTTGGGTCTATTCCTAAGGAAATATTCAAACTATCAGAAGCTATCTGAGGGTTTAACATAAATTTTCCTGAATAATTACCTTCAAAATATATGTTTGCTTCACCGGGTAGTAAATCATATTGTTCCCAATTTTTTAAGGTAGCAGTTATGAAAGTATTTTCATTAAGTTCTGGTGCTGCATAGTGTTGATACAATGCTGGCATATCAATATTTTCAACTTCTATTATAGTTACTTCATTACTAGATTTTATAGTATGTGGTTTGCTAATTTCAAATTGTGTGTTTGTAATTCCTACCTCTTTTATGGTTCCATTAGATAATGTTTCAGGTTCTTTTATAGCAAGACCTGCAACTTTTCCTTGCAGTGCTTTAGATATATCTGAGTTTGCACCATAGCCTGTTATAACCACTTCTTCTAATTGTTCAGAAGAAGCATTTAAATTAACATTCATAACAGTTGAGTGTATTGGTATGCTTTTAGTATCAAAACCAACATAGCTAAAAACCAATTCTTCACCGTTATTAACTTTTAATGAATAATTACCATCAAAATCTGTTTGTGTGCCGGTGCTAGTTCCTTTTATTACAACATTGACTCCTGGTAATGGAAGCCCAGTATCGTCTATAACAGTTCCTGTTACGTTATTAACTGTAGGGTTGTACTTGTAGTTACTTCGTTGTATTGGTGTAGAAGCCCTATAGTTTCTGCTTACAAAGTTTAAATATTTTGTTGAGAGTTCTGGTTTAAGATTATTGGTATTCGGGTCGCCTGTAGACAAAGTTATGTTTACATTTTCCCAGTCTGTTCCTGTTTGTTGATATACGTTTGCTTTATACGAAATTTTAATAGGAGCACTAGTGTTTTCTGCTTTAATGTCATATACAGGAAACCATCCTGCATTTTCTAAATTGTATTTGATAACAAGAGATAGATTTGATGCAGTTTCCGAGGTAAGTTTTACAGTAATTTTACCACGTTCTTCTTTTCTATTATCCTCTATTTTATATAATTCGCTAGTATATTTATTAATGGTTTTGTTTAACTCTTTGAGTTGCTTTTTTTCTTTATAAATAATGTTATTAATTTCAGTAACTCGTTGTCTGTAATAGGTAGAAAGCTCTTTAACTTTCTGTAATGAAAGGTCTGTAGCTTCACTATTTATTTTTTTATTTTCTTCTAAAATAGAAAGCTCTTTTTCATATCCGTCTATTATATTTTTTATTTCATTTTTCTTCAGTTTTAGACCATCAATTTTAGTATTTAAAATTGTGTATTCTTCAGAAACTGTACCTTTTTCAAGGTAATCAATAGTATAATTTAATGATGAAATTGAAGCATTTTTAATACCTGAAATTTGAATGCTGTTTTCGTTAATAGCTGCAGATAAATCATTAAAAATCAGTGTATTTTCGCCTTTTGTTAATATTACATTTGAGTGTCGCTCAATAGTAGCCCCGTTTAAGTAAACAGTAACACTTTTAATATTTGACGTATGTTTTTTCTCAAAATTTGAAAATGCAAGAAAAGGAATTAAAAAGAATAGAAGAGTAAAGTTTTTCATAACTAACGTTTATAAATAAAAACTAATATAATGTTTCGTATTGGAGAAATTACAATAATAACCTGTTTTTTAATACCTCCATTACAAAAATTTTGCTTGCAATTCAGGTGTTGGGATCATACAGCTTTCTTTTTTGCCAAACCATTTATAGCGGTTCTTAGCAATAAAATCATAAACAGCATTGCGGATGAATTTTGGGAGAATGATAAATCCGTAAAGTAGCGGCCAACCACCAGATAGATGTTTGGCAATGTGTAGTGCTGCCGATGATTTTTCGTAATACTTATTACCTTCTACCAGTATGATAGAGTCTGTTTGAGAAGTATCAATTTTAAATTTTGAAATAAGCTGCATGCCTATCTCACTTTGTAAAGCAGCAAAACGAAAAATATCATTTTTATCTCGTTTAATTGCAAACGTAACCGAACTATTGCAAAGATTGCAGACACCGTCAAAGAGAATGATTTTATGTTTTTTTTCAGTTTTCAAATAAAAGTGAATGTATTTTATGAAACTTTTTCTAATTCTTTCAAGCTCACATCTGCTGTAAACATACCGTAGTTTACAATTGCTTTTTGCTTTTCAATTGTATCAATAGTTCCTATGGCACGACCATCAATCATACGTACGCGATCACCAACTTTCAAAGTAACTTTTGGTTTTGGTGGTGGAGCTTTTTTGGCTTCGGCTTTTTCTTTCTTTTTCTTTTTTCTTATTGCCGCAACTTTTTGTTCAAGTTCTTGCTTTATTTCGTGTTTTTTTGCTTTTTCGGCTTTTTTCTGTGCTTTGCTTACCGGTTTCTTTTTCGGCTTAGGTTTTTTTCGTTTGCTATTTTCTTTTAAAACGAGTTTAAACAACTCATCAAGCAAAGGCTTTTTCTTTTTGGTATTGAAAAATTTTTCCGCCAGTGAATCCACTTTTTTTCCAAGTGAAATCATTTTTTGATTACTATCATACAATTCTTGAAAGCTCTCTAGTTTTTCTTGTACGCGATTGTTAACTTCTTCAAGTTGTTTGCTTTCTTCACGAGCTTTTTGCTCTTCACTTTTTAAGTTTGCTGAAGTTTTTCGCAATTGAGATCGTTCTTGTTGTAACTTAGCAATGGTTTTATCAAACCTAACTTTTCCGTGTTCAATTTTCTTTTTGGCTTTGTTTATTAAGCTATACGGAATACCGTTCTTTTGCGCTACTTCAAAAGTAAAAGAGCTACCTGCTTCACCAAGATGCAATTGATATAAAGGTTCTAGACTTCTATTATCAAATTGCATATTGGCGTTGATAGCATATGGTAATTCGGTTGCTAGAACTTTTAAATTGGAGTAGTGTGTTGTGATAATACCAAATGCTTCTCGTTCATAAAAAACCTCTAGAAATGTTTCGGCCAGTGCTCCGCCAAGTTCTGGGTCACTTCCCGTACCAAACTCATCAATTAAGAAAAGCGTGTTTTGGTTACATTTCCGAAGAAATTGATTCATTTTTTTTAATCGGTAGCTATACGTACTTAAGTGGTTTTCTATAGATTGATTGTCGCCAATATCTGTTAACACGCGATCAAAAAAACTAAACTCACTTAATGGATCTACAGGAATTAATAAACCACTTTGCAGCATCACTTGTAATAACCCAACGGTTTTTAAGGTGATACTTTTACCACCGGCATTGGGTCCGCTAATAACTATAACTCGCTTTTCGGGTTCTAAAGAAATGGTTTGCGGAAACGTTTTTTCATTTCTTTTTTTATTTGCCACCCACAATAACGGATGAAAAGCGTCTTTTAAATACAAGAATTTTTTTTCTGTCAAAATGGGTAAAACTCCATTGATAGCATTGGCGTACTTGGCTTTTGCATACAACACATCAATTTTTGAAAGATAATTCTGGTATTGCTTCAACAACTTTTTGTAGGGTCTTACAAACTCGGTAAGTTGTTTTAAAATACGTTTTATTTCTTCTTGCTCTTCGTATATTAAATTGCTAAGTTCATTTGCAAACTCAAGGGTTTCTTGCGGCTCAATGTACACAATACTGCCCGTTCTTGAATTGCCCAAAACAGCACCTTTTATTTTACGGCGGTGCATCGCTTTTACTGCCAATACACGACGATTGTCTACAACGGTTTCTCGTATTTCATCAAGATAATCTGCTTGTGAATAATGGTTAAGTGCTTTTGAAAACGAAGAGTTTATTTGTCCCTTTACTTGATTGAGTCTTCTTCTTATAGCTGCTAGCTCTTCTGAAGCATCATTTTTCACATCCCCAAAACGATCAATTTTTTTTTGAATTTCTTCTGAAATAATGGAGGTGTAACTTACCTTAGAAGAAAATTTATTTAAGTAAACGTAAAACTCTTCAAATTTTTTAAAAAACTTCAGTAAATCAGCAGTTGTATCGGTTACTGAACGTATTCTTCTGAAACTTGAAATCTCTAACACACTGTTTTCTATATCAAGTAATTGAAGGGCTTTATTGATAGGCTCAAAATCGTGATTTGGGATAGGGCTATCGCTGTTAAAAGAAGCAGTAAACTCTTTAACACGGTATAACTCTGCGGCAACCTTATCTGTGTTTTTAAAAGGTTGTACTTTAAGCACTTTGTTGGTGCCGGGTTCTGTAATACAAAAATCTGCTATTTGCTGCAAAACAACAGGAAATTCTAAATCCTGCAATGTTTTTGAATCGATACGGACCATTCGCCTTTAATACTGTATTTTTACGTTTTCTGAATACAAAAATACATATAATGCAGGTAACTATTGAAGAAAGTTGGAAGGAGCAATTAATGAATGAATTTGAAAAACCATACTTTGAAAAATTGATTCAGTTTGTAAAAAATGAATATGAAAAAAACAAATGCTTTCCGCCGGGTAAACAAATCTTTTCTGCCTTTGATCATACACCTTTTAATAAGGTTAAAGTAGTTATTTTGGGTCAAGATCCGTATCACGGAGAAGGACAAGCAAATGGATTGTGTTTTTCAGTAGCCGATGGGGTAACAAAACCACCTTCTTTGAATAATATTTTTGAAGAAATAAAAACAGATGTACAAATTCCTGTGCCATCAAGCGGAAATCTAGAGCGATGGGCCAATCAAGGAGTTTTACTTTTAAATGCTACTTTAACCGTACGAGCGCATCAAGCCGGAAGCCACCAAAAGAAAGGGTGGGAGCAGTTTACTGATGCTGTGATTTCAAAACTTTCAGAAAATAGGGAAGGTTTGGTTTTTTTATTGTGGGGCGGTTATGCTAAAAAGAAAGGTGCCAAAATAGACAGACAAAAACACTTAGTTTTAACAAGCGGTCATCCTTCACCTTTGAGTGCTAATAGAGGATATTGGTTTGGTAATAAGCATTTCAGTAAAACAAATGCTTATTTAGAAAAAAATGGAAAAGAAAAAATCGAGTGGTAGCATAACACTACCCTCAAGATTTTACATAATTCCATTTATAGTAATGGTTACTTATTTGTCTTTATTTGGCTCTGTTGTATCGTTGCAACTAAATTGTAATAACAGAAAGTTAGTTACAAGTAAAGCCCCTAAAATTATTAAAAATGTAGTCATAAATAGCTTACTTTACATAAGTAAGATGCGAGCTATTTAAAAAGGTTGCGTAAAAAAATACTATTTTTTTTAAGAAGGCTGCCAAAGTACCTTTTCTGAAGCCACTTTAGTGTCAATTAAATTTAATTCTAATAATTTATCTTGAACGTTTTTAAGTTCTTCTTCGGTTAAGTTTTTTTGACTCCATTCGGTTAATGCTAACCATTGACGTACGTCTTCTAGCTTTTGATCATATCGTTTTGAGATGACCTTATCTATATCTGGAATGTTTTTAAAATCTAGAGTAGATTCATTGATAATTTGTAAAATAGCTTTTACAGCTTCGCTTTCATTATCAAGAACTTCATTACGTACAGCAATTACAAAACAAGGCCAAGGTGTAGGGCATTCTCCAACCAAACGAAAAGGACCGTTATCTACGTACGGTTTTGTAGTAAACTTTTCCCACATAAAGTAATCTCCGTTACCTTCGGGAAGATTTTTTAATGCACCTTCCAAGTCTTTTATTACTTTAAATTCAAGATCGTCTTCATAATCCCAACCTTGGTTTTCAGCATTTACGTAAGCCATTAAATGAGAACCCGAACCGTATCTACTTATAGCAGCTTCAGTTCCTTTTAAATCTGAAACAGTTTCATAGTCTGAGTTGTCAGCAACGTGTATACCCCATAACAATGGTGATTTTACAAATACTTGTACAATTTTTGAATCATTACCATTTATAATGTCTCGTACAATTCCTTCTGTTAAAATCACGGCCATATCAACACTCCCATCTCTAAGAGCTTTGCACATTTCACCAGTACCGCCATAGTAATCTTTCCACCTAAGATTAATATTGGCATTATGGTATTTCTTGTCTTTAAGGGTTAAATACCAAGGTAAATTGAAGTGTTCGGGCACGCCGCCTATCAGCATTTTTTTCATTTTGTAAGTATTTCCAGTGTCTGTTTAATTAAGGTTTCCACGGTCTCTTTAGGGGTATTACTAAATGTACCATTAGGTCTATTGGCTAAAATAGCATTTAACGAAAGTGCTTTATGGCCCAAAAGTTTTGCCATAGCATAAATACCAGACGTTTCCATTTCAAGATTGGTTATTTTCTTTCCTTCAAAAGAGAAAGAGGTAAGTTTTTCATTTAGGTCTGCATCTTGTAATGGTAGGCGTAAAACTCTACCTTGAGGACCGTAAAAGCCTACGTTTGTGGCAGTAACTCCATTTATATAATCATTTTCAGAAAAAAGGTTTAGTAAAGATTGATCTGCATTGATGACATAGGGCGCCGATTTTTTTGTAGACCAATTGGTGTGTTTAATAAATGCTTCTGAAAAAGGTTTATTTTCAAATGAAGTATTTGCATAAAAATGTAACAAGTTATCAAAGCCAATTGCGGTTTCAGAAATTAAAAAAGAATCAATTGGTATGTTTGGTTGTACCGCACCTGATGTGCCAACCCTAACAATGGTAAGTTGTGTTAATACATCTTTTTGTGTACGTTTTTCAAAATCAATATTGACCAATGCATCTAGTTCATTGAAAACTATATCAATATTATCGGTTCCTATTCCTGTAGAAATTACTGAGATTCGTTTCCCGTTATACGTGCCTGTGTGAGTTTTAAACTCTCTATTATGAACGTCAACTTCTAAAGCGTCAAAATGTTTTGAAATACTTTCTACTCGCTCAGGATCTCCTACTGTGATAATGGTTTTGGCAAGATCTTCAGGTTTTAAATGGAGGTGATAAATACTTCCGTCTGGGTTTATGATTAATTCAGATTCAGCAATTCTCATCCACCAACACGTTTTACGGCAAAGCCTTTATCTTTTAAAAATTGCATAATCTCTTTTCGATAATCACCTTGAATTAATATTTGTTCATTTTTAAAACTACCGCCTACACCAAGCATTTTTTTGAGCTCTTTTGCTAGTTGTTTAAAATCACTTTGTGCCCCGTTATAATTATCTATTATTGTAATAGGCTTACCACGGCGTTTTTCATATTTGCAATGAAGCGGTTCATCTTGTAACCAAACTGAAGATTTTTCTTCTTTGGGTTCTTCAGGAACTTCGTGGTCTGGAAATAAATTTTTTAATTGATCTTGTAAATCCATATTTATTCTTTAATCAGTCCTATCTCTACTAGGCGTTGGTGTAAAAAGTCACCGGCAGTGATATCTGGATACGCTTTTGGATGCTGCTCGTCAATACATTCTTCAAGACAATTTAATTTCATATCACTTCGAGGATGCATAAAAAACGGAATGCTATATCGAGGAGTATCCCATTGGTCTTTCGGTGGGTTTACAACTCTGTGAATTGTTGAACGTAATTTGTTATTGGTATGGCGCTCAAGCATATCACCTACATTAATTACTAATTCATCTTCCTGCGGAATGGCATCAATCCATTTACCGTCTTTGCGTAAAACTTGAAGTCCGCCAGATGAAGCTCCCATTAACAGTGTAATAAGGTTAATATCTCCGTGAGCTCCTGCGCGTACCGCACCTTTTGGTTCTTCTGTAATTGGCGGGTAATGAATAGGGCGTAAAATACTGTTACCATTTGTTGCCCATTTATCAAAATAAGTTTCTTCAATCCCAATGTATAAGGCTAAAGCTCTTAAAACATAAATACCGGTTTTTTCAAGCATTCGATAAGCTTCCATTCCAGTGTGATTAAAGTCTGGAAGTTCGTTTACTTGTACATTATCTGGGTATTCTTCGGGTAAATTTGCTTCGGCGTCGGGTTCTTGACCAAAGTGCCAAAATTCTTTTAAGTCGCCTTCTTTTTTTCCTTTAGCGTGTTCTTTTCCGAAAGAAACATAACCGCGCTGTCCGCCAAGGCCTTCAATTTCATACTTCTCTTTTGTTTCTAACGGAAGCGCAAAAAACGACTTTACTTCTTTATATAGGTTTTCAACCAAATCATCACTTAAAAAATGATTTTTTAGAGAAACAAAGCCTATTTCTTCATAAGCTTTACCAATCTCATCTACAAACTTTTGCTTTCTTTTTGGGTCTTCAGACAAAAAGTCTGCAAGATCTACACTGGGTATATTATTCATAACATATGTTTAGCAAGTACAAATATACCAAATATACTGAGGATTAACGAAGTTAAAAAAGTGAATTAATCGCATTGCTGAACAGCTATTTTTTCTACATTTGAATGACTAAATATAAACTATGAGTTCGCAAACTGCACCTACTATTCATTTTGATTATAATCGTGAAAATTTTGATGATTCTACGTTACTTTCTTTATATAAAAAAATGCTGAAACCTCGATTAATAGAGGAAAAGATGCTTATTTTATTACGACAAGGAAAAATATCAAAATGGTTTAGTGGGATTGGGCAAGAAGCTATTTCGGTAGGGATTACCGCCGTGTTAGATAACGAAGAATACATTTTACCAATGCACCGTAATCTAGGTGTTTTTACGTCTCGTGATATTCCTTTATACCGGCTTTTTTCACAATGGCAAGGAAAGGCAAACGGATTTACAAAAGGACGCGACCGTAGTTTTCACTTTGGTACGCAAGAGTTTAAAATTGTAGGTATGATATCTCATCTTGGGCCACAATTTGGCGTTGCAGATGGTATCGCCTTAGGAAATAAACTAAAAGAAAACAACCAAGTATGTGCTGTGTTTACAGGTGAAGGCGGTACTAGCGAAGGTGATATACACGAGGCTCTTAACGTAGCTTCTGTATGGCAATTACCTGTTTTATTTTGTATAGAAAATAACGGGTATGGCTTATCAACTCCAACCAATGAACAATACAATTGTGAAAATTTAGCAGATCGAGGCAAAGGTTATGGAATGGAGTCACACATTATTGACGGAAATAATATTCTTGAGGTATATTCAAAAGTAAAAGCACTTGTTGAAGACATGCGTAACAATCCACGTCCTGTATTGTTGGAGTTTAAAACCTTCAGAATGCGCGGTCATGAAGAGGCGAGTGGTACCAAATATGTTCCGCAAGAATTAATGGACGAATGGGGAGCAAAAGACCCTTTAGAAAATTACAGTGCTTATCTTCAAGAAATAGGTATTCTTTCTGAAACCGATATTGTTAACTATAAAGAAGAAATTATAGCCGAAATAAATGAAAACTTAGATCTTGCTTTTTCTGAAGACGTAATCCAAGCAGATAAGACTATTGAAACTAAAGACGTTTACAGAGAGTATGATTATGAAGAAACAGCACCTGGCTCTACAGTTGAAGAAAAACGATTTGTTGATGCCATTTCAGAAGGGTTAGAACAATCCATGGAAAAACACAATAACTTGGTCATTATGGGACAAGACATTGCTGAGTATGGCGGTGTTTTTAAAATTACAGACGGATTTATTGATGCGTTCGGAAAAGAACGAGTACGTAACACACCTATTTGTGAATCGGCGATTGTTTCATCTGCAATGGGATTATCAATCAACGGGTTTAAATCTGTTATGGAAATGCAATTTGGTGATTTTGTTACTTCAGGTTTTAATCCTATTGTCAATTATTTGGCAAAAAGTCACTATCGATGGAATCAACCGGCAGATGTGGTAATTCGTATGCCTTGTGGAGCCGGAGTAGGAGCAGGACCGTTTCATAGTCAAACAAATGAAGCTTGGTTTACCCACACGCCCGGTCTTAAAGTTGTATATCCTGCATTTCCGTATGATGCAAAAGGATTATTAGCAAGTGCTATAAACGACCCAAATCCTGTTATGTTTTTTGAGCATAAAGCACTCTATAGAAGTATAAGGCAAGATGTACCCACCAATTATTATACGCTACCATTAGGAAAAGCTTCTGTTTTAAGAGAAGGTGAGGCTGTGACTATTATTACCTATGGAGCCGGTGTGCATTGGGCATTGGATGTTCTAGAAGAAATTAATCAAACTTCAGCAGATTTAATTGATTTGCGAACACTTTCTCCTTTAGATACCGAAACAATTTTTGCATCGGTACAAAAAACTGGGAAAGTAATTATTTTGCAAGAAGATTCTATGTTTGGTGGAATTGCTTCAGATATTTCAGCAATGATTTCTGAAAACTGTTTTCAATATTTAGATGCACCAATTCGTAGAGTTGCAAGTTTGGAAACACCAATACCATTCGCTGCGAACCTTGAAAAACAGTACCTTCCAAAGGAACGTTTTAAGGCTGAATTAAGTGATCTTCTAGCTTTTTAAAATGTTAACATTTGCTGTTAAACTTATTCTAAACATGCGTTAGCTAGACTTTTTCTTACGTACCTTAGTGGTATACTAATCATTAAAACTCAAAAATTATGGTACGTTGGATTATTATTTTTCTAGTAATTGCAATCATTGCAGCTATCTTTGGATTCGGAGGAATTGCAGAAGGAGCTACTGATATTGCAATGATTATTTTTTGGATATTTATAGTGCTTTTAGTGCTATCTTTACTTTCAAGGTTATTCAGAAGATAAACCAATAAAATTTCAAATTCTAACTTTTTAAACTTAAACAACCAAATATGAAAAAACTATTTGTATTAGCTGTTGTAGTTATGACTGCAATTTCTTGTGGTGTGCCTAAAACAGTTTCAGAATCACGTAAAATTATTAAAGGCTATTGGGCATTAGACAATATAACGTATAGCGAATCTGGTGAATTTAATGTTTCTCTATTGGGTGACACTTCAAAAGAATGTTTTGAAGGATCAACGTGGAGGTTCATTCCAAATAACAACACTGGAGTTTATACTATAAATAATGGTGAATGCCCTACTGGAGATCGTAACTTTATCTTTACTATTCAAGAAGTAGATCCAACAACTGGATTATACGATTTCTTATTAAAACCAACCAATGCAAAAGGTAAATCACCAGATAATACTGGATTTAGGCTGCGTTTAGCTCAACTTAATGAATCAACTATGCGTTGGGAGCAAACCGTAAGTCTAGAAGGGTCACCTTTTACAATTAATATGAACTTTACAAAAATCAATGAATAATGAAAAATATAAGTAAAAAAATATCAGTAATTGGAGTGGCATTACTTTTTCTTGTAGCGTTTACCAATTGCGAAGCAGTAAAAAATGCAAACAATAAACAAAAAGGAGCAGTAATTGGTGCTACCGGTGGAGCCATACTTGGAGCAATTCTAGGTAACAATATAGGTAAAGGTGGTAACGGAGAGATTGGTGCTGTAATTGGTGGTGTTGCTGGTGGTGCTGCAGGTGTTATCATTGGTAATAAAATGGATAAACAAGCTCAAAAAATTGAAACTGAAATACCAGGTGCTCAAGTAGAACGTGTGGACGATGGTATTGTAGTTACTTTTGATGAAAATAGTGGTGTTTATTTTGATACAAACAAATACAATATTAACGCTGCTTCACAAGCTACGCTAGATAAACTTGCTAGTGTACTACGTGAATATCCAGATACAGATGTACTTGTAGTAGGACATACAGATAGTACAGGATCTGAGGAGTATAACATGACGCTTTCAAAACAACGTGCTCAGGCTGTAACAAACTATTTTACGCAAACCAAAGCATTGAGTAATGGTCGTTTCACTACAAACTGGTACGGTGAGCAAACTCCTGTAGCTGATAATAATACTGAAGCCGGAAGAGCTAAAAACCGACGAGTAAATATTGCAATTGTACCAAATGAGAAAATGGTTCAAGAAGCTGAACAAGAAGCACAACAAGGTGGAAATTAATAACTAATTTCACTAATGCTATAAAATCCTGTTTTAAAATTTAAAACAGGATTTTTTATGTTTATACACTATTAAATGTAATGAAGCAATACAAAAAATATGATATCATTATAGTTGGAGGTGGTTTAGCCGGGCTCACAAGTGCTATCCATCTTTCAAATTACAGTGTATCTATATTGGTCCTCGAAAAAAAAGCATATCCGCACCATAAAGTTTGTGGCGAATATGTTTCAAATGAAATATTACCTTATTTGCAGTCTATAGGAGTTAATCCCATCAAAAAGAATGTTGTTAAGATTTCAAACTTACTAATCACGACACCTACAAATAAAGAAATTACCACAACATTACCATTAGGAGGCTTTGGTATAAGTCGTTATGCCTTTGATAACCTTCTCTATAACAAAGCTAAAGAAACAGTCGATTTTGAATTTAAAACGGTTACCTCTATAGGTTTTACAAACGGAGTTTTTAAAGTTTCTACACAATGCGATACTACATATCATGCCACGTATGTGATTGGAAGTTTTGGTAAAAGGTCAAACTTAGATAAAAAATTAAGTAGAAGCTTTATACAACATAAGTCACCTTGGTTAGCTGTAAAAGCTCATTATGATTATGATTTCCCTTCCAACCTTGTTGCCTTGCATTCTTTTAATGGAGGTTATTGCGGACTTTCAAAAACAGAAACCGGCACCGTCAATGCTTGTTACTTGGCAACCTATCATTCATTTAAAAAACACGATGGTATCGATGCTTATCAAGAAAATAATATGAGTAAAAATAAAGCATTGCATACTTTTTTTTCAAAAGCAACTCCTTTGTTTGATGCTCCTTTAACAATAAGCCAGGTATCATTTCAATCAAAAAAACCGGTAGAAAATCATATATTTATGATTGGCGATAGTGCAGGATTAATTCATCCTTTATGCGGAAACGGTATGGCGATGGCTATTCACAGTGCCAAATTGTTTTCAGAGTTGTTTCTGAAGCACGAAGGTAAAAACCCTAAAAACAGAAATCTTATAGAAAACGCGTACACCAAATCTTGGAATTCAACTTTCTCAAACAGAGTAAGAACAGGACGGTTGATTCAACGAGTTTTAATGAATCAAACGGCAACAAATATTGGTTTTTCTGCAGTGAAAACAATTCCGTATTTGCTTAAAACAATCATAAAAAAAACACACGGAAACCCCATTTCATAATGCCTAGCTTCTCCTCAAAATATCGCTCTACTGAAATTGAAGTAATGGATTCTTTCCATTTACAAGGTAAAGATATGCAAGCTGTTTTAACAGACTTAAAAACGGTGAGTACATTACTTAGAGGTGCTTCTATTACCTTAAATGGCATTAAAAAACTACTAACAGGCTATGATAATCAAAAGTGTATTACCATTTTAGACATTGGTTGCGGTGATGGTGAGATGCTTCGTCAATGTGCACGTTTCGGAAAAAAATATAGTTTTAATTTTAATCTTATAGGTCTAGACGCAAATAAGCATATCATTTCAGAAGCAAAAAAACGATGTAAACCTTATGAAAATATAACCTTTACACAGTTTGATGTGTTTTCAAGCCAATCACTTCCTCATGCTGAAATTATTGTGTGCAATCTTTTTTTACATCACTTTAAAAATGAAGAAATCACCTTAATACTTCAAAAACTAGTTGATAGTGCAAATATGGGTGTTGTTGTAAATGATTTAAACAGAAATAAATTGGCTTTTAGTCTTTTTAAAATTTTTAGTCGTATTTTTCTAAAAACAGATATAGCCAAAAATGATGGTTTAGTTTCAGTAGCTAGAGGGTTTAAAAGACGTGAAATTGAACTTTTTTCTGAAAAAATATACAATCAAAAATCACACATTCGTTGGAAATGGGCGTTTCGCTATCAATGGATTTTAAAGAAACAATATGAGCATAACGATTAAAACGGTTGCAACCCAGCTTCCTCCATATTCACAAGCAACAGAAGAGACAATTCCGTTGGTAAAAATGTGGTTACAAGGTCAAGAGTCCAGATTTCAGCGTAAAGTGATTAAAATTTTTGAAGGTTCTGGCGTTGATAGACGCTATTCTATTATGAATCCTGAAGAAGTTTTTACCAATACCGATTTTGAATCAAAAAATGAAATTTACACAAGAGAGGTAAAAAAACTGGGGAAACAATCTTTACATAAAGCTCTGCAACAAGCCTCTTGGAACGCTACAGATATTGATTTTATAATTACCGTTAGTTGTACCGGTTTTATGATTCCTTCAGTTGATGCCTATTTAATAAACGAACTGCAATTGAGAGACGATGTAGTAAGACTTCCTGTTACCGAAATGGGGTGTGCAGCCGGAGTTTCAGGAATGATTTATGCAAAAAGTTTTTTAAAAGCCAATCCAGGAAAACGAGCTGCTGTGATTGCAATTGAAGCACCTACCGCCACATTTCAGTTAGAAGATTATTCTATGGCAAATATTGTGAGTGCTGCAATTTTTGGTGATGGCGCAGCGTGTGTTCTTTTATCCTCAAATCAACAAGACTCTGGGCCCAAACTACTTGATGAAGCTATGTATCACTTTTATGATGCTACACAATTAATGGGTTTTAAATTGGTAAATACCGGGCTGCAAATGATTTTAGATAAAGATGTACCACAAACCATCGCCAATCATTTTCCTGATATTATACATCCATTTCTGAAGCAAAACAATAAAACAATTGATGATATAGATCATTTAATTTTTCATCCCGGCGGAAAAAAAATAGTACAAACGGTTGAAAATCTTTTCGGAAGTTTAGGAAAAAACATAGATGATACAAAAGAAGTCCTTAAATTGTATGGTAATATGAGTAGTGTTACGGTGCTTTTTGTGATGGAGCGTTTTTTAAAGAAAAATATCAAAACGGGAGATTTGGGATTGATGTTAAGTTTCGGACCCGGTTTTTCTGCACAACGAATTCTAATAGAATTTTAATATGAAGAAAGAATTTACCAATAAATGGGCTTTAATTTTGGGTGGTAGCAGTGGTTTAGGTTTGGCTACAGCACATAAATTGGCAGTCCATGGAATGAATATATGCATCGTACATCGCACCCGTAAAAACAGTATGCCAGATTTTTTAAAAGAAACAAACCTTCTTGAAGAGAATGGGGTAGAAGTGATACAATTTAACAAAGACGCCTTAAAAGAAGCTACTATAAAAGCAGTTTTAACATCACTGCCCAAACAAGGCTTAAAAGTATTGGTTCATAGTATAGCTAAAGGAAGTTTAAAAACGATGCAAGCGGCACAATTAAATATGCTTTCTATAACAGATATTGATTTAACATTGCATAGCATGGCAACAAGCTGGTATGAGTGGACACAAGCTTTAATCTCCCAGTCTATATTTTCTGAAAATGCACGCAACATTGCTTTTACCAGCGAAGGAAATAATAAAGTTTGGCCAGGTTATGGAGCTGTTTCTGCTGCAAAAGCAACACTAGAAGCCTTAATGCGCCAAATGGCTGTAGAGCTTGCTACACAACAAATTACTACCAACTGTATACAAGCCGGAACCACCTTAACACCTTCTTTTAAAATGATACCCGGAAGTGAAAAACTTTCAGAAAAAGCAAAAAAACGAAATCCATTTAATAGACTTACCAAACCAAATGACGTTGCAAATGCCGTGTATCTATTATGTAAAGACGAAGCAAATTGGATTAACGGAACCATCCTAAAAGTAGATGGAGGAGAAAGTTTACAGTAATGGAAAATACATTTAAAACCATTCTTGATGCCTTACCCTACAAAGACCCTTTTTTGTTTGTAAATGAAATAGTGTCTATATCTGAAGAACGAGTTGAAGGTATCTACATGTTTAGTCCAGAGGCGTATTTTTATGAAGGCCATTTTAAAGAAATAGCTGTAACACCAGGTGTGATTCTTACCGAATGTATGGCACAAATAGGGGTGGTGTGTTTAGGAATATATTTACTATCAAAAGAAGATTCTCATTTTAACACAGCGGGATTGCAAGTTGCAATGAGCAATACAAATATTGATTTTTTAAAACCCGTTTATCCGGGTGAGACGGTAACAGTTATTTCTGAAAAGAAATATTTTCGGTTTAATAAACTTAAATGTGCTGTCAAAATGCTGAATAGTAAAGAGGAAGTAATTTGCAAAGGAACAATTAGCGGAATGATAAAGTTTTCAGAAGATGAGAAATAGGGTAGTTATAACCGGTCTTGGGGTGGTAGCTCCTAATGGAGTAGGTGTTCCAGAGTTTTTAAAAGCTATCAAAGCCGGCACTTCAGGAATCACGTTTCATCAAGAATTAAAAGATGCAAACTTTTCTTGTCAAATAGGTGGAATTCCTACAATTTCTGAAGAAAAAATCAATCAATATTTTACTCAACTTCAACTTAAAAATTTTAATAGTAATAATATACTTTATGGTGTCATTGCCGGGATGGATGCTTTGAAAGATGCCAATATTGAACCCGCTGCAAAAGATGCAGAGCCACTCTGGGATGTAGGAGTCATATTTGGGTCTGGAAATAGTTCTGCCGAGAAATTTAGAGAATCATTTTATAAAATTGACGCTAAAAATGTACGCCGCTTAGGAAGTAACACTGTAAGTCAAACAATGGCAAGTAGTGTAAGTGCCTACTTGGGAGGTAAGATTGGTGCAGGAAATCAGGTTACGAGTAATGCTTCTGCCTGTGCAACAGGTACCGAAGCCATTTTAATGGGCTATGAGCAAATTGCCTCTGGAAGAGCAACTAAAATGCTCTGTGGAAGTAGCAACGATGGCGGACCCTATGTTTGGGGAGGTTTTGATGCGATGCGTATTTTACCGTATCAATTTAACCAAAACCCTACAGCCGCATCAAAGCCAATGAGTGCAGATGCAACTGGTTTTGTTCCTGGTTGTGGTGCCGGAGCATTAATGCTAGAATCACTAGAAAGTGCAGAAAAAAGAGGTGCGCAAATTTATGCAGAAGTGTTAGGCGGTGCAGTAAACAGTGGAGGGCAACGCGGTGTAGGGAGTATGACGGCTCCTAATAGTACAGCGGTTAAAAAATGCATTGTTGCTGCGATACATTCGGCGGGGATTAATGCATCTGAAATTGATTACATAAACGGTCATTTAACCGCAACCACAAAAGATGCAGTCGAAGTTGAAAACTGGTCAAAAGCTTTAAACCGAAAAGGAAGCGACTTTCCTTACATTAATTCACTCAAGGGGATGACAGGACATTGCTTGGCGGCTAGCGGTAGTATTGAAGCTGTATCAACTATTTTACAAATGAATAAACATTTTTTATTTTCAAATAGTAACTGTGAAAACATTCATCCTGAAATTGAAAAACTAGTCGCTAGTGAAAAGGTTTTACGTAAGATTAAAAATATTGAAATAAAAACAGCTATTAAAGCTAGTTTTGGTTTTGGAGATGTAAATTCCTGTGTTATCTTTAGAAGAAAAAATTGATAATGACCAATGAACAAATTTATGGGAAATTACTTCCTATTATAAAAATATATTTACCTGAAGACGTTTCAGAAAATGAGATTACTCCAGATAAAGATTTAACCGGTGAATTGAATATTAACTCTGCTCACTTAGTTGATGTGGTACTAGATGTAGAAGATGAGTTTGATGTAGCTTTTGAAAATACCGATATGGAAAATCTACGCACCATAAACGATGCGATTGCAATAATTAAAGAAAAGCTAAAATAAAAAAGCTGAAATTAATACTTATAATTTCAGCTTTATTGTTGTGTCATCAACCGTTTTTTAATACGCGTAGCGGTTGGTTTCTTCAAAATATGGATCTTCATAGGTATGTGTGTTTTCTCTAAAAGGGAAGAAGGAGTGCTGTTTTCTGGCAGCACTTATCAGCCTTTTTCGTACGTTTCTTTGAATTTTCATGATAGATTGTTTTTTAATTGATTGATAATGACCTCAGCTTATCGGTATCTTCTTTTTTGATTCCAGGTATAGCTATTTGAGTTTTGTAAGCGTTCTGTAATTTGGTTACTGTTTAGCGTTCTCATAATTGTTGTTTTTTAATTGATTAATTTAATTTTTGACTTTTAGCGGTATCTTCTTTTTTGATTCCAAGTGTAACTGTTTGAATTTTGTAAACGTTGTGTGATTTGATTGCTGTCTAAAGTTCTCATAATAAATGTTTTTTAAAGGTTTCTATTAAATAGACGACATACTATTCGTTTTGTTACAGTACTATGCATTACAAAGTAGTAATTTAACATACTTTTAACTTTTCAGGTGTACAGGAGTCATTATATACTTGTTTAGTAGTTTTTCAGAAAATTGAATAAAATCAATTCAAAATTATTTGATAAAAATTCTTTGAAAACGCTTAAAAGGCTTTATTTTTGCAACCTTATTTTTCAGAAAGGATTATAAATGGCTACTACGAGTAACAACACAATATTAAAAGAAAAAAAGACTGATAAAGACCTTTATAACTACCAAAGGGGAGCTATAAACAAGATTTTTAAAAGTTTTGAAGAAGCTCCAGAGGATCACCATTTATTATATCAATTACCAACCGGTGGTGGTAAAACCGTAATTTTTTCTGAAATAGTACGGGAATACCTTCGTACCCGAAAGAAAAAAGTTTTAGTATTAACACACCGTATTGAATTGTGTAAACAAACTTCGGCTATGTTGACAGAGTTTGGTGTTGTTAATAAAGTAATTAACAGTACAGCAAATCTTGATGATCAAGACCAATATAGCTGTTTTGTAGCTATGGTAGAGACCTTAAACAATAGACTTAGGGATAATATGTTGGATATCTCAGATATTGGTTTGGTAATTATTGATGAGGCTCACTACAACTCGTTTACAAAACTCTTTAAATATTTTGACAAATCCTTTTTACTTGGTGTAACAGCAACGCCTTTAAGTTCAAATGTTGAGCTTCCTATGAAGGATAATTATGACGAATTAATCGTTGGTGAAAGTATTGCATCATTGATTGAAAATGAGTTTTTGGCAAAAGCAATAAATTATTCATACAATGTAGGTCTTACTTCGCTTGTTGTAGGATCAAATGGAGATTATACCGTTCAATCTTCAGATGATTTATATACGGGAACCGATATGTTAAGCCGCTTACTTCAAGCCTATGAAGAAAGAAGCAAAGGTAAAAAAACCCTAATCTTTAATAACGGAATTAACACCTCTCTTTATGTTTATGATACCTTTAAAAGAGCAGGGTATCCTATTATGCACCTTGACAACACAGCTTCAAAAAAGGAGCGTAAAATGATATTAAAATGGTTCAAAGAAACGCCAGATGCTATTTTAACTTCAGTAAGTATCTTAACAACCGGATTTGATGAACCTTCTGTAGAGACCATAATCTTGAACCGTGCTACACGATCACTTACATTATACTATCAAATGATAGGGCGTGGCTCTCGAATCACAAACAATAAATCTACTTTTAACGTAATAGATTTAGGAAATAACTTTTATCGTTTTGGTGCTTGGGGAGAAGATCTAGATTGGCAACGTATATTTAAATCACCTAAATACTTTTTAGATAACCTAATAGATGACGAAGAACTAGAAAGTAACTTTAGGTATGAAATGCCTGATGAGTTACGTGAAATGTTCTCCAAAACTGAAGATGTATATTTTAATGTAAAAACAGCCTATACAGAATCTGTAAAAAATGGAGAATCAACCAAGGTAATTCTAGAACGCTCAATTGAACATCATGCAAGAATGTGTATAGAAAATAGCGAAGATGTTTTTGATGCCCTTATACTTGCTAAAGAATTAGGCGATGATATTGACCATCGTATTGAGCACTACACTAAGTGTATAAGCAAAAGCACACACAACTTTGTGAGTTGGCTTAAAAAAGATTATAGAGTAAAACTACGCTCTTATTTGAGAGAAAATTTTGATACTATTTTTGAAGAAATCAACGGTTATCCTCCAGAAGAATAGTTAATCAAATTGCCAAGCAACAATTCTGCTTTTTTTGCTGCCTTGTGACATGTCTATAATGCGGTAATTGGCGTCAGCTTTTTTTAGGTATTTTTTAATCTTCGGAAGATTTTTATTCCTTGAAACCAAAGACGTAAACCATCCTACTTGGTTTTTAAACGCTTTACTTTCTTTAATCATACGTTTTAAGAAAAGTTTTTCTCCACCATTACACCATAATTCATTAGCGTGCCCACCAAAGTTGGGAGTAGTAGTTTCTTTATACCTTAAATTCTTCATTTTTTTTAAAGCTTTTTTGGCAGCTTCTTCTTTTGAAGAATGAAAAGGCGGGTTACACATTGTAAAATTATAAAATTCATCATTATTAATGATGCCAGTAAAAATATTAGCAGGATCTTTTTGATGCCTTAATTGTATCGTTTTCTTTAAATCTGGCGTAGCTGCAATATTTTTGGTCGCAGCTTTTATAGAAGTATCACTTATGTCACAACCTACCATATTCCATCCATAGAGTCTAGAGCCCAAAATAGGATAAATACAACTAGCGCCTACACCAATGTCAAGACCTGTGATAGATTTACTTGAGTTTTCTTCAGTAAGTAAATCGTTTAAATGATATATATAATCTGCTCGTCCGGGAATTGGCGGACAAAGATAATTTTTGGGTATAGTCCAATCGTTAAGGTTATAATCTTTTTTTAAAATAGCTTTATTTAAGTGAAATACAGCTTGTTGATCTGAAAAATCTATGGTTTTAATACCATAGCAATTCATAAAGACGTAATTATTAAGATCGGTATGAACGTTGCCTAAACTTGAAAAATTATAGGAACTATTGTGTTTATTATTTGGATGCATAGTTTAATTGGTTAGTATTGTTAAAAATAGAATAATTATTGTCAATCACGTATACGTGTTCTCTCGTAATTTTTGATTTAACAATTTTTAACCTCTAAATAAGCAATTCATAAATTAAGATTGTTTTTTTAGCATTATATTTGCAGCTTTTAAAATGCAAAGTGAGTATATTTAGTTTAAGAAGAAAGATATATGGATAAGACGGAACGAAAAAAAGAACATAATCTTAAACGGTTACATAAATATTATAGCTACACCGGCTTTTACACCTTTGTAGGTAATAGCCTTAAAAAAGCAATAATACCTATATTATTATTTGTAGGGGTGCTGTTTTTGGTAGATTGGTTATTAATAGATTTTAGTGCATTCTTCACACACGTAACCGAAACGTACCCTCCCATAAGTGTCTTGTTGGTTTTCTTTGTGAGCGAAACCCTTTTAGGTTTAATACCTCCAGAAATATTTATTGCTTGGTCAAATAAAACTTCAGACCCTGTTGTTTATTTGTCCATATTGGCTACCTTATCCTATTTAGGTGGAATAGGAAGTTATTTCATCGGAAAATGGATTTTACAAATTCCTTCTGTATTTGAGTATGTAGAAGTAAGAATGAAAAAACACCTTAAAAACGTACGTAAATGGGGAGGTTTTTTAATCATTGTAGGAGCTTTATTGCCTATCCCTTTTTCAATGACAAGTATGGCAGCAGGAACAATAAACTACAAGTTCAGTAACTACTTACTATTTGGACTACTTAGATTTGCCCGTTTTGCAATTTACGGTATTGCTATTTTTAGCATTATGTAGGTAAACCTTTTTAAAAGAATGGTAATTTTGCGATAAGAAAACAATAGTTTTTTTATGGCCAAAAATGATCCTTACGCGGCACTTCGGTACCGAGAATTCAATATTTTTTTACTCTTACGTTTTGCACTAGTTTTTGCATGGACAATGCAGTTTGTAGTGATAGAATGGGAGGTGTACAGTATTACAAAAGATCCTTTGTCTCTTGGTATTATTGGATTAATGGAAGTGATTCCCGCTGTTTCTATGGCATTATTTGCTGGGCATGTGGTAGATCAAAAAGAGAAAAAAAGCCTTCTTATTAAATGTATTATTGGCTTTTCGGTGATTAGTTTTGGTCTTTTTTTAATCACGTGGCCTCGCGTTATTGAAGGACTTGCTACTCAAACCATATTATACATTGTGTACGCGCTAGTCTTTCTCGGCGGCATTGTAAGAGCATTTATCGGACCTACAATTTTTTCTTTATTCTCATTGTTAATTCCAAAGAAAGTATATCCTAATGCTGCAACCTGGAGTAGTTCGGTTTGGCAAGTAGGAGCGGTGTTAGGTCCTGCACTGGGAGGGTTTACAATTCACTGGATAGGAGTACATTGGTCTATGTGTTTAATTTTTGGTTTTTCATTATTGGCTTTATTCAGTTTGTTTCAAATACCAAAAAAACCGGTTTTAAACCCCAATATTGGTGAGCCAGTAATGAAGAGTTTAAAAGGAGGGCTAAAGTTTGTTTTCAACAATAAAATCATTTTGGGTGCTTTAACGCTTGATATGATTGCTGTACTTTTTGGTGGAGCAGTTGCATTATTACCTATTTTTGCTCAAGACATACTGCACGTAGGCTCTGAAGGCTTCGGAATATTAAGGGCTTCTCCAGCAGTTGGTGCAGCGATTATTATGTTTACATCTGCTTATTTTCCACTAAATAAAAATGCTGGGATGAAATTACTGGCAGCTATTTTTGGCTTTGGAGTTTGTATCATTGTTTTTGGTCTTTCTACATGGTTCTGGCTGTCTGTTTTTGCTCTGTTTATGAGTGGTGTTACAGATGGAATTTCTATGATAATAAGGCAAACTATCCTTCAATTAAAAACACCTGATGCTATGCGAGGTCGCGTAGCATCTGTAAATTCAATGTTTGTAGGGTCTTCTAATGAATTAGGTGCTTTTGAAAGCGGTCTAACCGCAAAATTAATGGGAACAGTGACTGCCGTTGTTTTTGGAGGATGTATGACCTTAATTACTGTTGTAACAACAGGAGCACTGCTTCCAAAGTTTAGAAAACTAGATTTGCGTAAAGATTTAGAAGAACCCGAAAAAGAATCCTAATTACTTTATAGCAGCTTCTGAAATGCGGAACGGATACGCTTCTTGTACTTGTTTTATTTCTTCTTTGCTAAGCTGATCTACTTCTTTCTTCAAGACGTTTGTTATGTACTGTTCGCGTAATTCTTGATAAGCTGCAGTCAATTCATTTTGAACAGTTATAAACACTTTATAGGGTGTTTTTGGATGTGTTTCAATTGAAATTGATGCTTTTTTTGGGTGATCTGAAGCGGTAGAAACTTGATTTCCGTGGCAATAGGTACAGCTCAAATCTCCGTTGTTATCAATAAATTCTTTCAGAATAATTTTTAAATCTTTATACTTTGTAATAGATTCATTGATAAATAGTTCACCTTCTTCATTTATAGTAATACTTAACATGTTTCTTTCGTTGATTTCGGTATCACATTTTTGTCCCGGAGGGCAAGGTTCTGGAATTTTTCTTACAATACCTTTATCGTTAGCAATGGTAGTCGATACTAAAAAGAAAATAAGAAGTAGAAAAGCAATATCTGCCATACTACCTGCATGAACTTCAGGACGTTTGTTTGCGTGTCTCATAACTGATGGATTTAATGTGTTAGTTATGAGTAAACTTCAAAAAAGGTGCCAGACTACTTAATATGTATTAGTAACGTTTTTAGAAACACTCCTATTGATTTTGAAGCGCTGTTTTAATTTCTTCTTTATTCCAGGCAAGGATGCTTTTGGCAAGGAAAATTGAAGCAAGAACCATTAATGCAAGTATCAATAATTCTGAAATGTTTGAAGCTTCATAAAATAATGATGCTATAAAATGATATACATTAAAAAACCCGACAATCAACGCCCAGCAGAAAGACGTCCATCTAAACCAAGATTTTTTTATTTCTAATGTAAATAAAAAGAATAATAAGGCTAAACCTTCTAGAGCAACTCTCCATAGATGGTGATTTATTGGTACATCGCCTGTGGCTCCTTCAATCATTACAGATTCATTATAATAAACACTGAACAAGCCATAAATGTGATGTACAATAAATCCTATTGCTAAAAATAACCATAAGATCGCAGTTTTTGTTCTCATAAACTTTAAGGTTTTTGTTGGTTGTAATGTAGTAGCATCAACCGTTTCTTTAATTTCTATGTTTCGTGATGTCACAAGGTCTGAATGAGCTATATTTCGAACCGGACGTTTTAATTTAGTCACTATCCAAAGTGAAGTACAGCCCATAAGTATCCAGAAAAAATCAACACAAAAAATTTCGTATTGAGCATTGGCAAAGGTTTTCCAAAACCAATTTCCTGAAGTTAATCCATTTACCAATGGTATGATAAGACCTATAATACCCCCAGATACTAAGCTATATTTATTGGTTTTATAATTATCTCGCAAAAACCTGAAAAATCCAGCAACCAGTGCCCAACCAAGAAAGTAAACACAATATAAAATAGTTTCTCTAGATGGATCAAGTGAACGAGGAAGTAATTTTGCTACCACAAATGAAAAAGCAGTAATAGGATACATACCTAGACAAATAGCCAAATATATATGACCTACTTTCCTGTTATAAAGCTTTTGTGAAGCAGAAATATTTTTTTTGTTTCGAGCTTCTAGCCAGATTAACACTCCAGATATAATTACAAAACAAGTAATTAAAGCCATTAAAAAATAAATGAACTTTAAAGGCAATCCTCCAAAATCACCAAAATGCAACCTTCTTATCGTTAGTTCTACATCTTCCAAGTAATCATTTTCAAAAGGATTTTTTTCTGAAATAAGTTGTTGTGAAGCTACATCATAAACGGTTCGACCATTACCTAAAAATTTTTGATTGGGATCTAGCAAACCATCTACTTGAAACTTCATGTTTTCAGCTCCATAATTTCGTATGTAAACTTGAGCAGGGGTAAAGTTTTCCCATTTGCTATGTGTTTTTTCCATGAACACATTCAAGTCTGGAATGGTATCCAATTTTTTATTTTCAAGAGGATACGTTTTTGCCATAGGTCGCAACGCTTCAATTGTTTTTTCTTGGTTGTTGTCAAAAACATAATTTGCAGGAATCAACACCAAAGCCGAAAGGCATAAAAAACAACTTGTAACAGCAAATACAAATTGGAACGGAAGCCCAATCATCCCTAAAACGGTATGGGCATCTGTCCAAATGGTTTTTAATTTCTTTTTGGGTCTAAAAACATAAAAATTCTGAATGATTTTTTTCCAATGAATAAGAACACCCGTGACTATTGCAAATAAGAAGAAAACAGCTATAAAACCGGCAATGTATATACCTATAACTGGAACTTGACTAAAAAAATGAAGTCTATAAATAAGTTCACCTATGCTATAAAAATCATAATATTCAGAAAAGTGATACTCATGAGCATCTAAGAAAAAATAGTACTTTTTATCAGGGTTATTAACAATTGTACTGTCTTGCGAGGGGCTCAATAAAACATACAATTGCTGCTTAGCATCTGGAGCAATCATTCGCACATCTCTTCCGTAGAGATTATAACCACGCCCCTTTATACTATCTATAACTCGATTGTAGTTTATTTCTTGAGCTTTTTCTATCTGCACGGGAGTTTCTTTTTCCCAAGCAGTAATTTCATCTTTAATCAATGCAAAAGCTCCCGCAAAAAAGATTATATACAATGCAACGCTTATTACAATACCACTCACGGTATGTGTATGAAAAAATATATTGTAATTGCGTTTATTCATATAACTTAATTAATAGGATTATATATTTTTCCGAAATAAATACTTACGGCCAAAACAATACAGATGATCAAGTATAAGGCCCATAATCTCCATCCGTTTTTAGCCATAAATGAAACAATCATAATGGCAACCCAAACTATATAAAGTGAGTAAGCCGAAGTAATAAGTACTAATTTGTAATTAGGTAACCAATATGCTAAGGCAATGTGTAATAAAGCCGATATGATGTAACCACCCAAAATACCAGCTGATATTTTTGCACCTCTCTGCCATGGAGAATCTGTTAAATATTTTCTGTTAGCCGGCATATGTAAGGTATAATTCAAAGGTTAGTGATAAGATGAACAGCACTGTCAATTGTTTATAATTGATGAGCTGCATAGGTACTAGAAGAACAAGTAAACTATCAAGTATTGATAAAATAATGAATTCTGTGATAATTCCTGCTGCAAGTCCCCATTGTAAACAACTTATAATAAATGCTATAAAAAGAATAAACAACCCAGAAGTTTTAAAGATTGTTTTATGTTGTGATACAATCTTTTGTTCAGGCACTGTTTTGGGAATTACTGCTCGCTGTGAGGTTAACAGCAGCATATAAAAGCCAATAATAGTAAGTAAAAAAATTACTGTAATCATCTTATTCTTTTAAAAGGCAATAACCCTGTAATTTTATCAGGGTTATTGCGCACTTAACAACTAATCAATCAATGGGGATTATCCATTAAAAAATATCTTAAAATTTATAGGTGAAATTAGCATACAATGCACGTGGCTGTTGTGGCGATATGGTAGTCCACCCTTTGTAATATTCTTTATTAAAAGCATTATTCAGTTTTAAGCCAATTCGGTATTTGTTTGCTTGATAAAATACAGATGCATTTGCAATAGTATATTCAGGCAATACAAATTCTCCGGCCGGACCGTAGTTGATAGTTACACGCTCACTTGCTCCATTAAACCCAGCACCAAGACCAAAACCTTCTAGAGCTCCTGATTGTATTTCATAATTTGCCCAAAAGTTGTAGAGTGTTTCAGCTCCTGCTTCAACGGGACGTGTTCCTAAAAGAATTGGATTATCGGTTGCTACAATTTCACTGTCATTATTACTGAAACCGGCTTTTATATTTAATCCATTTATAGGGTTTGCATTTACTTCAATTTCAAAACCTTTACTTTCTACTTCTCCACCTTGTATTTTATTAAATGGTGAAGCCGGATCTGTTATAACCTTGTCGGTAACATTAATATCATAATAACTAATTGTTGCATTTAAGCGGTTGTTAAATAAATTGGTTTTTAGCCCAAACTCCAATTGATTGGCTTGTTCAGGATCAAAAGATTTTAATGTTTGATCACCGTTTTGAGGATCACCCACCAAAGCAGGAGCAACATTTGTAAAACCATTCTGATAATTAGCAAATACAGAAACTACATCTTTTATTGGCTGGTATAATAAGCCAAATTTTGGAGAGAACGTACTTTGATCATAATCGTCTTCTGTTGTACTTAAATCACCTTCATTATCAAAAACATCAAAACGGATTCCTGCCATAGCAGAAAGAGTAGGAGTTATGTTTAAAACATCAGACACATATGCGCTATACACATGTGTTTTTGATTTAATATTATTTACATTTTGCGATGCCAAAGCATTATCCACTCCCGAAGTTGTTAATGGATATGAATCGTTCTCAACTTCTGTAGTAAAAGGATTATCGCCAATTACTTGACCGTTGGCTCTTACATTTCCGTAAAATGCATAACCAGTACTATTATCTGTAACTGTAGAATTAAAGTAATCAATACCTGCAACTACTCGGTTTCTTAAGGATCCAATTTTAAAATCACCAATAAAGTTTTGCTGAATATCGGTAGTGTTGGTACGCGAGTTTTGTTTGTTAATTAAACGACTGAAGGTAGTTCCTTCCAAAATTCCGTAGTCAAACAAATAAGAATAATATCCATCTGTTGAAGTACTACTTTTTGAAAGAATAGTTTGAGATTGCCAGGTGTCTGACAGTTTGTAATCCATTTCAACTCGGTAATTAGCAGAAGGATTTTTAAGTGTCAAATCATTACTGGTAAATGATAATTTATTGTTGTAGTTCAACTCTTGCAGATTACGCGCCCTTGAAGGTGCTGAACGATTTAAGAACAAAAACATAGGGTTTGTTTGCTCCGCTTGTGTTATTTCTGCATAAAACGAGAAAGACAAACGATTGTTTACTTTGTAAGAAAGAGAAGGAGCTACAAAAAATGATTTTCTGAAACCGGCATCTTGAAAACTATCTTCTGTAGAATACGATGTGTTTAATCGAAAATATATATTATTATCCTTATCAAGAGGTGTATTAAAGTCTCCTGAAATCATATTGAGACCATAGGTACCCGAAGTAAATGAAACTTCACCTCCAAAACCTATATAAGGTTTTTTGGTAACCACATTTATTAAACCTCCATATGAGGTTACTGTGCTTCCAAATAATGTGGCAGACGGTCCTTTAATAACTTCAATACGTTCTATATTGGCTGCATTGATAGTTCCGTTTGTAATACCCGGAACTCCATTTACCAATTGAGGTTGTACAGAAAAACCTCTTAATGCATAATATCCGGCTCCATCACCACCACGCCCAGTAGAGGTCCATAGTTTTTCTATACCGGTTGCATTTTTTAAAGCGTCTTCAAAATTTGTTGTTACTTGTGATTTTAACAGATCTGTTGTTATCGTGCTATATACTTGTGAATTTTCTAAATCTTGAAGCGGTAATTTTGAAACATATGCCGTTTTCTTTCTTGAAAACTTGTTTCTACGTTCACCGTTTACTACAACTTCTTGAAGTATCTCATTTCCTTCATAAAGGATTATAGTTGGTAATTCCTTGGTTTCATTCGAGGTAATCGTTGTAGTGATTTCTTGCGTTTTAAAACCTACATATGAAACAGTAAGCGTTAACTCACCAGAGGAAATATTTGAGATTTCAAAGCGACCATTTTCATTTGTTTGAGCTCCTTTTTGTGAGTTACTAAGAAAAACATTTACACCTAATAAAGGTTGCTTATCTGCATCTGTTACAGTACCTACGATAGATGCATTTTGTGCTGATGCGCCCGTAATTACTAACATAAATAGTAATACGAGTTGGGGAAGTTTTGACATTTGGTTTTATTTAGACTTAATACAAATAGTTTTAATTGGGCGCAAAAGTACCAAGCGATTATCTATTTTCAAAGGTTATTTAGATTAAATTTAAATAAATTTGCTTCTGAACAGTATAAGTGTGTGATTTATAATTAGATACACTATTGTAGCTAGTTTACATAAAGAAAGAACTAGAACGGCACAGTTATAAACTGAAATAGTGATATTTTTAGCCATTCAATTGTAATATGATTAAAAATCAAATAAAAACTTTATATGGCGCTAACGAATAATGATATAATGAAAAAATTACGGGTTGCACATAAACTTCGTGATGAGGATATAGTAAAAATATGTGCCTTGGTAGATTTTAGAGTATCCAAAAGTGAATTAGGCGCAATTTTCAGAAATGAAAATCATCCCAAATACATGGAATGTGGTGATCAATTTCTTCGCAATTTTTTAAATGGATTAGTCGTCCATTTACGAGGTCCCAAGCCACCCAGTAAAAAGAAAGCGTCTTCAAAATAATGCTTCTACAGTATGCAGTGTGAAACGTTTCAATCATATATAATTAATAAAGGAGGTATAAGAGAATCTCAATTTGAAGAATTAGCTCCTTTATTGCGGTATGATACGTTTTTAAAAAATGATGTCTTGTTACAAAGAGGCGAAACCTGTAAGGCTTCTATGTTCGTTGAAAAGGGATTGCTTAGAGCTTATACATTGGATGAATCTGGAAAAGAGCATATAGTACAATTTGCCCCAGAAAACTGGTTTGTAGGAGATAGAGGAAGTATCTATTTTAATGATCCCTCTTATTTTAGCATTGACGTTATTGAAGATGCACTTGTAGTTTTTGTTACCGAAGCCTTTATTGAAAAAGCTTCTGAAATGAGCAGTTCTTTCAGGAAATTCAATGAAAAATTACTTCATAATCACATTCAACACCTTCAAAAGCGTATTGATTTATTATTAAGTGCCTCTGCCGAAAGTAGGTATTTAAACTTTATTGAAATGTATCCAGATTTACTATTACGCGTACCACAATGGATGATAGCTTCGTACTTAGGAATTACTCCTGAAAGTTTAAGTCGCGTAAGGAAAGCGCTGGCAGATAAAAACTTTAAGCCCTAATTACTTTTATAAAACTTACAAGTAATTTAGAATGTTTTAAAAATGTTTGGAAAGATTAAGGTAACGGTACAAATTCAGTTTCACCCGGCACATTAGGAAAACGTTGTGCTTTCCAGTCATCCCTTGCTTTTTGTATCATATCTTTTTCCGAAGCCACAAAATTCCAATGTATATGGCGTTCTTCAGGAAACGGATCACCTCCAAAAATATATACAGTAGAGTTTTCAGCCATTTCAAATTCGCATAACGTACTATCTTTTGCAATCAATATTTGTTTAGGTTCATAGGTGTTACCTTCGCTATAAACAGCGCCATCTAAAATATACAAACCGCTTTCTCCAAATAAGTCGTTGCCTAAGGTAATTTTCTGCCGTGAGGTACTTTTTAACTCAAGAAAATACAAGTTGCTGTGTACAGGTACAGGCGATTTTCTTCCTAGCACTTCTCCGGCTATAAGTTTAATGGTAATTCCATGTTCACTCCAAGTAGGAATAGCTTCTTTGTTTATATGATAAAAAGAAGGATCTATTGTTTCTAGGTGTTTAGGAAGTGCTACCCAAATTTGTAAACCGTGTAAAGATTTTTTCGTATTCCGAAGCGATTCAGGTGTACGCTCAGAGTGAACTACTCCTTTACCAGCGGTCATCCAGTTTACAGCACCGGGTTTTATTTCTACTTCGGTACCTAAGCTATCGCGATGCATAATTGCTCCTTCAAATAAATAGGTTAGCGTAGAAAGACCAATATGAGGGTGTGGAGGAACATCAAGATTTTCTTGTTCACTCATCATTACTGGTCCCATATGATCTATAAAAGCAAAAGGGCCTACCATACGTTTACTGCGAAAAGGTAATAACCTGCCAACCATAAAATTACCAATATTGGCCTCACGTTCAGGAATAATAGTTTGTAAATTTGACATAATCTAAAGTTTTTTTAATGAAGGAACTTCAAGTTCATCGACATCCCAATTTGCCAACTTTGCTCCGGCTTGATAGGCAGATTCCATAAAATCTAACAATACATTTCTTGGGTTTTGAGTAGTAAGAAGGTCGTTGTATTTTAAAATTGCCATAGGACTCCCATTGGCATCCATCCAGAAAGCTTGATCTGGTTGTAAAGGCTTAGTGTCAATTGCTTTTGGAGAAGGATAGGTGTATGAATAAAAAGCTGGTTCTTTCATATTATCATCACCTACCCAAAATCCAAAACTTATGCATTCATGGGTATAAGCATCTTTATCTGAAATACGTGCTTCTTTTGGCATAGGAGGAGCTTTTTTTCCTGAAAATCGAGTTACTGCAATATCCATAGAATGCCAGTAAACGTGAACAGGACACGTTTTTCCGTAGTAGCGACCGCTGAATTCTTTAAAAACACCATCTACCCAAAGAAAAAGTTTCCATAACTTGGTACTGTATTCTTGATTGTAATGATGATACGAAGTTATTTCAGAAAAGGGTGTTTCTATATTCAAATCATAAGGCTTATCAATCAATTTTACTGAAATAGAAAAATCTGAAAGTATATTCATTAATTTTTTATAAAAGTTGGCTACGGTTAATCCTTCTTCAAGTTCAAACTGAGCCAACTTACCCTCACTTGTTTGTACATCTAGTGTATGTGTAATACAGTTTATGGTAATGGTAAAAGAGTTGTTTCCAGAATCATAATATATGGGTCCTGTAGTAAAGCCATTGCTGCCTACATATTGGGTTATGTACCACCAATGATTTTTTCTAGGAGTTAGTGAGAGTCTAATTTTTCCTATAATTTGAAGAAATAAATGAAGCGTTGTTTTTCGTTCTTCATTTCCTTCATATGGGAGTTTTGATAGATGTGTTGAATGTTCCATATTTTTAAACCTTTTTAAAGTTAATCAATTCTACTTAATCTTCTAAATAACCAAACTTACCCATATTAAAATCATTAATGGCTTGTATTAATTCTTCTCTGGTATTCATAACAAAGGGACCTTGAGCAGCAATTGGTTCATTAATGGGTTCGCCGCTCAAAACCAATACCACCGCATCTTCTGAAGCTTGTACGGTAAATGTTTCTCCCTTATTTTCAAAAAGAACAAAATGATCGGTTGGTACCGTTTCAGATTCATTTACGGTTATATTCCCTTCAATAACCAACAAACATGTATTATAGGTTTCAGGAAATGAGAAGGTTGCAGTTCCATTTGTGTTTAATCGGGCATTCATCATATGTACAGGCGTAAAGGTTTCTGCAGTACCAGATATATTTTCATATGACCCGGCAACTACTTCAATGATACCGGCGTTATTGGGTAGGGTGTAGGTGTTTAATTTATCAGCTGAAATAGCTTGGTATTTAGGTTTTGACATTTTATCCTTTGCAGGAAGGTTTACCCACAATTGAACCATCTGAAAGTCACCACCGGCTTTACTGAACTCTTTCTCATGATATTCTTTATGTAATACTCCAGAAGCTGCTGTCATCCATTGTACTCCGCCTTCTTCTATAACACCACCGCCGCCGCTACTATCGTGATGTGCTACTTTTCCTTTGTAGGCTAATGTTACTGTTTCAAAACCGCGATGTGGATGTACACCTACACCTCTTGGTGTATCGGTAGGAGGGAAGTAGAACTTTGAGTTGTAATCTAGCATAATAAATGGACTCATACGTTCCATATCTAATCTAAACCCGCTAGGGATAAAGTTATGTACTCTAAAACCATCACCTACAAAATGCGGTGCTCTGGGAGCTGCGACTAGTTCTATATTTTTTGTGTTCATAAGGACTTGTGTTTGTTGTGAAATAATGAATTTTCTTGATATTCTGGATGCGTGTCAATGTAGGCGTTAATAAACGGACAGTAAGGTTTTACTTTTAATGAGTGATCCTTGGCATACTCCAAAACACGTTTTGCAATAAAGGAACCAACACCTTTACCTGATAGTTCTTTAGGGACTTCGGTATGCGTAAATGCAATAGCATCTTTTAAAAGTCTATAATCTACAAAGGCTGTGAGACCTTCAAGATGAACTTCAAATCTTTTTAAGGTCTCGTTTTTAACTAATTGATAATCCATTGGTTACTTATTTACAACAAAGATAGAGAAGCTCTTTTTTGTATACATTGATGTATGATAAGAAGTAATTTTTTTAAAAATAGGTTGTGAGGTATTTTTATTAATCGTAATATTGCAATGTAACAATTAATATAATGGGAATTACCAAATCTGAAATATTTACAGTACAACAAAATCAACTGGCTCAGTTTGCCAAAGCATTTTCACATCCCGCTAGAGTTGCAATTTTACAATACCTTTTTAAAACTGAAAGTTGTGTTTGTGGAAGTCTTGTAGATGAAATTGGTCTTGCTCAAGCAACCATTTCACAACATTTGAAAGAATTGAAAAACTTAGGTCTTATTCAAGGCACTGTAGAAGGTACTAGTGTTTGCTATTGCATTAATGCTGAAGTTTGGGATGAAATGAAACAAGTTTTATCTTCTTTTTTAAACCAAGATACCGATGTTACAGGAGCTACATGCTGCTAAAAAAAATTTAATTTAATTAATCGTAATATTACGATTGTAAATAGAATACTATGAAACTTTCTGAAATTAAAACCATTTTACAACAAGCCGAAACCATAGCTTTTGAACTACCAAACGGAGATTTGGTTCCTAATCATTTTCATGTTACCGAAGTGGGAAAGGTTACCAAAAACTTTATTGACTGTGGTGGCACTGTTAGAAATGAACAAGTAGTAAACTTTCAATTATGGGAAGCAGATGATTATGATCACCGCTTACATCCTGAAAAATTACATCATATCATTGAACTGTCACAAAAAACACTCAATATTGAAGATTACCTTGATATAGAAGTAGAATACCAAGGAGCAACGATTGGTAAATATGGTTTAGATTTTAATGGCAACCACTTTTTACTTACTACCAAACAAACCGACTGCTTGGCAAAAGATGCATGTGGTATTCCGGAGAGTAAACAAAAGAAAAATCTTTCAGCAATAAATGCTGTTTCTGCTACTTCGTGTGATCCTAATTCAGGTTGTTGTTAATTAAATATCAAATAGTATGTATTCAAATTTAAAAGAAACTATTGACTCATTAGACGTTTCAACGCTTTCCAGTGACCGTAAAGAGGTATTACAACCATTGATAAGCTATCTTTCAACACAAATAGATGAGAAGCAAGCCATTCGCATTGTTTTTATCTGTACACACAATTCTAGACGAAGTCATTTGGCTCAAATATGGATGCAAGCGCTAGCTCACTATCATGGTATTGATAGATTGAATAGTTATTCGGCTGGTACGCAACAAACGGCTGTTTATGCTTCTGTAATAGAAACATTAAAAGACGCCGGTTTTGCAACCGAAAAACTTTCTGAAGAAGCCAATCCTATTTATGCAGTAAAGTATACCGATAATGAACCTGCAGTCATTGCTTTTTCAAAAGAGTTGGCTTCAACCTTTAACCCAGCATCTAAGTTTGCTGCAATTATGACGTGTTCACAAGCAGATGAAGGGTGTCCGTTTGTTCCGGGAGCAGAAAAACGTATTCCTATTACCTATGAAGATCCAAAAGTTTTTGATGCTACTGAACAAGAAGAAGAGAAATATAAGGAACGCAGTCTGCAAATAGCGACAGAGTTACACTACGTGTTTCAACAACTATCAAATAAGTAAAACCAACATTAATTGTAAATACGGTATGTCAACAAAAAAATTAAGTTTTTTAGATAATTATTTAACGCTTTGGATCTTTATAGCCATGGCAGTGGGAGTAGGGATAGGGTATTTTTATCCGTCCTTTCCAAAGGTTGTAGATTCTTTTAGTTCTGGTTCTACAAACATTCCTATTGCTATAGGTCTTATTGTAATGATGTATCCGCCTTTGGCAAAGGTGAACTTTGCATTATTGCCAAAAGTTTTTAAAAACGTAAAAATCCTTTCCATATCCTTAGTGCTCAATTGGATTATTGGTCCGGTATTGATGTTTATTCTAGCAATCACCTTTTTACAAGATTATCCAGAATATATGGTAGGGTTAATACTAATTGGTTTAGCACGTTGTATTGCTATGGTATTGGTCTGGAATGACTTGGCCGAAGGTAGCAGTGAATATGGAGCGGGATTGGTTGCTTTAAACAGCATTTTTCAAGTGTTTGCCTATAGTTTTTATGCCTGGCTTTTTATCACCAAACTACCACCGTTATTTGGCTTTGAAGGAGCAATTGTAGACATTTCTATTGCTACCATTGCAGAAAGTGTAGCTATCTACTTAGGGATTCCTTTTTTACTGGGAATTTTAAGTAGAGTAATTTTAGTAAAACTGAAGGGAGAAGAGTGGTATACACAAACATTTATTCCGGCAATATCACCTCTTACCTTGATTGCATTACTGTTTACAATTGTAGTTATGTTTTCCTTAAAGGGCGAATTAATCGTGGAAATTCCAATGGATGTTGTAATCATCGCCATACCGTTATTAATCTATTTTGCATTAATGTTTATCATTGGTTTCTTTTTCAGTAAAGCGATGGGGGCAGATTATGATAAAAACGCTGCTATTTCGTTTACCGCTGCAGGAAACAACTTTGAATTAGCGATAGCAGTGGCTATTGCTGTTTTTGGTCTCAATTCAGGACAGGCATTTGCAGGGGTTATTGGTCCGTTGGTTGAAGTACCGGCTTTAATACTTCTGGTTCGCGTATCGTTTTGGCTTCGGAAGAAATATTATCTTAAAACAGCTTCATAGTTCGCTATCAGAAAAGCTATAGACCTCCTTTTCTACATAAGGTAGCAAAAAAAGCATTCGCATACTACACACATGCGAGTGCTTTAAGCTGTATGGATTAGACAAATTTTATTGGTTATATATACATTCAGCGCACAACGTTTTTATACCTATAGACAGGTATACAGTTAGCCTTATGTTAAAATAGATATTCCTCTTTTTTTAAATTAATACATTTGCATTTATCAATGTATTTTTAGTGATGAATTTAAAACAAATTGAAAAAATATCAAAAGCACTTGGTGATGTTAATAGACTGAAAATTTTACAGTATATGCAACAGCATGAAGGGAAAGTAGAATGCACACAAGCGTGTAACTTACTTACGCTGGCACAACCATCAATTAGTCATCACATTAAAAAATTAGTAGAAGCAGATTTAATCTTGCAGCATAAAGTAGGACGTAATTATAATTACACCATCAATCAAAAAGTGTGGGATAGATACCAAAAAACACTTGCAAAATTATAGCCTTTTTTTACTAAAATACATTGAAACTTTTAAATATATAAATGAATAAAGCATATGAATAAAGATATTGCATACTCAATTCTGGAACTAGCAATTATAGGACAAGATAAAACCCTTGCAGAAACCCTATCGCATACAGTTGACCTCGCAAAGGCTGCAGATAAAGCCGGTTTCAATCGCTTTTGGTTGGCAGAACACCATAATTCAAAAGCTATAGGAAGTAGCGCCACTTCAATCTTAATCGGCAAAGTTGCAGAAAACACTTCAAATATACGAGTTGGCTCGGGTGGTGTAATGCTTCCCAATCATTCCCCTCTAATAATTGCAGAACAATTTGGAACATTAGGAACATTATACCCTAACAGAATTGATTTAGGACTTGGTAGAGCACCGGGAACAGATCAAGAAACAGCACGTGCTATTAAGTCAGATTTTTATCAAGCGGCTATGTCATTTCCGGATGAGGTTGAAAAAATTGAACACTATTTTTCTCCTCAACACGATCACGTAAAAGTTCGTGCCAATGTTGCCGAAGGAGTTGATGTTCCCATCTATATTTTGGGTTCGAGTTTGGATAGTGCTCATCTTGCAGCCAAGAAAGGATTGCCCTACGCTTTTGCAAGTCACTTTGCAACACAGCATTTGATGAAAGCTATGGAGGTGTATCATCGTGAGTTTCAACCTTCAAAAGTAGTATCCAAACCCTATACTTTAGCCGGTGTAAATATTATTATAGCCGATACTGATGAGGAAGCTGAACGAATGTCTACGTCCCTTTATAAAATGATAATAGGTCTGTTAACAGGACAGCGTGGGTATATGGAGCCTCCGGCAGAAATGACACCACAACTGCGGGAAATGAAAAGCCATCCCTCGGTACAAAACATGCTTAAATATTCTTTTATAGGAACCAAAGAAACCGTAAAACGAGAGGTGAAACAATTTCTTCAACAAACACAAGTTGATGAACTCATTGCAGTAACCAATACCTACGATCCGGATGCTCGTATCAAGTCATACATGTATTTTGCTGAAATAATGAAAGAACTAAACGCTGAAGAATAGTGTATTCTTTACTATATAATCTTCTTATTCAATACAATCTCTTTTTACCAAAGGAAATGTAGAGGTAAATTCCAAAGCACTCGTGTCCTCAAAAACACGAGTGTTTCCTTGTATAGTTGTTTTTCCATAACCTTCAATTAGGGTATCGTTTTTTACTTTAAAGGCTATTTGACGCATACTCTTTTTTCCTTCAGATTCAAACGTATAATTTGCTAGGAGTATGTTATTGTTTAAAGTTCCCGTAAATCTGCCGGTATTTTTATCTTTTTCAGCTAAGGCATACAGTAATATTCCTGAAACAGAATCTTCAAGCTTTGTAACTTGTAACGATATGGTTGATCTATTGGTATTATACACATAACAACCTTTTTGTAACCCTTTGGGCTTTTCTTTTTTTAATGTTGTAGTTTCTTCATTGTCTGTTTTTGTAATTTTTTTAGAAGCTTCTTTACAGCTTACTATTCCTATCAGCAGAATGAAAACTATTATAATAAAATGTCTATGCATCGTTAATAATTTTTTTTTTAAATGTATTGGTTATAAAACATACAGTTTTATAAGGTATTTATAAAGTTTTGAATAGTTACTCGTTAAAAAACCGCGTGCTTTCCTACTTACTTAGCTTACCAAAGGGATAAGCAACTGTCACATAATAAAATTGTTATGAGTAAAATAGGGCAGTTGTCGTATTTATTAAGATCGTACTATACCGTATTATTGTTTATAGGTAGCGTTACGTGATTTCTGAAATAAAACGCTATGTATTTAAATAATAGTGTCTATTTGCTTATACAGTCCATACTATGAAAAAATCTTTATGTATTAGTTTCTTTTTATTATCTGTAATAACCGGTTTTACACAACATGTTGACTGGATTCATGCGCCTGAAAACCCTATACCTAGAGGAAGCAGTTTACAATATCAAAACTTAAAAGGTGCTGTTTTTCAAGAAAGCATATTAGATTACTATACCAAAGATGGGCAATGGTTTCCTTATAATGCTGAATTTGAAATACGTCGTGATAACCAAGGAAGGGTTATTTACTTTAAAGATACGTATAATACCTATCAATATGTATATGATAACAAAGGCAGACTACTTGAAGATAAACAAGATAACAATCCCTACCGAGTCTTTGAGTACGACTCAAAAAATAGAGTTGTAAAAACCACGTATACCAATCCTAAACATAGTATTGGTACCATAACCTACTCCTATACACAAGATGGTACCAAGTGTACCGTAAACGAAATACGTACACACAAAGACGGAGAGATTGTAGTACAAGAAAAACGCTATGACAAGGGGCTACAAATGTACGCTCATACCCAAGGATTTCCGGCAACTATATATACCTATGAGTATGATGAGCAAGGTAACTGGATAGTTCGCACGATACTAGATGCCAAAACAAAACAACCGCTTCGAAATAGATTTGATGGTAAAATAGCACCACCATCTACCAGAAGCATTATTTATCATAACGAATATGAAAAGGGCTTACAAGCGCTAACGGTACAAATGACAGACCTTACCAACGGGGCTGTTGCCAATGCGCGTCTTGTACCGATGGTTTTTATTAATGGAAAAGAGCTTAAGAAATCGCTGTTTTCAAGATTTTTAAATGATTATGTGTTTTATGATCCTATATCAAAAACCTATTACATTGCACGAGATGCTTATTTAGGTACCTATAAAAGAGACCAACAAATTCCGGTAGAAGTTTTAAGTACAGGTCATGAAAATGTACTCTTGTTTAACGGCCTTAAAGTAAAAACACTGGAACGTGGTGACGAAGGCGAATTAAAAAACTGGAAATTCATAGATTATGCTAAAAGCTTGGGTGCTTTCATAAGCACAAACAATTCTGAAAATCGTGCCTATGCTTTTTTAAATATGCCTACGGTTACCAACGAAAAAGTAGTAGCTGTTCCTGGTACAGATATTACTGGCTTGTGGTATATGCCAACAAAAGATAAAAAGAACGTATATCTTTTTGAAAATGGTAAGTATGTACGTGGTAAATATGCAATGGTTGGTACCTTAGCCAACACCAATTCACTTAACCTTGTGGTGTCGGTAGATGGTGCTAAAACGTACGTGTTTCCAGACTATGATAAAGCTGTTGAACAGCAGGTTTATAAAGCACGGTTGTTTAATCCCGCTACCGATGTATTAAAAAACAAAAATACTACCAGCAGCACACCAGCCACCAGCAACACAACAAAAACGACTACTGTTAGCAATACCACAAGCAATACAAGTAAAACCAGTATACCAAAAAAAACCTATCCAAAAAAAGACTACAGCAAGTATGCGTTGAGTACCTTGGCTCAAGGATATCTTGAAGCATACAGCGTAGACCCTAGTTCAGCTTCACAACACATTACCGATTTAGGTGTTGCTTTAAAAAATCACTACCCAAAAGGCACTAACTTATTTCCTAAGTTTTTAGCTATTTTGGAAGAAATCTATCACGTAGATAATTTTATTGCATACGAAACATTAATCAATACCAACAAAAGCCTTTTTGAGTACTGTATGGGTAACTTAAAAAAGCCCATCAAGCAACATTTATCTAGAATCGCTAAAATGAAACTTAAGAACAAACAGTAATCAGCACTACATAAAACAGATAAACCTACTAAGGGATGTACCGAGCATTCACGTTTTAAAGTACTATGAACAAATTACAACAATACTTACTTCAGCAGCGTGCCCATTACAGTACTTGGGAGTTTGCGGTGTTTGCAGTACTTACATTATTATCTATTGTAAATGGGCAAACTACCGTTTTTTATCTTATCTATTTTTTTTGGTGGAATGAATTGGTACGCATCATCATTGATAGGTTTTATTATAAAAAAAACCACAATGCAAAAGTAGCCAATACAGGAGCTAAAGGAATAGCGTCATCGCTATTTGTGATGGCTATTTATTTTGTCTTTATCGTCGTGTTTTTTGGCTTTTTTGCTGTCTCAAAAAATAAAGAGCTTATCATGGTCAATATGGAAGTCTTGTTTTTTCATAACTGGTTTTTCAATGCCAATCTTCTATTTATTATCATAGAGCGTATTTACTTACATACTACCAAACAGCCTTTACTAGTAGGTTTTGGAGGGTTTACACTTAATATGATTGTAATTCATATCTCTATTATTTTGGGTGCGTTCATGCTGTTTTTTATAGTAAAACCGTTTCCAAATTTCTTTACTCCTGAAAACCTTTGGGGTTCGGTATTGGTTGCGCTTCCATTTGTATTATTGAAAATGGCAGGTTCATATGTTATGTCTAAAATTAACTAACAAGTATAAAGGTTTATTTAATTTGTTTCAGAAGAAATACGCTTGGTTGACAGTGGTTAATATTCAGAATTGTTATATACGGTAGCAGTAGTTCTGAAGAAGGAGTGAGGAACAGTTGTAGATATTTTAGTATAGACAATAAAAAAGCCCGAAGAAACAATTCTCCGGGCCTTTTTCAAACTATATCAAATGAGTAATATTACTCTTTACTCAACTGTTTGGTAATAGAACCGTTTTCACTACTAATGCGTACTAAATACGTAGCGCTTGCTAAGTATGACACATCAATTGTTTTTTGAGTTCCCATACCAGATAGGTTGATGGTGGTTACAACTCTTCCTGTTATATCATAAATCACAGCTTGTTGTAAGTTACGTTGTGATGGGTTATCAAGAGTTACTTGATTAGTTGCGGGGTTAGGGTATAACTGAACATGGGTTAAAGACTCGTTTGTTCCAACACCCAATTGACTTTCAACTGTTAATTCAAACGTACAAGTACCTACATTTCCATTGTCGTCTTCTGCCGTTAAGGTAACAGTATAAACACCATCACTTATAAGCGCTCCAGGAGCCGGATCTTGTGACGTGATAGTTACAGTATCGGTACAATTATCGGTAGCCGAAGCTTCACCTAATGCAAAGTAATCTGGTACGGTGTAGAATAAGTTTCCAACACCCGGATCTACCGTTTGGTCTGCTGGACAGCTTACCACCGGCGCCAAGGCATCAACTACAGTTACTTCAGCATAACACGTACTTAAGTTACCGTTTACATCGCTTACAAAAACTTGTACGGTTACCGGAGTGCCAATATCAGCACAATCAAATTCAGTGATATCTACAGCAGTAGTATCAATTCCACACGCATCATCATTAGTAGTAATCACATCACCCGGAAGGAGTGTTGCAGTACCATCTTCACCTAATTCTAATGTAAAGTCTGTACAAACTAAGTCTGGAGCTACTGTATCTTCAACAGTAACCATAGCCATACATGTAGCTGTGTTACCCGAAGTATCGGTAACGGTTAATTCTACGGTGTTTATTCCTACATTGCTACAATCAAAAGTATCTATGTCTAAGTCATAACTAGCAATACCACAAGCATCGGTAGAACCACCGTCTACATCCATACCGGTAATGCTTACCATACCGTTAGCATCTAGCTGAACAGTAATATCTTGACAAAATACTTCTGGTGCGGTTACATCTTCTACTGTTACAACAGCTGTACACGTTGCTGTGTTTCCGTTTACATCGGTTACTGTTAAGGTAACGTTGTTGTCACCCACGTTGCTGCAATCAAATGTATCTTGATCAATAGCAAGTGTATCTACACCACAGGCATCGGTAGAACCACCGTCTAGGTCGGCTGCAGTAATAGAAGCAAATCCAAATTCATCCAACTGTATCGTAATATTTTCACATACCGCTACTGGGGCTTCATTGTCTTCTACAGTAATATCAAAGCTACAGGTGTTGGTATTTCCATTAGCATCTTCAGCTGTAAACTCGATAGTCGATACTCCAACAGGGAATTGACTACCAGAAGGTAATCCTGCTGTTTGAGTTACCGTTACCGTAGCACAATTATCAGTTGCCAAAGCATTCGGGAAGTTTACGGTTGCATAACAATCTCCTGGGTCGGTACTTACTGTAATATCAGTATTACAAGTAATGCTAGGAGCAATAGTATCTTCTACAGTTACAGTAGTAGTACAAGTGCTTGTGTTTCCTGAAGTATCGGTAACAGTTAAGGTCACCGTATTGGCTCCAATGTTTGAACAATCAAAATCGGTAATGTCTATAGAAGTGGTGTCAATAGCACAGTTATCTGTTGAACCGTCATTAATATCAGCCACTGTGATACTTGCTTGACCATTAGCATCTAGCTGAATGGTAAACGGAGCTACACAATTAGCAATCGGATCTACAGTATCTTCTACAGTTACAGTGGTTGTACACGTATCGGTGTTTCCTGAATCATCAGTTACGGTTAAGGTAACGGTATTGGCACCTAGGTTTGAACAATCAAAACTAGTAACATCTATTGAAACAGTATCAATCGTACAGTTATCTGTTGAACCGTCATTAACATCGGCTGCTGTGATACTTGCTTGACCATTCGCATCCAGTTGTACCGTAAACGGTGCCACACAGTTTGCCACAGGAGCTTCGGTATCTTCAACAGTAACATCAAATGAACAAGTTGCTGTGTTACCACTGGCGTCTGTAACTTCAAAAGAGTTGGTTGTTGTACCTACCGGAAATGCACTTCCGCTAGCTAAACCTGCTGTTTGAGTAACTGATAATACATTTTTTTGATATTCAAACACTACTTTACTAATAGAACCATTTGTTTCTTGCCAGAAAGTTCCTTGTGGTGCTTGAGTTGAACTAATAGGGTTTTGTGTACCAAGTCGAGTAATAGGAACCGAAGTACCATTAATCGTGATTGAATTCATTGATGAATATGCATTTACATCGGGTCCTGTACCTCTCGTTCCTAATATGCCAATTACATCTCCGGCAGCAATAGTAATGTTAACCGGTATAAACCCAGGTTCTGGATTTAAATTGGTATAATACAATAATTCATCATAGCTACTAGTGTTAGACCAAGAAGCTGGTGGAGCAGCAAATCGCATAACTTGTATGTTTTGCCCTCCATTTGATTGATCTGTAGGAACACGTAATCCTGTTATGGTAAAGTCTTCAGGAGCAACAAAAAAGTAGCCTCGTGCATTACCTGAAAACGGACTGCTAGGACCACTCATATCAATTGCTTGTGGTGGTGTTGTGCAGTTATCATCTGCTATAGGTGCCGTATAGGTTACAATAGCTCCGCAATCTCCCATATCATTGCTAACCATAATATCGGCCGGGCAAGTAAGGGTAGGGGCAATGGTATCTTCAACCGTTACGGTTGTTGTACATGTGTCGGTATTTCCTGAAGTATCGGTAACGGTCAAGGTAACCGTATTTGCACCAAGGTTTGAACAATCAAAGGTGCTTATATCTATACTCGTACTTGCAATAGCACAGTTATCTGTACTTCCATTATTAACATCAGCTGCTGTAATACTTGCTTGTCCGCTAGCATCTAGTTGAACCGTAAACGGTGCCGCGCAATTTGCAACTGGCGGAGTAGTTTCAGTATCTGTTATAGTTACACTAGCTGTATCGGTACAACCATTGGTATCGGTGATGGTTACTGTATAATTACCTGCACCCAATCCGGTTGCTGTTGCGTTAGTTCCGCCTGAAGGCGACCACGAATACGAGTATCCTGCTGTACCACCACTTACTGAAGCGGTAGCAGAACCATCTGTTGCACCCACACAACTAGCGTTGGTAGATGAAGCTATTGATGCAGTTAATACAGGTGGTTGTGTGATGGTTACACTAAATATATTAGAACATCCATTAGAGTCTGTAGCTGTTACGGTATACGTACCGGCGCTTAATCCGGTAGCTGTTGCGTTTGAACCGCCTGAAGGTGACCAAGAATACGAATACCCTCCGCTACCGCCACTGGCAGAAGCTGTAGCAGAACCATCAGAACCTCCGTTACAAGATACATTGTTGTTTACACTTGCTGAAACGGTTAATACAGGTGGTTCCGTTATAGTTACACTAGCTGTATCGGTACAGCTATTTGCATCTGTTATGGTAACAGTATAATTACCAGCCGATAAATTGGTAATGGTATTGGTTGTCGAGTTTGTGTTTGAAGTGCTAGATCCGTTACTCCAACTATAAGTATAAGGCGCTGTACCGTTACTAGCAGTTACGGTTGCTGACCCTGTACTGTCTCCATTACAAGTCACATTGGTTTGACTGCTAATAGCTGCTCCTAAATTACAAGGAGGTGGTGTACCAGTAACATTAACTGTTATACTCCAATTGGTTCCTGTAGAAAAGTCTGTAGAGACTAATACTTGATACGTGCCCGGGCTACTAGGTACAGGAGTTATATTTCCTCCCGGAAAGCTTGCCGAACCGTTTCCTACTTGAATAAAACCAGTAGCTCCTCCACCGGTAGCAGAAGAAGATATACTAGTAATTGTCTGTCCAGTAGCCAATACTATTTGAAAACGGTCTTGAGAGTCGCTGGGCGTACTCACAGAACCGCTAAAACCATTAGCTCCTAAGGTTAAGTTAAATGAAGGACCAGTTCCCGTATTGGGAAAATCGGAACCCTCATTTTGTGCCATGACTAGGCTAGATGAACATAATAAAGCTATGAACATCCATACTTGGGTAATTTTTTTCATAATTGGGTTTTATAATTAGAATTTTGATTAGTGGCGGTAAAAGTAGGAGAATTCGTGTTAACTTTCTATACGTAGTGTTACGTATTTATTTTGAATAACAGGGGGTTATAAATAAAATAGCCTGAAAGACTTTCTTTCAGGCTATTAACTTAAAAACTAGTATTAACTAGTAAAATTAACTAGTAACTTACTATTCATTCAACAGTTTGGCTAAGATACGCAGCTTCTCGCTTATAATGCTACGTAATAGTACGTAATCTTTGTAAGATTGTTCTTAAAAAAATATCATCCTCTTTGTAGTTGGTTTAAATAGGAATAGATGCATGTCCCCTTGAGAGTACCTTAGGGGTGTCCTCTTGATCAATGAACACCTAACCACCGTCACTTCGAGTGTTTTTAGGTGAAGCGATAGCGGTACCAAAAAATGTATCGAGAACGAATGTATGGAATAGGTTTCGATACAAATTTGAATCCTGCTGTCGCGTCTTCAAATCCACTCAACCAGACGTTTTGTTTCATTTTTGAGTTTTTGAATTGTGCCTTTTGAGAGCTTTTGTTGAGTGTATCGAAGTAGGACCTTAAGCATTTTCTCTTGATCAATGGAGTACCTAACCACCGTCAGTTCGAGTGTTTTTTGGTGAAGCGATAGCGGAACCAAAAAATGTATCGAGAACGAATGTATGCAACAGGTTTCGATACAAATTTGAATCCTGCTGTCGCATCTTCAAATCCACTCAACCAGACGTTTTGTTTCATTTTTGAGTTTTTGAAATGTGCCTTTTGAGAGCTTTTGTTGAGTGTATCGAAGTAGGACCTTAATGATTTTTCTTGATCAATATACACTTAACCACCGTCAGTTCGAGTGTTTTCGGTGAAGCGATAGCGGTACCAAAAAATGTATCGAGAACCAATGTATGCAACAGGTTTCGATACAAATTTGAATCCTGCTGTCGCGTCTTCAAATCCACTCAACCAGACGTTTTGTTTCATTTTTGAGTTTTTGAAATGTGCCTTTTGAGAGCTTGTGTTGAGTGTATCGAAGTAGGACCTTAAGCATTTTCTCTTGATCAATAGAGTACCTAACCACCGTCAGTTCGAGTGTTTTTTGGTGAAGCGATAGCGGAACCAAAAAATGTATCGAGAACGATTGTATGGGAGATGTACAGCGCAGCATTAGATTCCTCAGTCGTACCTCTTTCGGAATGACAGTTTGTTTGTCATTCTGAACGCAGCGCAGCGAAGGGAAGAATCTTTTGAGTAGTTAGTAGTGAAAAATGTTTATAATAATCTAACCTACTAACAATCTAATATCTAACAATCCAAGTAAAGATTCCTCAGTCGTACCTCCTTCGGAATGACAGTTTGTTTGTCATTCTGAACGCAGCGCAACGAAGGGAAGAATCTTTTGAGTAGTGAGTAGTGAGTAGTGAAAAATGTTTATAATACTCTAACCTACTAACAATCTAATATCTAACAATCCAAGTAAAGATTCCTCAGTCGTACCTCCTTCGGAATGACAGTTTGTTAGAAGGGTTGATACACCCCCCGAAGCCCCCTTTTGAGGTGCTGTGCTGAGCTCGCCTAAGTAGGACTTTAGGGGTGTTAAAGCGTACTATAATAATTTCAATTTAAGAAGCAATGACAAGCATACATAATGCTACTAGATTACCGTATAAAGAGAGCTAACGGTTTTATATAAAAGGGGAATTATAAACGATAAAAGAGCAAAAAACATTAGTTGTTTTCTACAGGGGCCGCTTGTAAACCTTTGCTGCCTTTGGCCAGTAACAGCGGTACAATCACTTCTTGTACATAATAGCTGTTAACGCCCATCTCAAAATGGGGCAGGAGCTTTTGCTTACGCCACCGGTACACGGTAGATAGACTTACTTTAAAGAGCTTGGCAATGTCGTGATCGGTTAGCAATGTGACTCCTTTGGGCATAGGTGTTTCTTGCTGGTCTTTTGGGTTGTTCATAATACATAAGGTTAAGGGTTATGAGTGGTAAAGTATAAAAAAATGCAATACCATCAAAAAAAACTTCATTTTTTTACGAAATTAACGGTTATTTAAAAATAACGTATATATTTGTTAGGTCCATTAACAACTCCCCAGTTATTATAGTGAGAATAATTATTTGCCTGTGCCTTTTGGTAGGGGTAAATTGATTTAAAAATAATATAGGTATAAACGCTATTGGGTTTATACAATTATTGCACAGCATAAATAAATGATAATGAAAAAAATATATTTAATAGTATTCATCTTTGTTAGTTCTTTATCCTATTCACAAGATTGGTATTTTGAAAAACCTAATTACACAGTAATTAAAAAAAATATTAAAAAGAAAAAATCTAATCTCTTTTATGAATCTTTGATGAATAAATTTCAAAATGCCGATTCAACAATGACTTTGGAGGAAAAAAGGCATTTATATTACGGTTATATATATGATGAAAATTATTCGCCTTATTCACGATCTGATTTTGGAGACAGTTTAAGAGTTGTCTTACAAAAAGAAAAATTAGATAGTTTAGATTTAATTAGAGTGGTCGATTTTACAGATAAAATGCTATTAGACAACCCTTTTGATTTGAATGCAATCAATTATCAATTATATTCATTAGAACAAATTGGAGATAAAATCACTTTCAATAAAAAAGTTACCCAATTAAGAATTATTGTTGATGCGTTAATGAGTTCAGGTAATGGGAAAAGTAAAAAGGAAGCATTTTATGTGATTTATACCTCACATGAATATAACTTGTTGAATATTCTTGGTTTTCAATTTGGTGGTTCTCAAAGCTTAATTGAACATTATGATTATTTGACTCTTGCTGAAAATGAGGCAGAATTAGAAGGTTTGTATTTTGATGTAAGCCCTTGTCTGAATTCAATGTCTAAAATGTTTAAAGAATAAAATGCTGTACAAGAATGGCCATAAGTGATTGCTTGTTCTCGTCTACTTCTGAAAATCCGCAAGGATTTTCAGTTTGGTGTGTACTTCCAAAGTTAACCGTTAAACCAAGAAACTACTAATAACAGATACCGTTAGACTTAATTCAAACAACATATGAATATAAATTTACAAACTTTAAAAGAAAACAATCCAAAAATTAAATTTATTGAATATGATGATTCTACGAAATTAATAAACCCTTGGAATGATAACTCTGTATCCTTTTCTTTTAAAAAAGGACAAAAACTTACATTAATAAAAAATATAGTATTTCCTGAACAGTTAGTTGCTATCTTGGATAACTCCAAAAATCGACTCGAATTTATATACGGACCCATTAAAAATGATAGTACTTTAAAAACTAGAAAATTTAATTTTGCTTATAATGGAATTGTATTTAATTGTTTTTTTAAAGAAGCTTCATCTTCTCTCAAACTTTTAGCAAAATCATTTAAAGAAAATTTACCAGAAAGTGAAACCGATTACCGACAACTTAGATTGCATAGAAGTTTATTAATAGATGACTATTATAAAAACCTATTTGAGGATGTTTTTATAGCAAGTTTTTATGTTAAAGGGGATTTTAAAAAAATTGATTATGATTTAATTGGCTTATGTAAATCCCTAAATTTTTATATGTCATATTTTGATAGAAATACTCCAAAAATTTTGATTCTTGCAAAATCAAGAAATGAAGAATCATATAAAAATCCGTGCTTTAACGAGCTTTTTGATACGTTTCCAAAAAAAATAAATGCAACAAAAATTGATTCTACACTACTTGATACTTTTATGGTAGCAAATCAAACCGAAAACGTACGCTTAAAATTTATTTTTTATTTTCAAGTGCTTGAATATGCTTCTTATTATTACTTAGATAAAAGAATACAAAGCAAAATTTTAAAAACTCTAAACGACCCAGAAATATTTGATAAGCCTGAATATTTTTCAAAATCATTGATTGAAGAAATGAAAGACCATTTTTCTCAAAGAGATGATTCACTTAAACTAGAAAAGACTATCACGGAAATAATATCAATCGATGATATTAAAAATGAAATTGAGGCTAATAAAGAGTTTTTTTCAAAAGACTTAGAATTTGAAGGAGGACTTAAAATCAAGAGGATTTTAAGTGGAGATAATGCAATTTAAAATTTAAAAGATGGGGATTTAATATTAATAAAGAATAATATTGAAAAAATAAGAAATGTATTAGTTCATTTGCGAGAATCAAGAGAAAATAAAGTTATTTTACCTTCTCAAAAAAACAATAATAAATTATTACCCTATCTTTATTTAATAAGAAGAATTGCTGAAAAAGTAGCCATTAACTACACATAAAATGCCTGCTTAACAATACATAACCGAAAATACGGCGGCTTCGAGTATATTTGAGTTCACTAGAATTGATAGTATACTTGCTAATTAGAAAAACCCAAACCAAAAGGGAAAATAACTGTTATTGATTAAAAACAATAATTAAAAACAAAATAGTATAAAACTACTTACAGTAGGCCAGGTGGTAGGTATATTGATACTGGTTATTGTTATAGTAAAAAACGTATTGCATAAAGAGGCTGCACAGTCTTCTTAAATGGTATAAGCACTAACCCATACAGAAAAACTGGTTTTGTATGAAAGAAAACAGAGAAGATATAGAACAGCAGTATAGAGAATGGTTTCCGGCTGTGGCACATGTAGAATTTTTTGATAACAAGGAGTTTGAACGGGTGATTGCTCTAAAGAACACAGAAGATGGGGCGGAACGTAAACTACCTGAATATAGCGTCCATACGTATTATGATTGTACCGAAACCCAACGCACTTATTTTATAGAAGATCTTAATAACGTACTGGAGGAAGTATTCTTTTTTTCGGTATATGAGATTTGTCCCTATACCTATGTGATGGTAGATATACAGTACCTAGTAGAAGTGTTTATGTCATTTGTAGAAGATTTTGGAATGCTGAGCATGACACTGTATAGCGTTGATGGGAAAACTAAAGTAGCGATTCAAAAATATTTGGATAATGTACCTATTGATGGTAATTATGATAACTTTGAGTTTGATTGCAAGGTAAGTTGGTACGGTTATGAAGCTGTTACCAATTATCTGAATAGATGGGGCAATGGGGCTGTGGGAGCGTGAAGTGTTACATGAACTAATAACTAGTTGTATAGTATATGCTAGTGTTGGGGTTACTTGTAAAACCAAGTGCCAATCCACGCAACTACTCATAGCCGAACACGTTTAATGGTACTAAATAAACTCAATATGAACTACTTTATTTACATACTTATTTTTTTGACTACTTCAACTAGTTCTATCGCGCAGGAACAAATTGATGCTAGTGTAAAATCTATTAACGGAATTATCGATGAATTACTTGATCAAATAACCATTGAAAAGGGCGAAAAAATGGATACTACAGCCGTTAGAAATTTATTTCACCCATCAGCTATATTTACAGTTGCTAATTCAATAAAAGCTGAAACGGTGTCACTTGATGATTTTCTCACGCTCCTGAAAGACCCTTACTATGAACAAGGATACCTTGAAGAAGAGATTCATAAAGTTGTTGATGAATTTAATGGAATTGCTCAAGTATTCCAGACTTTTTATGGCAAGGACTCTGAGGGAGTTGAAGAAAAGGGAATAAATAGCTACCAATTAACGTATTATGATGGGCGATGGTGGATAGTCAGTCTCTTATGGACCATGGAATCTAAAAGTGTCAAAATACCTGCAAAATATGGAGGAGAATAACTAAAATATTGTCTAAAAAAGAGTGTATATAAGCAAAAACCATTATACCACTAGGTAACATATTGCTTTCTATAAAGCGTGGGAACAAGTAAGGGGTTTACTACCAGGGATATAAATGGGTAATTTTAACTATCTTAGTTTTCAATTAATGAGCAATTGATTGTTATACAGTTTGTTGTGTGTCATGGTCTAAAGTAATGAAAAAAACCAATTGTATTAACTGTGGAACTGATTTTGAAGGAAGCTTTTGTTTCAATTGCGGTCAAATATATTCGGCTAACAAACGATTGGCATTTTCAACTATTGTAAGAGACTTCTTTGATAATACCTTCAATATTCACAAAGGTTTTTTTTTCACCTTTTGGAAATTAATTGTCAAACCAAGCGACGTTGCTAGATCGTATATTCAAGGAAAACGTAAAACATATACCAATCCAACACGGTATTTGGTAATCGCATTGGCTGCATTAGCTACTATGCAGTACTGGACTCATATGAATGAAGTTATACACAGTGATAACTTTGAAGGGTATCCCTTTTTGTCAAAAGAACTCAACAATTCTGCTCGGCAATGGGACTTGAGACTATTAACCGACTGGACCTTACTGGGTAATCTAATAGAAGCATTGGTTTTTCCGTTGGGCTTTTATTGGTTATTTAAAAAATTAAAGTTCAACTTTTCTGAATTACTGGTCTTGAGTTTTTATCTGATTTCAAATTCTATATTTATTACCATCCTATTTGTTGGGTTTCCAGAATTTATAACACAGTATCATACGCCCACATTTTTTGTTGTGGGTATCATTATAGCCTATTATATGTATGCATTACTTACCTTCTTTAAAGAAGTTGCTGTACTGAAAAGAATACTCTTTATACTACTAGGAATTGGTGTCTTTTTTATAATTCGGTTTTTGTTAATACCTATTATACTTGCTATTCTATTTCCGCTATAAAGTATCTACTGAGTATAATTAACAGAGTATATAACAAGAATGGAGTAAAAATACCAAACTAAGAAGGAAGATGGTTGTTTACTGATAAGTTGCTTCATCGAGTTTTAATTCGTACTCATTAAACCTTGATCTTAACAGAAAAATAGTAACTTTATTCCTGTAACTAACGGTTATGGAGACCGTTATGGCCAACTAAAATATCTTATAGATGAAGAAAACGGTAAAGATTGTTTTAATAAGTTGTAGCTTACTTATTGTACTACTCGCTGTATTAATCGTAAGACCTGTACCCATAGTTTCTGAAAGTAAAGCTATTTCTGAAAGCGGAATTGTAAAAGAAATTTATACCAATAAAGGAAATGATATAATTTTTATAATGGAACATATAGATCGCCGGTTTTATATTAATAGAGGACTGGAACATGGTCTGGAACTAAACAACCTTAAAGAAAAATTAATAGGAAACCCCATTGTTGTAAAATATCCTGATTATTGGACACCCCTTGACTGGAATAATAGTATCAGGCATCTTTCTAAGGTTGAATATAAAGATGAAGTACTATTTAACGAATTAAAGGAATAAACAAAGCCTTGCCTAATAAAATCAATCAATGGGATTATTTTTTAATAAAATTTGGAGTGTATTAGGGGTAGTATTATCAGCCTCGTCTATTATAAGCTTATTTCAACAAGGTTTAGATATTTCTTTAGCATTTAGTTTATCTGAACTAGTAGCATATTATAGGAGTTTAGTAGCTCCTATCTTTGAGTTTTTATATAATCCTTTGTATTGGATATTTCCTTCGTTAGAAATTCCAAAATGGGTGACCGATGCACAGATACTATCTATTTTTACTACAAGTATTTATATAAAAGCAAAAAGCACCCTTCGCGTACAAGGAACGCAAGTACATTTTAAGACACTCTGGAGCAAAGTACATACTATTATAATGGTAGGATTTACATTAATAGGTCTATTGTTTTTACTGGTTATTATTTTTGCGATGGTAATGCTGCCTATTAGCTACGTTAACCAATTGCGATGGAACAGAGGAACCTTAAAATGGTATCATGTAAAAAAGGTACTAGAGCGTATTACAGTTACTAGCGGGACTGATATGGCATATGTAACTATTGCAGCAATTTACGGATATGTTACAATAGCTACAGTAGTAGTATTTTTTATGTTTAATAATATGATAGGGTAAATAAACACAATGGTATACAAGATTGATTTTGATGAATAAAATTAAATCTATCAATCTATATCTTTAGTTACAGTAATTTTTACTATCTCTGTGTTCATTCTGTATTGATAAAGGAGAAGCTAACTAATAAACCAAACCAGAACCTATTGAAATTTATAAGTAGTTTACTTAAAAAAGATGCTGTACAAAGAATCTTGTATGGTATTGCTTTATTTTTAATCACCTATATTTTTTTGGATAGGTTATTATATAAGCCTTCTGGAGCTAGTATGTATGGGCTAAGTTTTGCCACGTTGTATGCTATTTTGTTTGTATTGCTAAGTATTCAAATTATAATGAATAATAAAATATTTTGGTTACTAAACTTCGTTTTGTTTGTTTCTCATATTACGTATTCATTGGGTTGGGCTGCTTGGGATGTTATAAAAAAAGGAGGAATCTCATTTGATGGTACTAAAAAAGATATTGTATCAGCAGTATTACTATTTTTTCTATTACTGCTTTTTTCAATAGTTATATTTGTTTTATATAAAATGAAACCCAAGCGGTTGCTATAAAAAACTAACTTGACGCTTAACCTATAAAGTAATGAAAATAAGCTTGTTATTTATTTTATTGACCACCATATGCTATTCACAAACAGATAGTTTATTAGTAAGAAAAATTGATAGGAAGGTTCACGCTATTGATAAAAACAAAGAAGTAGTAATTGCCGAGTATATAGTTACAATGGACACAACCTTGGCAAAGATGGAAGTATATAAAAATAAGATTGTTGTAAATAGCCTTTTTAATGAAAGCAAAAGTGTATTAAAAGCTACCTTTTACTATGATACAGATTCGTTATTATTACTTCGATTTTCAGAGCGGAGTCCGGAAGTATTATTTGATGTCGCTAGTAATATAACCGACTTTTATTATAATTGTGGAGAACGTATACATGAAGCATATTACTGGCAGTTACCCAGTAATGCGTATTGTTTTCCTTTTCCTGTGGGAGATGAAGGAAGGGCATATTTTGGTTATAATGATATGTTTACAGAAGATTTTTATGATAGGTATGCTAAGGTGTTGTTAGATAAAATAAAACTATATACTAAAAATAAAAAACATGAATAAAAAACTCCTTTTCATCTTCACTGTGCTAATTAGTAGCATTGCTATTGCACAACACGATTTTACAAAAGTATCAGACTCCTTACAAAGTTTAAATTCTGAAAGGATAGATAAAGCAGTAAAACAACTAGGTTTAAAACCCGGAGAGACGGTGAAGATATTCGCGATGTTTTCGGTAGATACCGATGGAAGTATTGTGGACGTAAAAGCACGGTCTGTTCACCCTGCTTTTGAAGAAGAAGCAATACGAGTTATACAAGAACTTCCCGCTATGAATCCTTCAATAGTAAACGGAGAGGCAGTTAAACAGCGATACTCGTTACCCATTCTTTTCATGATTGAAACTGAACAAGAACGAAAACGACGAGAACGGAAAGAAGCTAGAAAAAGGAAACGGAAGCAAAACACGAAAAATAATTAGTCTGCATAGTGCCCTTTACCTGATATACCCAAATTTGGGTATACCATGGCTGTAGGAGTATACTTAAATTTGTGACCCCAAAATCTTTATATACTTAGTCTCTTTTTAATACTTAAAAAGATACAAACATTATGAAACAGATTATACTCATACTGCTAGCTATAAGCAGTATAACATGCTTTGCCCAAGTAGGTATTAATACTACAGAGCCTAGCACTACTTTACAGGTTGAAGGTAATGCAATGACAACTACAACACCTGATGGTGTTCAGCCTCCTTCTATAACGTTACAACAATTAGATGCTAAAGTTGCAGTTTATAATGCAGAACAAGACGGAGCAATATTATACGTTAATGATGTTTCTGTAGCTTCAACAACATCTGAAACTGAAGACATTAACTTAATAGGATATTATTTTTATAATGCTTCTGATGATAAATGGATTGCTTTAGGAAATGATAATTCATCAAGTTCATCTTATTCTGTAGGTGATTTTGCTCATGGTGGTGTAGTGTTTTGGGTGGATGAAACCGGGAAACACGGGCTTGTATGTGCAAAAGAAGATCAAAGTTCAGGGGTAAGATGGTATGCAGGAACTTTTGGAAACACTCAAGCCAAAGGCGATGGTCCCTATGCTGGTAAAGCTAACACTAACATTATTATTTCTTCTCAAGTTGCCATAGGGGATGACAATGTTACATATGCCGCACGTATCTGTAATGAACTACAAATCACAGAAGGTGGCAAAACCTACGGTGATTGGTATTTACCTTCAAGAGAAGAACTTAACATAATGTATCAGAACAAAGCTATTATTGAAGCTACTTCAACAGCAAATTCAGGTAGTAACTTCAACAGTACGAATTATTGGAGTTCAACCGAACCCAACGCTAATTCGGCTTTCAGACAAAACTTATCTAGTGGTTTCCAAACAAACTCGCTTAAGAACAATACAAATGGAGTTCGGGCAATTCGGGCTTTCTAAAGCTAGACTTTCTTAAAAGCTTTTTGTAAACGTTATACAAATAAATTAAAAGGTATGTTATTACTACCAATAGTAAAATAATCCTTGACTTACACTAAAGTGTGAGTGCCTAAAAAGCAAAGAGATAATGATTCTTTAATTTTGGGGTGAGCGTAGTTTTTAAAAAAACACGTATTTTTGGAAACTTACAATTTTAATAAAATAGTACCCCTATGCCTAAAAAGTTATTTGATTTCAGCAATATTAAAGGAGATTTTACCGGTGGTCTCGTAGCAGGAGTTGTTGCGTTACCCCTAGCACTTGCGTTTGGTGTTCAATCCGGAATGGGTGCTACGGCAGGTCTCTACGGTGCCATAATGGTAGGAATATTTGCTGCGCTTTTTGGTGGTACGCAAACACAAGCCAGTGGACCTACAGGTCCTATGACCGTAGTATCTGCTGCATTGGTAACAGCTGCCATTGGTATGACAGGTAGCCTGGAGTCTGCAATGGGTATTATTCTGTTAAGTTTTTTACTTGGTGGTGTGCTACAGATTGTGTTTGGACTTATTAATATTGCAGGATATGTTAAGTATTTCCCGTATTCGGTAGTATCTGGCTTTATGAGTGGGGTAGGGTTAATTATTATTATATTACAGTTGTTCCCTTTTGTAGGATTATCATCTGCAAAGTCTACTACGGCGGTGATTCAAGACCTTCCAAGACTTTTTTCAGACTTTAATGGGTATGCACTTGCATTGGGTGTATTAACTGTTATTGTGTATTATGTATTTCCATTAATTACCAAGGCTATTCCAAGTGCTTTGGTAGCGTTGATAGTAGCTGCAGTTACTGGTTATCTTTTAGGATGGGATGTGCCAATTATTGGTGATATTCCTTCCGGTATTCCTGAATTAAAGATTGATGCACTATTTGGTGGTATTCCGGCAGAATCCTACACGTTGATTCTAGAATATGCAGCTGTATTGGCTGTGTTAGGAAGTATAGATTCGTTGCTAACATCTGTAATTGCAGATAATATGACCAAAACAAAACACAATAGTAATAGGGAGTTAATAGGTCAAGGTATTGGTAATATGCTGGCAGCATTTGTGGGCGGAATACCCGGTGCCGGAGCAACTAAAGGTACGGTGGTTAATATTAATGCCGGTGGTAAAACACGTCTTTCAGGAATGACACACGGATTGTTTTTATTGGCAGTTCTATTAGGATTAGGATCGCTAGCATCTTATATTCCTCTTTCTGTATTGGCCGGATTACTTATTCCTATTGGTTTTAAGATAATTGATACCAAAGGGTTAAAGCACTTATTGCGTGTACCAAAGGCAGACGCAGTGGTATTGGTATTGGTTCTACTGGTTACTACATTTGGTAGTTTAATTCAAGCAGTAGGATTGGGAGTAGCATTGGCTTGTATATTATTTATGAAAAAGGCAAGTGATCTTGGTGAAAAAGGGATAGTTGTAGAGACTCTTGAAGACTTAAATGATGAAAAACCTTGGGAAGATGAATTGCCTTATTACGATGTGTATAAAGACAAAATACTAATCAAACATTTAAAAGGTCCTCTGTTTTTTGGATTTACAGCTCATTTAAAAAACCAAATAGCTGCCATTGAAACAAAAATTGAAGTGTTGATTATTAGAATGGATCAAGTTCCATTAGTAGATCAATCAGGGTTGTATGCCTTAGAAGATATTGTATTAGATTTGGAACAAAAAGGGGTAGAGGTATTTTTTGTTGGTTTACAAGAACAACCTATGGATAAGTTACGATCGATCGATATTATACCCGATTTAGTTTCAGAAGAACACCACTTCCAAACTATTCAAGAGGCATTTATAGCTTTAAAACCAATCCTTAAAAAGGAATAGTTATATAATACTTTTGGATTAACACATCATATTTTTAAACTTTCCTCACAATGAAACAAGTACTTGTATGGTTATGGATACGTGTTTAAATTAATGTATTTTTACTACCCTAAACCAAATCACCATGTCTCAAAAAATACATAATGTAATTCTACTGTCATGTCTGGTATGGCTTATGATCTGGTTGAGTAGTAAACTACCCAAAATAGAAATCCCTGCTGAACCTGTAGCTTTAGGTAATCAGATAAACATAGAAAATACACAGCTAAAAATCGTGTTTCAAGATAGTAAGGACGCCTATTGGTTTGGCAGCACTAGTAATGGAGTGTTTCGCTATACCAATGATACAATAATTCATTTTACTACCCATGATGGATTGGTAAGTAATAGGATAAGCAGTCTACAAGAGGATACCAAAGGGAATATATACATTGAAACTTCTGAAGGTATTCAAAAATATGATGGAAACAAGCTTAGTACAATTGAAGTATTAGCGGCTTCAGAAAGTACTTGGGAGCTTAACGAAACCGATTTATGGTTTAATTGCAACGGAAGTGTACTCTATCGTTATGATGGAAAGGTGCTGCACGAGCTACAACTGCCTACAAAAGATTTACAAGCCTTCGGAATGTCTTATTCTGGAAACACACCTCAAAACGCAACTAACAGAGCTTACGATGTATATGGAATAAATAAAGATAGTGAAGGGGCTATATGGTTTGGAACCAATACCGCTGGAGCCTATCGGTATGATGGTAGTAATTTTTTGTGGTTTGGCGAAAAGGAGTTGTCTACATTAACAGATGGCAGAGAACCCGGAGTGCGTGCTATTCTTGAAGATAAAAATGGATATTTTTGGCTTAGTAACTTGTACCATATCTATCAAATAGATTCTAAAGAAGTACCTAAAGGATATACCAAACACGCGATGGTTAAACTTCCTCAAGAACTTGCAAACAACGACCTGTTATACTTTAACGGAGGCTTGCGCGATACAGATGGAAATTTATGGATGATATGCTATGATGATGGTCTTTATAAGTACGACGGAATTAAACTAACCAAACAAACCATAAACACCGAAAACAAACCGCTATTGCTAGTAACCATATATAAAGACAACTCAGGGACTATATGGTTGGGTACACAACATAACGGCCTTTATAAACAAACCGGCAATTCTTTCGAAAAGTTTGAATTAACACAATAAAGGGTAGAGGAGTGTTTGCCTGAATATCACAATGTAGTAGGTACGGCTAAGATGATGAAATAAATTCAGCTGAATGGTCCCTTGAGAGCCTGTGCTGAGTTTATCTAAGTAAGACTGTAGGTATAAAACCGTAACTACATTAGCAAAGCCTTTCAAACAATTATAAGAGTAAAAGCTTAACGATACATTTCTCCTAAAACTAGTTCCCAAAACAAGTAATCCTTTATAAAGCATAGATATTTTTAGTGTTTTAGCAGTAGCGCCCGAATGCTACTTATACAAATACCGATATGAAAAACCTTTCAGAAATGACCGGCTTAGATATGTATCTTTCCGGATTACACGATGATGAGTATTCAACTATTTACAACCAATTAGAACCTTCTACAAACAACTCGGTGCCGTTACTCAGTTGGGGATTGTATACCGAGCATTATCACCAGGTTTTACAGGCAGCCAAAAAGAAAAATGAAATGCAAGAAGTGATGCAAATGGCAAAAAAATACAATTGGAAAAATGATATAAAAACTGTTTTTTCTGAACATGAGTACGAAGCTCTTATACTTACTGATAGCCGCCAACGCATTATCTGGGTAAATGACGGTTTTTCTACAATGACCGGATATTCTAAAAAGTTTGCAGTACACAAAACACCTGGTTTTTTACAAGGAGCCAATACAAGTGCTACTCAAAAAAGAACAATTAAAAATAAACTTACAACCAATAAACCTTTTGTAGAGGTACTTGTAAACTATCGAAAAGATAAAACACCCTATCTGTGTGAAGTAAAAATCATTCCATTGTATACCAATACAACCACTCATTACCTAGCTTTTGAAAGAGAAGTGGGGTAGTAGATAATGTTAATGCATACCTTTTCACGATACAACGACACATAATTTAGTTAAGAAAAAACACATATGAACTGGATAGTATTAATAATTGCCGGCCTCTTTGAAGTTGCTTTCGCCTTTTGCTTAGGGAAAGCCAAAATGGCTACCGGCACCGAAATGTATGCGTGGTATGCTGGTTTTATAGTTACTTTAGCAATAAGTATGATACTATTAGTTAAAGTTACTCAAAGTTTACCTATTGGTACTGCCTATGCCGTTTGGACCGGAATAGGTGCAGTTGGCACAGTTCTTATAGGAATCTTTGTATTTAAAGAACCCGCTACCTTTTTACGACTACTATTTATTGCAACCTTAATTTTATCCATTATTGGGTTAAAGGTTGTTTCAAATTAAAATAAGGAGTGCATTCTTATTGCAAATGTTTATTTTCCATTAAATAACAGCTACCCGTTGGTATAATACCTTGAAAAAGAGTAAAAAAAGCTATATTGTATCAATTTTGTGTTTAATGACCTACCAATTCAATTATGGAATCACAGCATGCAATAGAGGCAAACCTTCTTACCAAATGGTTAAGAAGGGTAAAGCGAAAACAACTGGCTCACCGGTTAGCCGCTAAGAGAAAAGGAAACTATCATTTATTAATAGGTGTACCGGCAACCGTTCTAGCTGCTGTTACCGGTTTGTTTGCATTCTCTGCATCAGGAGTTGAGGATAAGTATTTTATCATAGGAGCCTTGAGTATTTTAGTATCTATCCTTACTTCTTTACAAACGTTTTTAAAGTTTGAAATAAAAGCCAAAAACCATCAAGATGCAGATGTAGGCTATGGGCAAATACGGCATGATATTGAAGAAGTACTTACCTTTATAAATGCGATGGATAAAAAAGAAATTAAAGCAAAGTGTGAAAAAATTAGATTGAAAATAGAAAACGTAAACAACCATTCTCCCTTAATACCGGAAACAATATGGAATAAAGCCAGACGGTTTTCAAAAGGGGATTTAGTTATAGAAACCAATTAAAGTACTTAAAACTGAATCACATCACTTTCTGACGGAAGCTTTTGAGTAAAATCAGTATCTTCTGAAGGTGAAAAAGGGGATAACGGCGGAACGTCTAAATATCCCGGAGGTAATTGCCCTAACTTTTTAAACTGAGGAAACACATATGGAAGACTTTCAAAGTAGAGTCCGTCCTCATAGGCTTCAATAGATTTACCTTCAGGATTGGTAAGCAAATGCATATGTAAATGCGGCGCAGATGAGTTTCCTGAATTACCCAAGCGACCTACTTCATCTCCGGTAGCAACCACATCACCAACCGTTACAGTAACCGAATTTGGGATAAGGTGGCAATAGGTGCTAATGGTGCCATCAGCGTGTTCTATATACACAACATTTCCGGTTACATTTTCAGTAGTAATATCATAATCATATTCGCCGGGGGTTTGATGATCGGGGATTGTATTTTTAGTAAATAAAACGGTACCACTTTCTACAGCAGTTACGGGTTGATTATAACAGTACCAATCTTCTAGTGAGGTTCCTTCATTTTTATAAGGAAGTCCTTCTTCAATACGCGCATAATCTATGGCGTAGCGTTGGGGATTGTTACCAATCAAATAACCTTCTTGAGTGGTATCATATTGTGGTTCGGGATAAGGAAAAATAGCTCGAGTATGATAGGAGGTACTCCCGGGAGCTCCTTCAGCCAACCAAATACCTTCGGGAACGGGAAAGGTAATGGTTTTACTAGCAGGATAGTTTGAGTTGATTGGTAGGGTAAATGTTTCAACCTTTTCAGATCCGTTAGTATCGGTATAATAAAACGTGTGCTTTATTTGTTGGGTATTCCAACCAGATTCAGGATATGGCAACCAAATGCTAGCTAAGTGTAAATCGTCTTTAGTAATAAAATCGGTATAGGTTTGTAATAAAGTTGAACCTTGATATAGTTCTGCTTTAGATATCGAAGGAGCCTTGATGTGTAATTCATACACCAACCAATCACCTTCTGTGTTGGTTACTTTAACAGGGTCTGTAGGTAATGCAATAAAAAAAGATTGTCTTTGTGTGCTAGCATCATCGCCTTTGCAAGCAGCAAAACAGATAAAAAAGAACACACAAACTATTTTTAAATAGGGTACAAGCATAAGACTGTTTTTTTTGTTTGGCTGATAAAGAGATATAAAGATAAAATAATTAGGTAAGCTATACTTCAATAGGCTGAAGTATAGTTACTTTATAGCTACTGTATAGATACTCTATAGCTAGTGTATGGATAGTGTATGGATTTGTAGGAATACGCGTTGTAATTCTTACAAGATAAAAATTTGAATAAAAAGGTAGTAATATATCGTATATAGATTTGTTATTTTTATGAGATGAATGTAGTCACCAAGCTGGATCAATTTCATGCAAGAGCTAAACAAAACCAATGGCTCAAGTATTTTGCTATCTTCAATCGGTTAGCATTGGCAGCAGGGTTTATTCCCGCAGGTATTGTAAAATTGATGGATGAGCGTTTTGCTAACGGTCTTTCTGAATTACACCCAATGGGAGCGTATTTGGTGGCATTACATCATACGGGGTATTATTATACCTTTATAGGTGTTGTACAACTACTGGCTGCAGTATTATTATTGATTCCTAGAACTGTTGCATTGGGAGCAGTTATATACTTTCCTATTATTTTAAATATCTGTATACTAAGTTTTGCTGTACGTTTTGATGGTTCTTTATTTACAGCTCCGCTTATGGTTTTGGCAAATGTTTACCTACTTTGTTGGCATTATGATAGATTGAAATATTTACTTCCATTCAAACAAACAGCATTTATTTCTTCAGAAAAGGTACCAGTGAAGAAAACTACAAACCGAGTACCTTGGAAGTTTTTCACAGGCGTATTTCTAGTAACTGTACTTATTGTTTTTAGCACATCACATATGTATAAGATTATGCCCAAAAACACGTATACTCAATGTATGTCACAGTTTAAAAATACCAATCGACTAACAGCTGGAAAAAACTTTTGTGATTGCGTACATAAGCAAGGAAATCCCTTAAATTCTTGCATAGAGATCTATGAAAATTCAGAAAATGATTAATATGTAATTTTTTAATTATTTATCTTGCCTTAATGAATTATAAAACCTTTGAAACCGAGCGATTGCTATTGCAGCCTACTTCTGTAAAGGATGCTCCCATGATATACAATTTGCTCAACACCCCAAAATGGTTACAATACATTGGAGATCGTAATATTAAAACAGTTACAGAAGCCAAAAAGTATATTGAAAAAAGAATGCTGCCACAATTGCACCGATTGGGATATGGAAACTATACCGTGATACGGAAAGGTGATAAACAGAAGATAGGTTCGTGTGGGTTATACGATAGGGAAGGAGTAGAAGGAGTAGACATTGGTTTTGCCTTTTTACCTCAATACGAACAAAAAGGATATGCCTTTGAAGCTGCTAGTTGTATACTTGACGCAGCATTTTATGAGTTTAATATTCAAACGGTACAAGGATATACTACAAAACAAAATTACGGTTCGCAAAAACTATTGGAAAAACTCGGACTACTAAAAAAAGGGACCGTAACACTACCCGACGATGACGAAGAACTTTTGTTGTACAAGATAGAAAAGGTACAAGACTAATTGCATTATAATTTAAAAATCATAAAATGAAAGCTATTTATACAATTTGTATGGTATTGATAGGAATGGGGATAGGCTCAGCCTGCACCTGTGTTGAGATAAAATCACCTTTCAACCAGAAGGTGAAAAAAGCCTATGCTAAAAACGATTTAATTTTTACCGGAAAGGTAGTCTCAAAAGAACAGATTAATACTGAATCTACTGCTGTTTTTGGAAAACAGGTACGTTTTACGTTTGAAATTATTAAAGTAATAAAAGGAGCAAAAAAGGTAACTCAAGTTGAAGTTATTACCAATGAGGACTCAGCTAGTTGTGGATATGCCTTTGTAGTTGGTAAAAGCTACTTGGTATATTCAAAAAGTACAGACTATTATGCAGAAGTCACAGGTTCAAAATATGATTATAGTACCGGTTTGTGTACTCGCAATAGCAGGTTGTCTTCGGTTCGTAAAAGAGAGCTAAGAATTCTCAATAGGCTTGATAGACAATAGTGTTGGGACATTATAATACTTTTAAAAAAAGATATTTCCTACAAAATATACCCAAATCTGGGTATTGGGTGAATCAATAAGACTACTTACATTTCTTCAAAAGAAATTTAAGTTATAATGCATACCTCTTTTAAATGGCACCTTTTCTATTCGGTATTACTCATTTTTTGTAATTTTTTTTCTACCGCTGCTCAAGACTGTACGCAGGACAGTAGAGTGACAAAAGCTAAACAGAACATGAGTGCGGGTGATAGTGGTTTAACCTGCGGTAATGTTGCAGAATTTTATGCAAAGCTCTGTCAGTGCAAAACAAAACCCTTAAAAAAAGCAGAAGCTTCCAATCTTAAAAAGCAATTAGAAGCCATCAAAACTAGTTACAATGACTATGGTGTATATTGTAAAGATTTCGGAAAAATAACAGATTATGTACCAGATTGTCTTGTACAATCAAATCAACAAGGATCAGGTGATGATGACCTTTTAAAAGCCTTAACAAGTCTTGCAGATAATGGAAATGCATCTTCTGCAGTTTCAGGAAGTGCAGATTGTAATTTTGCCGCTAGAGATAAGTTTGGTAGTACTTCGTTTTCAAATTCAGGAGCAGAACATGCAGCCAATCAATATGAAGGCTATCGGTGTCATTGCATAAACGGAACGGCTCAAAAACAATTTGATGGTTCAGCATTTTCGGTTAAACAACTTAAAAATTTACGTCAGAATTATTATAACGTCAAAGGACCGAGTGATCCAGGCTTGAGTCCTTTACCATCAAAATGCGCAGACAGTCCGCGAGGTGGTTCATCTAGCGGAAAAGTTGGTCCAAAACCTATTGCTAGACAAAACATAGGTGAAATAGTTACTGGTAATCAATTAAGCCGTGATCTTACAGATTTTATGGGATCATTGGCTAGTGAAAGTTCAAACCCCGGTATTAAGGCACTAGCCGAAGAAATGCAACAAAATAGTGCTACAATTGATCAAATAAGAGCAGATGCTTCCATATTTGGCCCAATGGATGAAACAACGGATCAAATGCTAAATATGGGAGAAAATGTTATGCAAGCCATTGCCATTGGAAAAGCTATTTTTGGAGTTAATAAAAGTAAAAAACCTGAATTAACTGCTGCTCAAAAACAGTTACGGTCTTCAATGGGTAGTTTGAGTCGTAAAATACGTATGATTTATGATGAAGTAACAGCTATTCCATACTATTATGAGGCTAATCAAGAAACATTACAAGAATTAAACAAACTAGAACAACGGTTGCTTGAATATGAATATGCAACTGCTTCAGCAAGATTGATATACTTAGAATATATTGTATTTGACGGGTTTCCAACACAAACTGAAATGGCAACGATAAAATCTACAATAAATACGATGCCTATAGAGCAAGTTTTGAAACGAATTGAAACCATTCAAAACCAGTACAATACAGACGATATGCCTCATATGGCTAATGCTTCAGAAGGGTTGGCAGGAACTTTTGACAAAATAAATATGTATAAAGCAAGGTGTTATGCTGCACTTGGTATGAAAGATAAAGCTGAACAAATTAGAAAAAACCTAACCTATAATGTTGCAATTAATGATGCTATTAAATTAACGCAAGAATCATTTAAAAATAAAGATTATTATTCTACTGCTCAATATGCTTCGCTAGTTCAAGATCATTTTCAGAATGAAACCGTTGTAAGAACCATATATCCAGACTTGATAAGTCTTACATACAATTTTGATGGGATACGAAGATTTGAAATAGGTTATTTAGCTGCATTGGGTGTAATTGCTAATATAAAGACCAATCAAATAACTCAAGCAGATCAAGCATTAAAAGGCTTGAAGAGAATGCACACTACTTTTGAAGAAACCTATGAATATTATAGAGATGAGGTGAGTAAACGAAAAAAAATGAATTTATCAGATGAAGAGTTTCGCCTAGAAGTATTAAGAAGTAAAGCTATGCTGAATGTAGCTAATGCACACTTGGCAGCTAAAAAAGGAAATCCTCAAGAAGCTCTATCTTTAATAATAGAGGCCAAAAAGCTATATGATGAGGCTCCCGAATTGGCAATTCAAAAGTTTGATGCTTGGTTTTTATACCAAAAGCTAGAAATCTTAATGACACTTCAAAAGTTTGAAGAAGCCAAAGATGTCATTAGAGATTTAAAACAAAATCATGCTATCAATGCAATTGCAGGTGTCACTAATTATGATAGTAATAATCTAGGCTATTTCAATGCATATATTCGGTTTAAAAAAGAAGATTATAAGGGTGCTTTATTTGCTTTAAAAATTTTGAAAAAGCAACAGCCCACTAATCCTAAAATTTATGCACTTGAAGAAGAAGTATACAAAGCTCTAGATAATACGAACCTGGCTGAGAAAAGCCATCAAAAATATTTGGAAACACTTCAAAAACTTTAATTACCATATTTATTTAAACCTTTTTACTATGAAAAATACAAAGCTATCCATACTATTAGTTACGTTATTATGTTTAGTACAAATCATACCTATAAATGCACAAGAAACCCCCGATTTAGGTATTATGCCTATTTATAAATTCACCAACAATCAAGTGTTGTTTGTTGATGGGACAGCGGGAGAACTTAAAAGTTTTGCTGTACTCGATCAACCGGTTATGGCAGTTGCAGTCAATAAAGAGACAGGAATGAGTTATGCTGCCAGCCGGCATAGTGTTTATAAAATAGAAACAGAAAGCGGAGAAGTAGTAGATAGTTATCAATTTTTTGATATTCTAGAAAAAGGACCAGAAGACCTTACCGATCCAAATATGATGATTATTCCTAGGGGAATTACCAATAAGGGACAAGTAATCGTTATGCATAATGATGCTTTTAGAAATCTACAAAAAAAGCAACAAGAGCTTACCTCAAAAATGAAAAATGCTTCTACAAATGAAATAATGGAGTTAAGTAAGCAACTATCAGAAATTTCTCCAAAATTAGCTGAAGCCGGTAAAAAACAAACCTATTATTTGATAGACTTTTCAACCAAGTCAAAGCGAATTTTTAATGAATATGATATCACTAAAGAAAGGTTTTTAGCACTACGCAATAATGGCACCTTTATACTTCACGACAAGAGCAAGCAATCTATAAAATTTATAGATGTAAATACGAATGAGGTTATAAAAGAAGTATCATCTTCAATATTATATGACCAATTTCCTGAATTACGTAAATACAGTAGAAACGCTACTGTTAGACTTTTATCAGACAACCTTTTATTATATAACTTTATAGGAAATGGAGAAGGCGTTCGGTTCCTATATAATTTAGAAAATAATGAGATTCTCTTTAGTGAAAGTTATGAAGGAATTACCAATATAGGCTATCCCTTATATTATGAAAACACATCAGAATATTTATTTGGAGAAAAAGATTGTTCAGTAGGTCCTATGCCAGATGCACCTGATTTTGGTTCACCAGCTGGTACTTCCAAAAAGAAAATGGCCGAATGGCAAGAACAGATGACTAAGAAACAAAATGAATGGCAAAAAGCCATGAAAGAATGGCAAGATGCATCATCAGATCCTGATAATTGCGATTTAAAGTTATATAGTGATATAAATAAAGAAAACTTGGTAATGAAAATTCCGAAAGCTTCTTTTGCCAGCATATACAACAACAACTTTGCTTTGATTAATAGAATGTATGAATTGGTTTTATATAACGTTGAAACACAAGAGCCTGTTTGGACTATTGATATTGATTTTTAAATAAAACATATTAAAACAACTCAAAAACATATCCTAATAACCAATAAAGAATAATAAATACCACGATTGTACCAATGCAACCGCATTTGCCGCCACCAATTTTTTTGGCACCCCAAGCGGCTGCTATAATTCGTAAAAGTTTTTTCATAATAATGTTTGTATACTACTAAAGATACAATTAATTATAACTGAAAACGCAAAAGGTCATACAAAAAAAATCCCGTCATTACTGACGGGATTATAATGCATTTTATCTAACGGTAGTTAGCTTTTTGCTTGCTCAACTTTTTCTTTTGCAGTCCCTTTAAGTTCGTTGTACTTTTCAGAAATAGATGATTCTACATCTTTAGCCGTATCTTTAATTCGGTCTCCTGCGTTGCTAACTTTAGACTTTAAATTTTTTTTCTGCTCGGGTGACATACGTTTATATTGCCACCACGCCAATGCGCCTGCACCAATTCCTACTAATGCTGCTGCTATTCCTTTTTTTTGTGAATTTTTCATAGTTTTTTCTTTTTATTGTTACGTTGTAAATAAAGATACATCAAATTTGAGAGGTGTAATAACTTCATAATCACTTTAATATTTTTTTAGGCAGAAGTGTTAATAAAAGTAACTCACATTAACATTTACGCACCATTGTAAACTATCAACACGACATTTTTTTGAATACAGAATTCCTTTCAATAGGCTGGTTTCAGTACCATTTAAAAAAAACTTTACAAAAAGTGTGATTTTTTTGCCACCTTGAACTCTAATAAGGTAAAGCAAGTATTTCATGCAAGAACAAGCGTTTACAACCATCATAAAAGATAATGAAGGAATTCTTTATAAAGTTACCCGCTTGTTTACACAAACCGAAGCTGATCAACAGGATTTGTATCAAGAAATTGTCATCAATTTGTGGAAAGGGTTTGGCAGTTTTAGAGGAGATGCAAAAGTAAGTACTTGGATGTATCGCATTGCTTTAAATACGGCTGTTTTATATTCAAAAAAAGAAAAACGAAAAGGGCAAAAGGTGTCGCTAGATGGTATAACCTTAGTTAATGAGGTTTATGATCCTATACTCGAACAGCAATTAAAACTTGTTTACAAACACATACGAGAGCTCAATGATGTTGAAAAGGGGATAATTTTTCTTTTTCTGGAAGGAAAAAAGTATGAAACCATTGCTTCAATCACCGGGCTTAGCACAAGTAATGTAGGCACTCGAATGGCACGTATTAAAGAAAAACTTAAAAATAAGATCACAAAAAAGTAACCGATATGAAACTAGAAGACATGCAAAATGTGTGGTCACAGATGAGTAACCAACTAGAACAGCAAAAACAATTAACAGATGCTATTATTATGGAAATGACACAACAGAAATATAAAAACAGATTCAGTACACTTTCTTTTTATGAAATTACAGGTGCAATTATTTGTGTACTGGCTGCGCTCTACATTTTGGCCAATTTAGATAAAATGAATACCTGGTATTTAATAACGTGTAGCTTGTTAGCTTCAGTATCATTACTAGCCTTACCGGTGTTTAGTCTGCGAGCTTTATTTGCTATGAAAAACTTAAACATTACCCAAAACACTTATAAAGATACTTTGGTCGATTTTATAAAAAAGAAAAAACACGTTTTACTTGTTCAAAAAGTAGGAGCCGTGTATAGCGTCATATTAATGTGGCTAGTCGCTCCGGTTTTTTCTATGGCAGCCAATAATAAAGATTTATTTCAACAAGAACATTCTACAGGGATGCTAGTTTTTTATGCAGCAATTACATTAGGAGTACTCTGGTTTGCGCGTTGGGGATTTAACTGCTACAAGCGTATTACCGCTCGTGCAGCAGCAGATTTACAGCAACTGGAACAAATAGAAACTAACTAATATTTTATTAAAATGAATTCATTATTAATTAACCTTAGTCTTATCATTTGTTTGTGGATATTAAGCGTATTATGTATGTTGAATTTAATTACATAAGGTATTGTGTATATAATACAGTAGGAGAGGAGTGGCTACCATTAAATACCCAAAACATTAAACAATGTTGCTTTTGCTTGAAGAAGATCATTTTCTAATGCAATTACTTTTAAGGTGCTCTCAATAAGTTTTGACTCTCTTGAATTAATTAAAAATAAAGAACTCTCACCAATTTCAAACTTTCGTTCTTCACCTTTCAGTAAAACAGAATAATCTGAAACAATTGTATCTGCAATAGTAAGTTGGTTCTCATAGGAGCGTATCTCTTCTTGAGCAGAATTCAATTTGTTGTTTATTGCCAAAGAGGTAGCCTGTTTATCAAAATCAACTGCTTCTAATTTAAACTTGGTTAGTTTTAAGTCTGCTCTTTCTTTTCTTAAAAATAACGGAAAGCGTACGGCTACACCTGCTTTATAATTTGCTGTATTAAAAGAGTTGATTGTTTCTGGGGTTTCACTTAAAAAATTATATTGTAAATCTACTTGCGGAAGAAGGTTGTTTTGTTTTAATCTACGATCAACCTCCAAGCTTTTATATTTGTAGTCTAACGATTGTAGTTTGGGATGGTTTTCTAGCGATTCATCTATGCCAATGGTATCTATTTGCAACGCATAATCAATAGTTGTTTTTAATTCAGTATCAGGAATAAGTGTATTTTTAATTTCTACAGGAACATCGTTTATCCATAAATAATTTGAAAGTTCTAGTGAAGTTTTAATGTACTTTAATTGAGCTTTTTCTAAATTTAGTTTTCTAGTATTATAAGCAATTCTGGCTTCGGTAGTATCTATAGCAGGTTTTTCTCCTACTTCAAAACTTCTTTTAACCCCTTCAAGCCGCAAGCCAGCATTTTCAACAAATGCATCGTAGACTTTTTTTTCTTGATAGGCTCTTAGCCAAGAAAAGTAAGACATTGAAGCTTTGTAAAGAATATCATTTACTAACAACTTAGCATCTGCCGCTGCTTGATTTTTAAATAATTTAGCCCGTTTTAAGGTGGCCATACGCTCATTAATCAATAAATCTCTGGCTACCGAAACCGAAACCCCTACATTATACAAACCATCTGTAGGAACAGTATTTTCAGGGTTTAAATACTCGCCGCTATTTTGCTCATAACTTCCTTTTAACTCTACACCATACCAAGTTGGAATTTTAAAAGCAGTATTTAACTTATCATAATAGGTTGAGTTTTTAAACTTTTTTCTATCATAATCAACTTCAATTTTAGGATCAAAAGATCCTCTTGCTTTTAATAACTTGGCTTCACTTTCACTAATAACCAAATTACTTTGCTTTACAATAGGATGGTATTTTTTTACATATCCTAAATATTCTGAAAAGCTCAAAACATCGTTTTTTTGACTGAAACCAGCCTGAAACAATAGAATAAATACTGTATATAAAAAATACTTTTTCATTACTTTGTAGCTTCTTTATTACTGTTTTTTGGTGTGTAAAAGTCTGGTGGAAAACCATTTAATTGTCGCCATATCTCATACCAGATAGGCACATCGTTTAATAACGCAATTGTTCTAGCTCCAGAACCTACTCGTATTCCTTTAGGCCATTCTTGTTCATCTTCTACGTCTGGAGATAATATAACACGATACATCCCATTGGGGCTGATAAAATTTTCTATGGCTACTATTTTTGCTCCGTACGTTCCATAAGAAGCGCTTTCCCAGCCGCTAAAGACAATAGCTGGCCATCCATCAAATTGTATGCGTACTTTTTCGCCTATATGAATTAATGGTAAATCAATAGGCCTTACATAAGTCTCAACAGCCAATTCATAATCTGAAGGCATTATCGTTACTAAGCTTTCACCTTCTTTAAATGTTTCACCAACGCCGCCTTTCAACGCTTTATTTATGTACCCATCTTGTGGAGCTGTTACGAACCGAAGTGAACTTCTTTTTTCATAATTTGAATAACTGTTTTCTAGCTTTGAAACTTCGGCTTGCGTATTAAATTGCAATGACTGGGCGGTGTACAAATCGCTCTGTGCCTTTGCAATTTTATCTGCATACATAGCATTAATTCGGGATAATTCAATTTCTGCTTCGCTCAGTTTGTTTTGTTGTGAAATGTATTTAGCTTGTGTGGCTTGAAGTTTCATTCGTTTTTCTTCCACATCTTTGGTAGCTTTTAAACCTTCACTTTGCAACGCTATAATGCGGTCATATTGAGTTTGCGCAATAGATTGGTTGGTTTCAGCAGCTTCTAAGTCTATTCTGCTACTTTTTACTTTTAATTGAGCTTGTTGTAATTTAAGTTTCTGCTCCGCTTGTAATGCCGATATTTGACTTTGTAGCGCACGTACTTTATCTTGATAAGCTTGTATAGATTGAGATTTTGATTGAATTTGATCACCTGTACGCTCTACTAATTTATCATCAAAATAATCACTTTTAATTTCTGAAACTCTTAAAATAGTATCTCCCTTTTTTACAAAATCACCTTCTTGAATAAACCACTGTTCAATACGACCAGAGATTACAGATTGAATGCTCTGCGGTCTTTGATTAGGTTTAAGTGTAGTGACATTTCCTGTTCCGGTAATATTTTGAGTCCAAGGTAAAAACAGAATAATAACGAGCAATACTAAAAAAGCGATTGACAAACGATTAAACTGTTTGTAGTACTTTTTATTAACCACATAGGTGCCTGATTTATAATCAGATAATTTGATGTGTTTATGAACTGATTTTTTTGAAATATTCAGCATAACAAAATTAATTAGAGACGAGGTTACCTTCTTTTAAATTAATTACTTCTTTACAATATGTTTTCCAATATGAATTGCTACTTACAACAACCAATGCCCAAGGGTTTGATGGCTTGCATAAGTAATCAATAATAGCCTTGGTATCTTTTTCGCTAAATTGGTCTAAAGCATCTTCGAGAATTAAAAGTTTAGGGTTTTTCAGAATAGATCTGGCCAATACAATTTTTTTTGAAATAGTATGAGACATTTGCTTGCCTTCAGGATAAATAGTTGTGTTTAAGCCTTTTGGTAATTCTTTTAAAAACCTTAAAAGACCAATATTTTCCATAACTTGAAAGATTGCTTCATCTGTTATTGAAGAATCTCCAAAGGTTAAGTTTTCTCTTAACGTGGCCTCAAAAGGAAGCTCTTCTGAAAGAGATAAACCAAGGTGGGTTCTATAATGATTAACGTGTATACCTTTAATATTTAAACCATTGATATAGATATTTCCTGAAGTAGGACTTATAACACCACAAAGTATGCGTAACAAACTAGATTTTCCTGCTCCACTTTCTCCTTGAATAATAAGCTTACTACCAGGTTTAATTTGCATTGAAATGTTATTCAATATAGGTTTTTCTCTATCAGATACTTCAAGGCTTACCGTATCAAGCTCTAGATTAATACCCGTATCAAAAGTTACTTTTTCACCTTCTTGAGACTCTAGTGGCTTATCTACAACTTCGCCCAATTTTTCAATTGAGGTAAGCATATCATATAATGTTTCTAGACCTAAAATGAGCTTTTCAATAGAAGTGATGACTAAGAGTATAATAATTTCAGCTGCAACAAATTGACCTATGTTCAATTTTTGATTAAGAACCAAAACACCACCAATAGTCAATAATCCGGCAGTAATAATGGCTTTGAAGCCAATCATTTTAATGTATTGTAGTTTTATTATACCAAAATGATTTTCACGTGCGTGAAGATAATTTTCAACTAACGCATCGTTTTTATTTAAAGCCAAACTGGTTTTTCCGGATAATTTGAAACTTACAATAGCGTGTGCTACTTCTTGAATCCAACTTGCGACTTTGTATTTATATTTTGATTCTTCAAGACTTGTACTCAACCCTTTTTTTGCGGTGTATTTAAAAACTAATAAAACCGAAGCCAATAAAACGATTCCAAAAACAATAAATAATGGGTGATAGAAGGATAGTAAAATAAGGGCAAACAACACTTGGATTAGGGCAGATGGTACATCAATTAATACCTTCGATAATCCCTTTTGTATGGTAAGAGTATCAAAAAAACGATTAGCCAATTCCGGAGCATATTCATTGCGTAAAGCTTGCATTTTAATTTTCGGAAACCGGTAACTTAATTCAAAAGATGATTTTACAAAAATGCGTTGCTGTATGGTTTCAATAATACGTAGCTGCATTAAGTTTAATATCCCTACAAAAATTACTCCTAGAGTGACCAAAATGACTAGTATAATCCAAGAAGTAGAAATTTGTCCACCTTGTAAAAGGTTTACAATTGCTTGAATACCCAAAGGCAATGATAGTGCAACCAGACCAGAAAAAATAGCATAATAAAAAATTTGATAGATATCTTTTCTTTCTAAAGCTAGTAATCTCCAAAAACGTTGAACAGGAGTTAATTTTGTATTGCTCATAGGGCTTTATTATTTAATATTCTGAAAACAAAATCAGTTACAAATTGAGTAGGGGAGGTCCCGCTTTTGCAATCTGTAATGGTAGGAAAATGATTTTTTAAAAAATGCTGATGTAAAGCTGTTTCAATAATAGTACTCGCTAAGCTTTTAGGGTACTTATAATCTGCATTAACTTGAATAATCATTTCTTGTAATCTGGTAACAAAGCGTTTATAAACTTTAAAATAACCATCTTGGTTTTCTTTGTCTACTTCTTTGGTTAAGAATGATTTATAACTCTCCTCAATTATAATTTTATTCAATGTAACTTCATTAATATGAGTGTGTTTTGAATCTTCTTTGATAGATTTGGTAGCTATTTCAATTGCTTTTTTAAGCTTCTCATTAGGGTCTGAAACGCTATGAGTCTCAATTACTAATTGATACTCCAACCAAGCCCAATACCAACTTGATAGATATATTAATAGCTTGTGTTTATTGTCAAAATATCGATAAATAGAGCTTTCATTAGATCCAATTTCAGCACCTAATTTTTTAAATGTAAAAGCATCAAATCCTATAGCATGTATAAGTTCTATACTGTTTTTAATAATACGTTTTCCCAAATCTGAAGATTCTGGGTCTTTATTAAATATTGTTTCGTTTACCGAAATTTTAAAGTTAGCAAGTAATCTGTCCATAATTAAAATTATAAAATGCAAATATAATAGTATTACTATCAATATTGCAATCAAGTTTTTTATAATACTTTCTTAAATTTTTATTTTATTATATCAATTAATTGAATATTAAGTAGTTAACAATATCTCCAAAATAAAATTTAATTCAGAAAAGTATTTGAAGCATGTAATACTATTTATGGAATGTAAACGACTAAACAGTCAGAATTTAATTCTGTATAGATATTTCTGCAGAATAATAACAGAAAGTTTCAATAAAAATAATAGTAAAAAGATCTAGATTAATACTATTGGGTTGTAGTAGTTATCATCATATATAGTGTTAAAGCCGGTATAATGGATTATTTATAATACTTATTATAATGTGTTATAATTTATATTATGTAAAATAGAATATTTACAAAGTCGATTAACTCAATATAAATATACTACCTTCCTCTTCTTTTCTTTAGATAACCTTACGTAAATTTTATAGCCATTCAAAGTAGTAAATTGAAACGCCAACTGCAATAAGTAATAATATAAGTACAGTAATGATAAATCCAGCTCCTAATTTAGTTTTGTTATTATCTTTTAATATATAATCTTCGTGATCTTGATGGTTTTGGTAATTTGTGTTTGCATCTTTCTTTGTTTCTTTTGATGTATTCATGTAGTTGTTTTTGGATGGTATTTATATAATTAGTATTCTTTTTTTATAGGAACTAAAAAAACGGGAATATCTGTATTTTCAATTACTTTTGAAGTTTCAGTACCTATAAGCAACTTTTCTAAGGTACTATGACTGTGCGTTCCCATGACAATTAGGTCGGCATTCCAATTTTCTGCATAATTTAATATGGTTGATGCTGTCTCGCCTTTAGCTAGATGTGTTGTAACTTCATTATTTAAATGCGCTGCAGCCTGAGCTAAATAATCGTTGGCTACTTTTTCCAATTCTGTGTTAATTGTAAGGTCTATGGCATAACTGTACCCATCATAGCCTAAAAAAGATGGATATTCCATTCCGTAATATCTGTTTTCAGCAATTACATGCAATAAACAAACCTCTGCTCCTAGTTGCTTGGCAAGGTTAAAACCTTTTTCTGCAACTTTTTCTGAAGTGGGATGATAATCTATTGCTATCACTATTTTTTCCATCTTAGTAGGTGTTACTTGTTTTGCTTCAACATATTTCTGAACCTATAAATAAAGTTAGGAAAGTGTAATCACATGTTGCGCTAAAGGATTCTTAAAATTATAACTTACCGCGCGCTACTTTAACGTTAATTTATAGTAGTATAATGCAGCTAATTCTTTTTATTGAGGGTATTTTTGCACTTGTGAAAATGCGCCAACCTACCTCCCAATTCGAATTTGTTGCCTTAATGGCTTCGTTAATGTCTGTCGTAGCCTTATCGATTGATGCTTTATTACCCGCTCTAGACGTTATTGGTATTGATATTGGCACTACCAATGTTGTTGACAATCAATTATTGATTACGATGATTTTTTTAGGTCTGGGTATTGGGCCGTTGTTGTGGGGACCACTTTCAGATAGTATAGGCCGAAAACCTGTTGTGTATATGGGGTTTGTGCTTTTTATTGTCGCTAGTTTTGTATGTGTACATGCTCAAAGTTTAGAGATTATGGTGCTAGGTCGTGTACTTCAAGGTATTGGGCTTTCAGCTCCTAGAACCATAAGTATAGCGATTATAAGAGATTTGTACCGAGGCGATTATATGGCTCGAATTATGTCTTTTGTTACTGTGGTATTTATTTTGGTACCAATCGTTGCGCCTACAATGGGTAAGTTTATACTTGATTACTATAGTTGGGAAACTATTTTTTACGTACAAGTTGTTATTAGTTTACTAGTTTCTGCTTGGTTTTTTAAACGTCAACCAGAAACACTTTCTGAAACTAATAAGAAAAACCTTTCAACTACTGTTTTTATTAATGGTTTTAAAGAAATAATTAGACATAAAATCACAATTGGTTATACATTAATAACAGGATTTGTTACCGGATCGTTTATGGTATACTTGAGTAGCTCGCAACAAATTTTTGAAATTCAATACCAATTGAAAGAAACCTTTCCTTACATATTTGCTGGTCTGGCACTTTCAATAGGTACAGCCATACTCCTCAACGGAACACTCGTAGTTAGGTTTGGTATGTCAAAAATGATTACCACTTCCCTACTTTCCTTTTTTGTTATTTCAGTATTATATGTTATACTATTTTTTAATACGGAAAACCCACCCATTACCGTATTGTTAACGTTTTTCGGACTTCAATTTTTCTCTATTGGATTTTTATTCGGAAACTTAAGAGCTATGGCAATGGATCCTGTTGGGCATATAGCAGGGATTGCTTCAGCAATTACAGGATTAATATCAACGTTAATGGCAGTTCCTATTAGTATTTTTATTGGTCGTTTTATTCAAGGGACAGCCTTACCCATTTTTATAGGTTTTTCTATCTGTTCAGCTCTCTCATTAGTAATTTTATATTATCTGAAAAAACCTTCCTTAAAAGCTCGTTTTACAAAGTAATTTGCTTGAATTCAATAAAATGGGATTACTTTTCCTCCGGAAGTGCTTCCACAGTACCTTGATAGCGCATAATATCTCTTTGTGAACTATTTACTGAAATTGAGCTATTTTTACTATCATACAAGATTATAGTTACTTGATAGTTCTCCCCTTTTTCTGAAATATCAAACTTTATAGTGCTAGACTTCTTTTTTTGATTATAAATCATCTGGTAATTCTTTGGAATTCCTTCAAATTCAATACCACCACTATTCAACGTGGTGCCTGTTTGACGAACACCATAAAAGGGTAATGCGGCAGATACAGTATCGTTTTCTACCGTTAAGAAATTAGGAGTATCAATTAAATTAATTTGATTGCCACGTAAGGGTTGCGCCCATTCGTTTTCAATAGTAAACTGTTTGTCAACCACCCATTGTTTTACTTCACTCTCCATAGGCTGATTGAGAGCATCTTTGGTGCCGCTACAGCTAATAAAAAAGATTGATGTTAAAGCCAATGCTATTAATGTTTTCATCGTTTCTGAAGTTTTAAGTTGTATAAAATATGCCTCAAAAAGTGTTCCTTATTAATATCAAGTATCAAATTCAATATTAGTGACAAAAGCTCGATATTTAAGCAAAGCAACAAATACAGCACCTCCAATTGCATTACCTAATAGAGCTACCATCTGAAAACTTATATAATCACTTGTGGTAAGTTGTGATGGAACTAGTAATCCTGCAAATACTTCTACGTTGCCCACAATACTGTGATGCAAGCCTGCAAATGCCAATACACCGGTTATCATAAATATAATAAAGATTCGGCTAATTGTGTCTTTTGAAGAAGTAATTACCCACGATAGTAAACCCATTAACCAACCAGCTAGAATAGCACTTACCAATATTACCCATAAGTTATAATCTGTAACGTGCTTTGCAATGGTAGCTACTGTTTCTAATTCAAAAATATGTAACTGTGGTCCTACCCAAACCAGCACAGCAGCCATTACCCAACCTCCCAAAAGGTTTCCGGAAATAACATACCCCCAAAGTTTTAAAAGGTTTTTTAAGGATTGTTTTCTGTTAAGAACAGGTAATGTTAATAATGAAGTTTGTTCTGTAAATAAAATAGATTGCCCCACAATAACCATAATAAATCCTACAGGATACACCAATGATAAAAGTTTAAAGGCTGTTTCTTGGCTTACTTTATCATGAATAAAATAAAAAAGCGTCGCTAATAGCAAATAACTAAACCCAATCTCTAATCCTGCAGTGAATGAACTCACCAAAATACTCAGGGGACTTTTTTTATAAACCTCCTGCCCTTCACAAATCTGTTCTTTTAAAATCTCACCGTGAGATTTTGCGGTATTTTCATTGGAAGATTTTGAGTTTTCTAATTCAGAATCAATCTTTTGTTCTTCTTTATCTTTAGCTGTCATGGGTTGGTTATAAAATCCTTCAGTATTTTTTTATAAAATACTGAAGGATAGTTTTTTAAAACTAATTATTTAAAGTTATAATTATAGCATTGCCTCTAGCTCTTTTCTAGTGACAGATTTACCATAAAGAGACTGATCTGGATCCATATTTTTTGAATCTTTCAGGGCTCCAACATATACTGAATCAAACCCAATATCTTCAATCAATTGTTGGGTTACTTGTTTGCTTTTCTCATCTTGAGCTGCAAAAGGAATAGCCAGTTTATCTGTATCTCTAAAAGCTCTATCTTTTAAATGGTCTGCATAAATAGTATTAAAAGCTTTAGCTGTTCTTGCTGTGTTAAACTTCATTGCTGTATATTCTGAAGCGTTTCTATTACTATCACGAACTTCTTGAGCCATTTCGCCATCACGTTCGGGATAAGGGTTTGTAGCATCAATAATTACTCTGTCACTGTATTCACCTGCATATACTTCACTTAATTCATCTATAGCTTTAAATGGTGTTGCTAGCAAATAAACATCTGCTTTGGCTTCCCAAGCTTCGTTTAAACTTACCGCTTTTGCATTGTTCCCTGCTTCTCTTGCAATATCTTGTAGCTGGTCTGGATGTCTTGAGCTAAATAATACCTCGTGACCGGCTTTTGCCCAATGTTTCCCTAAGTTTCCACCTATATTTCCGCTTCCTATAATTCCAATTTTCATAATGTTATTTTTTTATTAGTTAAAGTTTATTTTTATAGATATCGGTTACTTAATTTAAAAGATCATCAACCGATTTTTGAATGTCTTTTGAAGAATTTTGTCCTCCTTTTTTCAATTTTAACCTTCCATCTTTATCAATTGTAAAGTTCTTTTTTGAAGATCCGAAATTTGAATTTCTTCTATACGAATCTTGGAAGTCTGCATGTTTTTTTTGTCTTATCTCGCTCATAATTCGTTAGTTTATAGTGTTATTTTTTAAAATTTCCGTTGAAAGCAAAAGAAGATTGAGGGTTTCGGCTTCGCTCTTTTTTTAATTCTTCTTCTTTCAAATCGTCATCTAGAGTATCTGGATTTCCGCCATAGTAGCCAAAAGCTGCCGCTGTTGCGACGTGATAATTGTCTGGAAACTCAAATTCTTTATGTGCTTTTTCAAAATCAATTCCGGCCATTTGGTGAACAGCAATATCCATACTGTGAGCTTGAATACAAACATTACTCATAAAAAGGCCCAAATCGTGAAGCGCGTGAAAGTTTTCTTTTTCTCCATTTTTCATGTCTTTTTTAATAGCGCATGCCCAAAGAACTTGAGCATTGTCTGCCCAGCCTTGATTAAACTCGTGTAAGCATGAATAAATACGATTGTATGTGTCACTTCCTTTAATACCCCAGACAATACGCCAAGGTTGAAGGTTGTTGCTACTAGGTGCCCATCTTCCGGCTTCTAGTAATGTTTTAACTTCTTTTTCTGAAATGGTTTTTTCTGAAAAACTTCTAGGACTCCACCTGTTTTTTATCAAGGGATGAATATCATATTCTGTAGGAGTAACTTTTTCTATCATAGCGTTTTTCTTTTAAAGATACACGCTTTGAAAGGCATAGAAAAAGGCTTTAAAAAAGATTTAACGCATCATAAATCAATTTTAAAGCCTTGTTAAGTTTTATAGATACATTTTTAGTTAGGCACTCAATCTATCTTTAAAGTCATTTATAATTCCGCCTTTAAGTAAAATTCTAATTTGGCGATCACTCATGCTATGCTTAGTAGGTATTTCAATTGTACCAGTATCTTTTTTTATTAATAAAGTAATTGTATTTCGGTTTTCAACATCATTGCGTAAGTTTTTGAATTGAATCATATCATCTTGTTCAAACTTGTCATAATCATCATTGTTTTCAAATTCTAACGGAAGAATACCAAAGTTTACTAGATTTTGCCAAGCAATACGCGCATAGCTTTTTGCAACCACGGCTACCTGTCCTAGATACTTGGGCGCCAAGGCAGCATGTTCTCTACTACTTCCCTGGGCATAATTATTTCCGGCTACTACAATATGGCCGCCATATTGATCTTTGGTTTTCATCGCTCTGTCGTAAAACGTGGGATCAATAACAGTATAGCTATACTTACTTATTTCAGGTAAATTACTTCTGAATGGAAGTACCTCTGCTCCTGCTTTTAATATTTCATCTGTAGAGATATTATCTCCCATTTTAAGCTGAACAGGAACTTCATAGCTGCTTTGTAATTCATTTATATGAGGAATAGACGTAATGTTGGGGCCTTTTTTCAATTCAACTTTTGAATTATCTTCTGGAGGTCCTACCAACATATCGGTCTTTATAATATGTAATTCTGGAGCTTGATACTGCGGATAACTCATATTGTAAAGTTTTTCCAGGTCTCGAGGGTCGGTTATTTTTCCTGTCAATGCAGACGCTGCAGCTGTTTCGGGACTGCAAAGATGTACTTGATCATCTTTAGTTCCACTACGGTCTGGAAAGTTACGTGGCATAGTTCGTAAGCTAATAGTGCCGCTGGCAGGTGCTTGCCCCATTCCTATACATCCCATACAACCACTTTGATGAAAACGAGCTCCTGCAGTTATTAAATTGGCGAAAGCTTTATTTTCTATCATATTCTGAATGATCTGTCGGCTAGTTGGGTTTATATCAAAAGATACATCAGCGTGAGTTGCTTTATCTTTTACGATTGCTCCTGCAATCCAAAAATCACGTAAACCAGGATTTGCAGAAGAACCTATTACTACCTGGCTTATTTCCTTTCCGGCGACTTCACTTACTGGTACTACATTTCCGGGGCTGGTAGGTAATGCAATAAGCGGTACTAATTCATCTAATATAATCTCTTCATGTAAATCATATTCACGATCATCATCTGCTAGTATTTCTTTCCAGTCATCCTCTCTAGTTTGACTCTTTAAGAAACGTCTAGTTTCATCATCACTTGGAAAAACTGTTGTAGTAGCACCAAGTTCTGCACCCATATTGGCTATAACGTGACGGTCCATCGCGCTAAGATGTTGTAATCCGTCACCATAGTACTCAATTATCTTACCTACACCACCCTTTACATCGTGACGGCGAAGCATTTCAAGAATAACATCTTTTGCACTTACCCAATCTGGTAATTTTCCGGTAAGTTTTACACCCATTACTTGTGGCATTTTTACGTAATAAGGTTGCCCTGCGATAGCTGCAGCAACATCTAGTCCTCCTGTTCCTATGGCGAGCATTCCTAAGGATCCTGCAGCACACGAGTGACTATCACTACCTACTAAGGTTTTTCCGGGTTTACCAAAACGTTCCATATGCACAGGATGGCTTACACCGTTTCCGGGACGACTGAACCACAATCCAAATTTTTGAGCAGCACTGTGTAGAAATACATGGTCATCTGCATTTTTAAAATCTGTTTGTAATAAGTTGTGATCTACATATTGTACAGCTACTTCAGTTTTGGCGCGGTCTAGATTCATCGCTTCCAGTTCAAGTTGTACCAATGTACCGGTTGCATCTTGTAACAACGCTTGGTCAATCTTTAAGCCTATTTCTTTACCTGGGGTCATTTCGCCCTCAATAAGATGTTCTTTTATAAGTTTCTGTGTTACGTTTAATCCCATAGTTCAAAGTTTTCCTTTAAGATATTTAATAATCCTTGCTTCTGAAATTGGTTTAACAATAAATTATATTTTTAACTCAATTAAATGGTCTTTTTTAATAAGAGAAGACAACTTTTCTCACGATATTTGATTTATATTTTTTGGTAACTAATAACCATCTCGTACTATGACCGTTTGGATACTTTTTATTGCTGTTATAATTATTTTTCTTGCCTTAGATTTGGGTGTTTTTAATAGAAAAGCCCACGTTATCAAAACCAAAGAAGCCTCAATCTGGACTACAGTTTGGGTAACACTGGCATTGAGTTTTTCGGGAGTTATTTATTGGTTGTTTAGCGCCGAAATGGTAGAAAACCCAACCGGCCTTACACCTGATACAGCACTTATTAAATACATTACAGGTTACCTTATAGAATTATCACTAAGTATTGACAATGTATTTGTAATTGCTGTTATTTTTTCATCTTTTAAAATTCCTGAAAAATACCAACATCGAGTATTGTTTTGGGGTATTCTAGGAGCTATTGTGTTTAGAGCACTTATGATTTTATTTGGAGTTACCTTAATTAATAAAGTAGACTGGATTGTATATGTTTTTGGTGTGTTTTTGCTGTATACAGCTTATAAAATGCTTACATCAAATGAAGATGATTTTGAGCCTAAAAAATCACCTATGTATCGTTTTTTACGCAAACTTTTTCCCATAACACACACTATGGAAGGTGATCGTTTTTTCATAAAAAGAATGGGCTTAAAAGCTGCTACACCTCTATTTGTTGCCCTCATGGTTATAGAGCTCACAGATGTTTTATTTGCTTTGGATAGTATCCCGGCGATCTTGGCAATTACAGCAGATCCTTTTATCGTTTTTAGTTCAAATATTTTGGCAATTTTAGGGTTGCGTTCTATGTATTTTTTAATATCTAGAATGTTGCAAAAATTTAGATATATTAATTACAGCTTGGTGGTTATTTTGGCTTTTGTAGGTATAAAAATGATTTTATCCCATCACGTAGAAATACCAGAATGGTTATCTCTTGGTATCATTGTTTTATCATTAGCAGGAGGAATAATTGCATCAGTATATATTCCTTCAGAAACAATTAAAAAACCTGTTGAATAATTCACAAAGTATTATTAAAAATTTGGGCTACGATAATGTGAATTGTATATTTAAATAACAAAATAGAAGACTTATGAATATAAATTTTGAATACGATAACGTATCGGCCAGTGAGCGTTTAGAAGAGCTTGCTACAGAAAAGATTAACAAATTAGTAAATAAGTATGATTTCATTGTAAGAGCAGATGTTTATTTTGAAGCAGAAAACACCTCTAACGATGAAACGGGTAGAAAAACTAAAATACAACTTAGTGCACCTGGCCCTCGTTTATATGCCGAAGAAAGCAAAGAAAAATTTGAAATTTCGTTAGCTGAAGTAATCAATCAACTAGATAGACAACTTCAAAAACGAAAAGCAAAAATGAAAACTCACTAAATATGGATAATATGGGAGTACTTGCGAGAGATGACAAACAATTTACATTGATTTATAGTAGCAATACTCGTGTGGGAAAACACACGTTGAGCTATTTACAAGGTATTGAAGATAAAGTGCATACGGTTGATATTTCAAAAGTAAAAGTACCTGGCACACAATGGGCCGAAGTAGCAGACGCAATGAACAAATCTATTGGTGATTTGGTTGATAAACGAATACTTGAAGATGATGGTACAGATACATCAAATTTTGATTCAGATGATTGGATTAAAATTCTTCAAAATAATGATGGAGTTTTAACACAACCCATAGCCATACATGGTAAAGAAACCCGCCAAATTGAAAATCCGCCAGATGTTATGAATTTCTTTGGTGTAGAATCTGCTGGTATTGAAAAAACCATGCATACCGAAGAACCTAACATAGAGCCAAAAACTGATGATGAAAATTTTAAATAAAGCAGTTACTAATTAAAAAAAGGGAGAAGAAATTAATCTTCTCCCTTTTTTTTGTTTTATAAAGAGGTACTTAGTTATCTGTTTTAACGTTGCCTAATGGCTGTACCTTTTCTTTCATTCTTACGTATAACTCAAATTGTACTTGAGATAAAATATTTCGCATTTCAGCAGATTCTTCTTCACCTAAGCTCAATAGTTTGTTTAATTTATTTCTGCCTTCATATTGCTGTCGTATTTGATCATACCTGGGCAAAAATTCTTCAACTTTCTTTTTAAATAAAAGTTCTTGCTTTGAGGTTAGGGCTAATTCTGCATTATAGGTTTCGGTTAATGCATCTGCACGTAACTCATAATCATCAGAATCTTTCTGTAAAAAAGGGTCTTGTGCCACTGCAGTGCTACCTATGAATAAAGCTAAAAGTATTACTATATGTTTCATAATTATAAATTTTTACTTTAAAGTAGTAAAAAAAGTATAGTCAGAATAGATTTTTAAAACACTTTAACGATTTCATTTTTAGAACTTAACGCTTTTTAATATTCTGAAACAGTATTCTTGCTAAGTTTTTTAAAATGTATAGTTTTGAATCCTAATGAAAAAAGAGCATTCACATTTCATATTATATAAACCTTACGGGTATTTAAGTCAGTTTATTAATAATGGTCCTAAGAAAAACTCAAAGCGATTGTTAGGTGAGCTATATTCATTCCCTAAAGAAACCATGGCAATTGGTAGACTAGATGAAGACTCTGAAGGACTTTTATTACTCACTACCAACGGAAAAGTAAGTTATGAAATCTGTAATGGTCCTGTGGAAAAAGAATATTATGCACAAGTTGATGGTATTGTTACAGATTCTGCTATTAAAATGCTACAAAAAGGAGTAGAAATAGGTATTAACGGAAAAAAATACCGTACCAAACCGTGTCAAGCTAAAATTTTATCGAGCATCCCTTCCTTACCTCCACGTGCTAAAAAGATAAGAGACAGCAGACATGGGCCTACCTCTTGGGTATCAATAACCCTTACCGAAGGTAAATACCGTCAAGTTAAAAAAATGACAGCAGCTGCAGGGTTTCCTACCCTTCGGTTGGTTAGAGTGCGTATAGGTGCTATTCACGTTAACAATATGGACGCAGGTGATGTAATTCCTGTTGAAACTCTAGCCTATTAACTGCTTGCAACCTATTTTTTTACCATAGGCAATTTAATCATAGAAGGATATTCTTTTGAATGGTGAATGTTATTATGAGCAACAACACCTTCTTTTTCATCGTAGTTATTTCCGCCTGTATTTAAGTTTCTGGCAAATCGTGGAAAATTACTACTTGATACTTCAATACGAATACGATGTCCTTTTTTAAAGAAATTACTAGTAGACATAGGAGTTAAATCAACTTTGTAAACAGCCCCTTCTTCCATAAAAACTTCTTTGTCATAGCCTTCTCTATATCGAACACGTTGTATGGTTTCGTCAAGGTTATAGGCACGACCATCAGGATATACATCAATCAATTTTATAGTTAAATCAGTGTCTTTTACATCTGAAGAAAGGTATAAAGTTGATTCTATAAAACCTGAAATCTCTACGCCTTCCTCCAATGGTTCAGAAGTATAAACAAGGATGTCTTCTCGAGTTTCCATCATTTGTTGGTCAAAAGCCCCTCCTTCTACTGCGTTACCTGTACAACATACATTTCCACCGTGAGAAGGAACCGGTTTCATAGGATCATATGTAAATGAATCTGGTTGATCCTTTTTTGAAGGCTTTTTATATTGTAAAACACCGTCACCCTTTAAGGTATTGGCATTTCCTTTACTTTCTAGATACATAGTTGTCATAGTAGTATTTTCAGGAGGCCACACTTCTGAGGCTTGCCATTCATTACTACCCATTGTATAATATTGTACTCTAGGTGTTTCTTCTTTAAAGTCGTTTTGCTCTCCTTTTAACCAAATGTCAAACCATTTGTAGATTTGCTCGTCATAATTTAATGTGGCATCTCCTACCGGACGTTCTCCAACTATTGTGTTTTCAGTTGCTCTAAAATACCCACAATGTAGTGTTGGAGCGATTATCAAGTATTGATTGTCTCTTATTTCTTTTGTTTTTCCGTTTTCTCGAACGTGATTGAATAAAGCTAAATTTGGGCTTATAGAAACATCATACCAAGACGTGAACCAAAAACTTGGTGCACCTATTTGCATGGTATCATGGTAAAGTCCGCCTTCATACCAAGCCGGATCGTTTGGTTTTCTTTTTACCATTTTGTCAAAAATTTCTTTTTTGCCATGAATGTTTTGTAAAATATCTTGAATTGGCAAATGAGCCAAAGCTTCAGACATATCTATTTTTGGGTTTTCAGGAGCTAAGTCATAAAACCTTGAAATTCTAATTAAATCTTCTTGTGTAGCATCTTTTGGTATTCTAGGTTTAAATTTATCTTGCTCAACACCATACAGCCAAGCAAAAAACAATAATTGCTCTGCTCCTCCTCTATACCAGTTTCCTTGTTCGTGGTATTCACCTACTGTACCAATTCCTGCGCCATAACCCATAGGTACTAATGCTGCGTGTGAAGGATGGTCTAAAGCTGAAACTGCCATTTGCCATTCAGCGGTAGAGGAGCAACCAATAGTTCCTATTTTTCCATTGGACCATTCTTGATTTTTCATCCATGTAAAGGCATCATAACCATCGGTAAGTGGTACTCCCAAAATATCCCATTCGCCTTCTGAAAAAAAGCGTCCTCGTTCATTTTGAACTACATAAGCATATCCTCGTTTAATTGCCTGTAATGCTGCTCGAGCTGTGCGAGCTGTTTTTTCACCATCACGCCAAGTATTAAAGTTATAGGGTGTACGTGAAAATATTATTGGTACTTTTTTATCTGTTTTGGGACGGTATATATCTGTAGCCAACCGAATACCGTCACGCATAGGCATCATAATTTTTTGGTCAATTACAGCAAGCTCTTCTAGTTGTTTAAAGACTTCTTCTTTATCTAAATCATCTTGTGATAAGCTAGTTATAGGACTAGCTACTACAAATAGAATAAGGAAGCAAAGTTTTAAAAAGGGATTTTTCATTCCAATGGTGTTTTTTAAGATGTGCATTAAAATTATAGGAAATATTGCTCTAGAAAGATAAAAACTTAAATTTTAACACCTTAATCATTCGCCTTAATTTTAAATTCTTGTTATAATTTGTTTATATGAAGTTAATTAGGCTGTTTTTTACATAAAGAACTTTTATCTTAAAAATAAAAAATTATGGAAAAGAATAAGAATACAAACCCGAGTAAGGATACAACCTATAATAGTGATGTAACCAAGCACGATTTAGAAATTTTGGCCCAAGATCATATACATGGTGATGGCGGTGATGATCAACAATTGAGAGAACGAGCTCGCAATATTGATTTTAGCGGTAGTAAGCTAGATGTCCCGGGTAGAACTAAAGCTGAAAAAAATACGACCGATTTAAAAGATGAAGAAAACAAACTTTACAGTCAAGGTAGTGATAGTAATGAAAACCTAGAACGTGACGATGCTTCAAAAGGTTAATTTATAAGAATCAAGACAAGAACTTTTTATTATTTATTTGAATGCCATAAAAATGAATCTTGTCTTGTTCTTTATTCATATAAGTCCTGAAAGTATCAGGACTTTTTTATTTATAAATCTTCTGCATTTGCTATCATTTCAGCTACATCCATTACAGCAACATCATCTTCTTTTTCTTTTCCTTTAACACCATCTGTCATCATGGTATTACAAAATGGGCAAGCAGCAGCTATGACTTTAGGTTGTGTTTCTAGAGCCTCTTCAGTACGTTCAATGTTTACATCTTTTTTACCTTCTTCAGGTTCCTTAAACATCTGTGCTCCGCCGGCTCCACAGCATAATCCTTTTGCTTTACAGCGTTTCATTTCAACTAGTTCTACTTCTAGTTTTTTCAGTAAATCGCGTGGTGCTTCATATTCACCATTGGCTCTACCTAAATAACAAGGGTCGTGAAAAGTTATTTTTTTTCCTTTAAATTTTCCGCCCTCAACTTTTAGTCTACCTTCATTTAAAAGCGATTTAAGAAATTGGGTGTGATGTACAACCTCGTAGTTTCCGCCTAATTCGGGATATTCATTTTTTATTGTATTAAAGCAGTGCGGACAAGCTGTAACAATTTTTTTTATTTCATATCCGTTTAAAACCTCAATATTGGTCATTGCTTGCATCTGAAATAAAAACTCATTACCGGCTCTTTTGGCAGGGTCTCCGGTACAGCTTTCTTCAGTTCCTAGTACAGCAAAATCTACTTTTGCATTATGTAACAGTTTAACAAATGCTTTGGTTATTTTTTTGGCACGATCGTCAAAGCTTCCGGCACAACCTACCCAAAATAATACTTCGGGTTTTTTGCCTTCAGCCATATACTCGGCCATTGTAGGTACTTTTATTGCTTCACTCATGCTGTGTTTTTTTTATTCTTTAAAAACTTGAATGGTAACTTTTTTATCAATCAAGTCTGTAAATTTTCCTTTATAACGTGTTGCTTTTACTAAGTGGTTGTCAATCCAATGGTAATTTCCGCCTCTTGGTTTTCCCATTAAAAGAGAATGGTATTTAAATCCATGTTTATCTAGCCAAGTTTCAGTTACTTCACGATGAGCTTCTGTACGAGAAGTAAAAAAACAAATAATATGGCCTTGATCATACCACTTATTTAAAGTTTTAAGAGCGTCTGGAAATGGTTCACAAGTTGCCATACGCTCAGGCTCTTCATTTGGTACGTCATCTGTAATGGTACCGTCAATATCTATTAAATAGTTCTTTATATCTTTAGGAAGTATAGGACTTACGTGTTCTCCTTTTTCAACTTTATCGTGCAATAATTTTTCAACTTCTTCTTTTTTCATAATCCCTATTTCCTTTTGGTTTTACAAAGTTACTATTTGTTTTTTCAACTGGCTAACTCTCTTAAAAAGCTGTTGATTTCCTTAAAATAATCGTCTGGTTGTTCTAACCATCCATAATGTGCACATTTATCAATATACACTAATTTTGAATTGTCTAATAATTTGTGTGTTGTTTTTGCAATTTCAGGATGTACTATATCTTGTTTACCTTGAATGATTAAAACCGGCTTTTTAAACTTTTTAAGTTCTTGTTTACAATCAAACTGAATTTGATGCATATTTTGCCAAACCAATCTATTAATTCTTCTATTACCTTGAGTTAATCGTTTTGCAATTTTCGGAACAAATTTTTCATTGTATACATATGCTGAAGCCAAAAACGTTCCTCTCTGTAATCTAGCTGTATACGTTGTATCACCTTGTTCTATTTTTCTATTCCAATATTGAAGAGAGTCTAAATCTGTTGCAGACAAACGTCCTGTAATATCAATTCTAGAAAGCAAACTTAAATCTACACCACCTGAAGCCGAAAGAATTAAACCATCAACTATATCGGGGTGTTTTGTGGTGTAATATGAAGCCAACATTCCGCCAAATGAATGACCCAAAACAACCCAAGAATCTATTTTTAAATGCTTACGAAGCACTTCTATATCTTCAACCATCAAATCGAGCGTTATGGTTTCAGAATTTATTTCTTTTAAAGTTGATTTACCCGTTCCGCGTTGGTCATAAATGATTGTTTGGTTTTCTTCTGAAAGAGATTCTGCTAACGAAATAAACCCTTCGCTGCTCATCCCAGGACCTCCATTAATAATAAGAATAGGATTCCCTTTTTCTGAATTAAATGTAGTGTAGCATAAAATTGTATCCTCACTTGTAATAACCTTTTCTGTTTGTGTAAAAGCAGAAAAGGTTATTAATGTTAATATGATAAGCAAGTAATTTGTTTTCATTATGTGGAATGAAAAATAAATGTTTGACTATGCCTCGTTTTTCCAGTTTAAGCGGTCCATTTGATTATATGGCCACGGAGCACCATTGTTTTCAATGTTGGTCATAGCAATATTTAATTCATTAGGAGCAGCAGATTGTTCCATAACTAGGTATTGACGCATATCCATAATAATTGACAGCGGATCAATACTTACGGGACAAGCTTCAACACAAGCATTACACGTAGTACAAGCCCATAACTCTTCACGTTGAATGTAATCGTCTAGTAATTGCTTTCCGTCTGGTTCAAATTTGCCATTTTTAGAAATGTTTTTTCCAACTTCTTCAATACGGTCTCGAGTATCCATCATAATTTTACGAGGAGAGAGTTTTTTACCGGTTTGATTGGCTGGGCATTCACTGGTACAACGACCGCACTCTGTACACGTGTAGGCATTTAATAATTGAATTCGGCTTAAATCCATTACGTCACTAGCACCAAACTTTGCGGGTTCTTCTTCTGCATCACCTTCTGCCGGTGCAGCAAATGGATCGGCATTAGGATCCATCATAAGCTTTACTTCATTGGTTACAGACTCTAGGTTTTTAAACTTTCCTTTTGGTACAACTTTTCCGTAGTACACATTTGGAAAGGCCAATATAATATGAAGGTGTTTTGAAAAATAAAGATAATTTAGAAACGCTAAAATACCGAGTATGTGTAACCACCAAGCGGTGCGTTCTATTGCGATAAGTGTTCCTTCAGAAAAACCATCAAATAAAGGGCTAATCAAACTGCTTATAGGAAATGATCCTGCCTCAACATAATGTGCAGCTCCCATTTGTTGTAACTGTAGATCTGCTGCATTCATGGTAAGAAATAGAATCATCAATACCATTTCAATATAAAGGATGTAATTTCCATCATTTTTTGGCCAACCTTTCATCTCTCTAGCCCAAAAACGTTTTATTTTTTGAATATTTCTACGAGTCCAAAAAACAATTACACCAATTAATACTAATAACGCTAAAATTTCAAAAGAAGCAATAAGAAAATCATACACAGGACCTAAAAACGAAAGAACTCGATGGGTACCAAATATACCGTCAATAATAATTTCTATTACTTCAATATTGATTATTATAAACCCTATGTAAACAAAAAGGTGCATAATACCTGCAACGGGTCTTACAACCATTTTTGATTGTCCTAGAGCAATGCGTATTACATTATTCCAGCGTTGCTTTTTGTGATCTGAAGCATCAACTTCTTGTCCTAGTTTAACATTTCTGATTACTTTTCTAATGTTAAAGGTAAAGTAACCAATTCCGGCAGCTAAAAGAAGTGTAAAAAGTATGTTTGGTAAATATTCCATCATTATTTGTTAGGATCTTCAGGTTTTTCATAATCTTTAGGCTTTTTTCCGAAAAGAGAAAAATGCACATATCGTTTCGGATTTAGTTTTAAATCCTGTAATAATTCTTCCAATTGGCGAGAAGCGCCTTCAAGATTATTGTAGAGCGATTCATCTTTTAAAAGTTTACCAATACTTCCATTTCCATCTTCAACTCGAGTAACTACGTTATTGAGTTTTGAGGTTACTTCTTCTAGATCTCTTACCATTTGACCGGTTTCAATTTGTGCAAGTGAATCTGAAAGTTTTGCAAAATTTTCTGTTGTTACATCAAGGTTTGCAAAGGTTCTATTTAATTTTTCTTTATTTTCACCTAATAGGTTATCTACGTTTGCGGTAATACCTTTAAATGAAGCCGAAGCATCACGAAGAGAAGCAATGGCTCCTTGAAGGTTGTTGCGAGTATCTTCATCAACTATTGCATTAAAACTAATAAGTAACGTATCAAGGTTTGCTAGCGTTCCGTTTACTTTTTCTTCAAGCGGCCCTAGTCGTTCTGTAACAGCATCTAGCATTCCTTTTTCAATTTCACCTTTTAGAGTGTCTTGTGATTTGGCAAGGTTGTTTGGATCATATTCAGGAAAAATACCTAAAGACTTCCCTCCTATTAATCCACTGCTATAAATACGTACTAAACTATTTTTTGAAAAATCAAAGTCATTTTCTACTGTAAACTCTACTACCAATCCGCCGGATTGATTGGCAAAATCTATGTTTTGAACCTTACCTACTTTTAACCCGTTAATGGTTACAGGAGCAGATTTTGAAAGGCCTTCAACATTGTCATACTTTACATAAAAGACGCGATGTTTTTCAAGTAAGTTGCTTCCTTTTAGGTAGCTGTAGCCAAATATAAATAGTAAAATGGCTCCTATAGCAAGGATTCCGGTTTTAACTTCTCTGGATAATCTCAATGGATAGAATTTAGGTTTCAAACAAATTTAGAAATAAATATAGAAAAAAGAGTTATTTCTGTTGTGTTTTTAATACTTCAGAGAGTTTGTGTTTTTTTCCATCTTTAAAAGCAACAATGTAGCAGGAAGCATAACCTTTTTCTTTGGCAAAGGTTTTCATAAGCTCTATTTTGTTATAATCTGAAGTTTCACCATAGTAATATTTATAAAGCCCGTTTTCTTTACTCCTTGTTATTTCTTTAAGTCCTTTAAAGTTTTCGGGTTTGGTGCTCAATTTTTTACTACTAGCAGCCAGTTGTACCTTAAAGGTATAATCTGAATAAATTTTCTCTTCTGTAGAATCTATGGCTTTGTCTATTTCTTCTTGGGTGATTTCAGGGTTTTTTGCTTTACTTGTAGCCAACCCTAAATTTTTATGATATGATAAAACTCCTTCAGCAATAGCATTTGCTATTTCTTTTTGTCCTCTTGTTGAGTTTAAGTAAGCTCCTTCTTTATCATTGGTTAAAAAACCTGTTTCAACCAATACACTAGGCATGTAGCTTTGATGAAGTACAATAAAACCGGCTTGTTTTACACTTCGGTCTTTTCGTTTTAATTTATTTGTAAAATTATTTTGTATCAATCCGGCTAGCATAATGCTTTGGTCTAAATATTCTTCTTGCATAAGCGTAAGACCTATAAAAGACTCAGGTGCATTAGGGTCATACCCTGCATAATTTTCTTGGTAATTATCTTCCAGAAAAATTACCTCATTTTCTTTTTTGGCAACCTCTAGGTTTCTTTGGTTGGCGTGTAAACCCAACACAAATGTTTCGGTACCAAATGCTTGAGAATTGTGAGCATTACAGTGCACCGAGACAAATAAATCTGCGTCTGCCTCGTTTGCAATTGCACCACGCTTATATAGATCTACAAACTTATCTGTTTTACGCGTGTAGATTACTTTAATATTGGGTTGTTTTTCTAGAATACTGCCTACTTCTAGCACTATTTTTAAAGCAATATCTTTTTCTTTATAACCGTTACCTACATTTCCACTATCGTGACCACCGTGGCCGGCATCAAGTACAACCACAAAGGGTTTTACGGGTGTTGTTTCATTTTTTGAAAAGGAAAAACTAATAGCTATAGCAATAAGAAGTACTAAAAAAGGTATGTGTTTCGTTTTCATATGGGTAGAACGGAGTAAACTCATTGATATTTTAAATATTGAATTTTTAAAAAACAAAGCCAAAAAATATGCTTAATTTTGAACTTTCAAAAACTAAGCCAAATCTACAAAAAATAGCATCGTAGCATTGCAAACACATAGGCAAAATTTCATTCTTATACTTCTTCTACTGTTGTGTAGCATGGCAATGCACTCTCAAGATATTCCTCCCAAAGACTCTGTTGAAATACCTTTAGAAACTGAAAAAGATTCTCTCAAGCCTAGTATAATAAACGTTACTGAAGAGGTAAATGAAATTGTAAATGACACCGTTAAGACAGATTCTGTACAGCCCAAAAAAGAACTTTTAACAGATGTTGTTGATTATTACGGAGAGGATTATGTGTATATAAACCGAAAAGAAAAAAAGGTCTATATGTACAACCAGGCTTATATTGTTTATGGAAACATGCGCATTGATGCCGGCTACATTATTCTAGATTACAATAAAAATGAGGTCTACGCAAAAGGAATTGATAGCGCCGGAACATACACACAAAAACCTGTTTTTGTTCAAGCTCAAAATGAAGTAAAACCAGATTCTATACGGTTTAACTTTGATAGTGAAAAAGCATTGGTTTATAATTCTAGAACAGAACAGAACGGCTTTAACGTTATCGCTGAAGTTACCAAAAAGGTAAATGATTCTGTTGTATTTCTTCGGAATGTGAAATTTACCACCTCAAAAAATATAGATGATCCTGAATATTATTTTTACACCCGTAAAGCTAAATTTGTTCCTAAGAAAAAAATTGTAACCGGATTGACCAATATGTACATTGCAGATGTACCTACACCAGTTGGGTTGCCTTTTGCCTTTTTTCCTTTAACCGAAGACCGTGCATCAGGATTTATAATTCCTACTATTGGAGAACAAAGCAGACGTGGTTTCTTTTTTCAAAATGGAGGGTATTATTTTGCAGTTAATGACTACCTAGATCTCACGCTTTTAGGTGACTACTATACTAATGGAAGTTATGGCTTACGAGGGGAATCATCATATGCTCTACGATACCGTTTTAGGGGTAATATAAGCGTACGGTATGAAAACCTTATTGATAGTGAACGAGGGTTTCCCAATTTTAACCAAAGTTCGGTTTACAACATTAGATGGAATCATACACAAGATGCCAAGGCTAATCCTAGTTCTAGGTTTTCAGCGTCTGTTAACTTAGGTAGTAGTCGCTATTTTAGGCAGTCTGTAAACCAAACCAATAATGCTAGTGCTTTGGTAAATACTTTGAGTTCATCAGTATCGTATAGTAAGACTTTTGAAGGAGATCCTCAAGTTAATGTATCACTTGCCGGAACCCACTCACAAAACACCAATACACAAACTATTAATATGTCGTTGCCAAATGTGACGGCTAGTGTATCTAGGGTTTTTCCTTTTGCCCCAAAAACCGGAACAAAAAAAGGAATTATAGACAATATTAACCTTCAATATGATGTGGCTGCAGAAAATAGAATTCAAACCACAGATTCATTGTTTTTTAAACCTGAAATGTTTGATAATGCACAAATTGGAGCTAGACACTCTGTACCTATTAGCACTAATTTTAAAATATTAAATTATTTAAGTGCAACAGCAAGTACAAACCTTCAAGAAACCTGGACAGCAAAAACCTTTAATCAACGCTATGATGCAACTGTAAATGATGGTGACGGAGGTGTTGTGAGAGATACAATTTCTGGGTTTGACAGGTATTTTACTTACAATTTTTCAACAAGTTTAGGAACTACAGTTTACGGTACATTTAACTTCGGAAAAGATAAAAAAATTCAAGCTTTACGGCATGTAATGCGTCCATCTATTAGTTACAACGTCAATCCTTCTTTTGATCAATATTATGAAAATTATACTATTCCTAGTGCAGATCCTGAAGTAAACGCCGAAGTAGTAGAATATTCACGGTTTGAAAACACATTGTACGGAGCGCCAAATAAAACCTATTCTAGTAATATTGGTATTTCATTAAGTAATACACTCGAAGCAAAAGTACGAGATAAAGACTCTTTGGCTACTGAACCTAAGAAGGTTAAATTATTAAACAACCTTAACTTTTCAACCGCTTATAACTTGGCCGGAGATTCATTACAGTGGAGTCCTCTACGATTTAGCGGAAGCATCCCGGTTGTAGATAAATTGGATTTCAATTTTAACGGAAGTTTAGATCCGTATGCTTTAAATAACAGCAACGAAAAAATTGATAAATTCAATATTGATAATGGAGGAAGTTTATTTAGACTTACAAATGCTAATATTAGTATTAACTATTCCTTCTCTAGTAAAGACCTAGAAGTAGATTCAGAAAATAAAGACCGTCTAGAAAATGAAACTTTCAGAAATGGTGGTCGCCCAGATGATTTATTTGGAGACGTACGAGATATTGATGACAATAGGCTTTATAAAGATGATGATGAAGATGAAAGCAATCAAAATAGAGCTTGGTATAATTATGATATTCCGTGGGACTTTAGGTTAGCCTATACCATGACATATTCTAACAATAGACGACAAAACGAAATCTCATCCCAATCTTTAATGTTTAGCTCCAATCTTGAGTTATCACCTAGATGGACAGTTGGTGTGTCTTCAGGATATGATTTTAAAAATAAAGGTATCACGTTAACACAGTTTCGTTTTCAGAGAGATTTAGAAAGCTGGCAAATGAGTTTTAATTGGACACCTATTGGTAGTGTTAATACATCTTGGTACTTTTTTATTGGGATAAAATCTTCGGTATTAAGTGATATTAAATACGATAAACGTAGAGAACCAGATCAACAACTATAAATTTTACACGTATGAAAAAAATAATCCAAACCAACCAAGCTCCGGCTCCTATAGGCCCTTATAATCAAGCTGTTTTAAAAGGAAATATGTTGTTTACTTCTGGTCAAATTGCCATTGATCCTGAAACAGGTAAATTAATTACTGATGATATTAAAGCTGAAACCAAAATGGTTATGGAAAATATGAAAGCCGTTTTAGCCGAAGCAGGAATGACTTTTGAGCATGTTTTAAAATCCTCGATATTTATTAGTGATATGAACAACTTTGCAGCAATTAATGAGGTGTATGCTTCTTATTTTAATGAAGCTACTGCCCCAGCCCGTGAAACTGTTGAAGTGGCCAATTTGCCAAAGTTTGTAAACGTTGAAATATCTATGATAGCTTCATTATAACAGCCCCCATTTTTATTCATCTTCTTGCTCGGTAGCTTGAGTGTTGTTAAAATTTACCGGAACATCATTTTCACCAGGTGTAACGGGAACTTTTTCTTCTTCAGACTCTAACGTTATCTTTTTGTTGAATAGTTTTTTAACCAATTCTCGGAAAGTATCAAAATCAACTGAATACGATATTCCAGCTCCTTGTTCAAAAATTTGATCTTCACCAATAAACTGCAAGTCTGCTTGGCGATTAAAAAACTTCATACGTAAACTTCCATCTTCATTAACCAACCATTGCACCTCAATATCACCTGCAACAGCGGTTTCATTTACACCTCCAACCGGAACACCTACTTTTCCATTAATTAATATACGTTCATTAATTTGGGTAGAAAGCGTAATTCCAAAACGGTCTGCTGTTTCTTGATCGGGTAAACGACTTCCTTGTGAGTAATCCAAACCAACGCTGAATTTACTGTCTTGGTCGGCAAATAATTCATTCACCAAACCAGAAACACGCTCAACCAAGGCTCCGGTTCCTAAATTGGCACCACCATAATTATCATTCACAAAGTTACCCGAAGCAATTAAGAAAAGTGCTTGTTTTTCCATTAACTCTTCGTTTTGAAGCTTGTAATCCAATTCACTTTTAACTACTGAACTTACCCGTGGAAAATTAATGCTGAAATTAATATCCGGTTGAATCAACTCACCAGTAAGACCTACCAATACTTCTACCGGAATTTTACGGTTTACAGTTGGGTTATCCAGTAATATTGAAGGGTTGGCATCGGTTTCATATTTTGCAGTAAGATCAAGTTGTGCGCGTTCTGGATCACCATCCCAGTTGATACTTCCGCCAGATTCTACTTCAATATTCTTTTGAATTATACCGCCGTATCTAAAATCAAAATTACCATTGATAATCAAGAAGTCACCCCACATATTAAATTTTCCTAAGGTGTTTAATTCTATTAACAAAGTACCTGCTCCACGACCTTTTAAGGTTGAGTTGTTTGTTTTGTCAACCACTACTTCTACTTCAGCTTTTTCGTTGATGTCTAATTCAAAATTAACCGAAAGCCCTTTGGGTTCTTCAGTAACAAGAGGTTCGCCGTTTATACGTGCTTCTTTTTCTTCAGGAGATAAAAATTTTATAAAGGAGTCATCTCCTATTGAAGCAACATCACTTAATGGAATTTTAAAGCTGGTATTATCTTCAGTAGCTGCAACAACATCAATCACAAGTTCGTCCACCGGACCTTTTATTGAAGCGGTACCGTCAATAAAAGCTGTACCGTAATACAGTGCATCTTCATCTGGTGGTGTATCTAAAACCAAAAGATTGTTTGAACTTATATTCATATCAAGTTTCCAGTCTCCAAAGTTTTTATGTGTTGCTGTTGCCAAGAAGGTACCTTGAGTATTGTATTTTGTGTCTGTAATGGTTATGGCATCTACAGAGATTTTATTTTTATCAAGAATAACTTTGGTGTTGTTTTCTAAATCAAAATCAACATTTAGGTATGGAACCGTTAATCCGCTATTTTCCAAATTAAACTCGCCATTAATATTGGGTGATTTATAATTTCCGCTTACTTGAGCGTTTCCGGTAATCAATCCTCGTATATCTGTAACCACATCACCGCCAAACGGACTAAAAGCTTGCATATTAAAATCGTTAAGATCAACATCTAGGTCAATCATTGGGTTTTGTGGTGATACATCAATTGATCCCACAGCATTAATAGATTTTACATCTTCGTTAACAAGAGTTGTATTAATGGTATATCTAGAGAGGTCTTCGTTTCCTTTAATTTGTAAATTTAAATCTCCAAACGGAATTTCATTAATAATTACATCGTCTATCGTTACTGAAGAATTTGGATAGTAAGCGCTATTTTTTTGAAGAAAATCTAACTTTCCGTTTACATTTCCTTGTAAGCGCAAACTGTCTACCTCTGGAGTTATATTGCCAATATTTACATCACGAAAACGAAGTTTTAAATCTTTATAGGTAGAATCTCGTATTTCGCCGGCTAATTGAATGATTTCATTATTGTGATTCAATACCAAAGAATCAATGCGGAAAGCTTTAAAATCATTATCAAAAACCACTTTGTTTAAACTATTATTATCTTCATTAAGGTACCACACGTTGTCTTTGAATGTAATGTCTGATCTTTTTACACCTACAACAGATTTTCCTGCTGGATTGATGGTATGATACAGCGATAAGTTAAAAAGATCTTCTTTTTTCTCACCTCCTTTAAACTCTGAACGTACATAGAGCGTATCATTAATTGTTTTATTGATAACATTTACATCAACTACATTGTAAACTCCGGTGTATACAGAATCTACTGAAATATACGTGTTGTAAAGCGGGTTGTCATTATCAACTTGTATGTTTACTTTGCCTAAATAATTATCATAAAGTAAAAGTTCAGGAGAACGAAAGTCTAATTTAAATTTTGATTGATCTGAAGATACCGAACCTTTTACGCGCGTATTATCCCCCAACTTTAATTGAGGCACAAAAAGGTCTACAATTTTATTATATACCTCAAACTCGTAATCAATGTATTGATTGGTTGTAACCTCTTCGGGGATATAATTTGCATAAATACTGCCAATACCGTTTACAAAAAGATTAGGAATGTCCTCTATTAAAAATCGCCCGCTTATTTTTCCGGTAATTATGTCTGGTGAATTGATAGCAATAATATGTTCTTCTCCTTCAAAAGAAGAAGTGATTTCAAAATCTGCGAAGAAAAAATCTTCGGTTGCTGTTTGGTAGAATGTTTCTTCAAAAGAAATAGTTCCTACAGCATCATCAATCGTGGTTCCGTCCATATCGGCTACTATTCTACCAGCAAAAACAGAAACACTATCACGTTTTACAAGATTTAATTGATTTAGTTCTGCAAACTCGACATCTGCTTCAAAATCATATTGATTAAATTCTTCTGAAACATCTACCAGCCCTTTAAAATCCATTTTCAAATTGGGATCATCAATGCTCAAATTACCATTAAATACTGGATCTTTTAAAGTACCGGTTACCTGAATGTTTTTATATTCATACCCTTCAAAATTAAATGATGAAATGTTTCCTTCAATCAACGTACTTACGGTTTCTTGAGTAAAGCCCCTTCCTTCAATATCAACATTTGCGGTAACTTTTCCCAATGAAGTAGTTCCGGCAAGCTTACCTAAGTTAAGTTTATTCAAAACTACATTTCCGTTGTAATATGCGTTATCAAAATCGGTAATGTTGCCAAGTTCTATATCTGCCCTTGCACTACCCACTCCCGTATTTATAGTACTATTGGTTATTAGTTGTGTAGTATTAATTGAGGTTTTACCGGTAAATGTAACGGTGCCAATATCTTTAAGTTGATTGGGTAAAACATCTCCTAAAACTCTAGGCATAAACCTTCTTAAATCATAATAACTAGTTTGAATAGTATGATTTGATGATTGAATTGAAAAGTCACTAGAGGCACTTAAAAGATTGTAAAAATTATAATCTCCTTCAACTGTTGTATTTGAAGTTGCCAAGCGTGTTTCTGAAATTTTAAACGCATTGAGAGTTCCTTCAAAGTCTGTGTCTAGTAGGATATTTTGATCTTTGCCAAATTCATTGTAAAAAACGTTTAAATCATTTGTAGAAATTTCAGAATCATTGAAGATTGCTGTTATAACAACATCATTTTCAAAATCACTCATCCCATTTTCTGAATAATCTAGTGTAATATCGCCTTTAATTATCGAGTATTGAGTTTGTAATTCAAGATCTTTAATCTCCATTTTTTCAAGTGTGTATGAAAAATCAGACTTTAAGTTTTTTATCACAAAACCTCGCTGAGCTTTTAGGGAAAGAGATTCAATTTCTGCATCTATATTTGGTCCTGTAATTTTAAAGTCATTAGCAAAGACAGAAACATTATGTAAATCAAAAACCTCAGGACTGTCAAGGTTGTGGTTTGTTATTTTTATGTGACTATTTGTAAGCGCCACATCATTACTAAATAATGAAAAAGGATTGCCGCTAGGTGGTTTTCCAGAGTCAAATTTTTCTGAAAAAATAGTGAGATTATCTGTTTCTTCGTCTTTATAGGTAGTTACGTACAACTTGGCCTCTGTCAATTTAATATTTCCGAAACCAAGATCTCCTTGAATGAGATTCTGAAAACTTAAAATATTGGTTTGAAGCTCTTTGGCGTAAATTAAAGTGTCTTGATGATGGTCTGCTATAAATACTTCGCGTATATCAACCTCTCCTTTCCAGTTGAGGCCTAGTCGCTTAATATTGATGTTAGTGCCGTACGTATCATTAAGGTTTGTGGTTACTTTTTTGGCAACGTAAGTTTGTACCGAAGGAATCGATAAAATAATGATAAGTAGCACAAGAAGCAGAACAATTGCTGCAAAGGTGCGAAGTATTATTTTACGAAGTTTTTTGATACGCTTTTATTGTTTTAATTTTGGCAGCAATAAATATGCCTAATTTGACTACAAAAAATTGCTACATACTCGGTATTGAATCTTCGTGTGATGATACCGCTGCCGCTGTGATTAACAACGGTGAGGTACTGTCTAATGTTGTTGCTACACAACAAATACACGAAGAATATGGTGGTGTAGTTCCAGAGCTTGCCTCTCGTGCTCATCAACAAAATATTGTGCCCGTAGTACACCAAGCATTACGCAAAGCAAATATCGATAAAAAACAACTAAGTGCCATAGCTTTTACAAGGGGTCCGGGACTTATGGGTTCTTTGTTGGTAGGCACCTCATTTTCAAAGTCTTTGGCAATGGGATTAGGTGTTCCTTTGATTGATGTTAATCACATGCAAGCACATATTTTGGCTCATTTTATAAAGGCAGAAGGTCAAACTGCACCCTCTTTTCCATTTTTGGCATTAACAATTAGTGGTGGTCACACCCAAATTGTAAAAGTGACAGATTATTTTGAAATGGAAGTTATAGGTCAAACAATTGATGATGCTGTTGGTGAAGCCTTTGATAAATCTGCTAAAATTTTAGGACTACCCTATCCAGGCGGGCCTTTAATAGATAAATATGCTCAAAAAGGAAACCCGAAAGCGTTTAAGTTTACCAAACCAAAAGTAAAACCATTAGATTTTAGTTTTAGTGGGTTAAAAACTGCAGTACTGTATTTTGTAGAGAAAGAGGTAGCCAATAATCCTAATTTTATTTCAGAAAATATTGAAGACGTTTGTGCTAGTTTACAGTTTACTATTGTTGATTATTTAATGGATAAGTTAAAAAACGCTGTTAAACAAACAGGTATTAAAGAAATTGCAATTGGAGGCGGTGTTTCAGCAAATAGCGGAATACGTAATGCTTTGCAAGAAGCCCAAGGTAAATATGGCTGGAAAACACACATTCCAAAATTTGAATATTGCACCGATAATGCAGCCATGATTGCTATAGTTGGTGAGCTTAAATATAAACAACAATTGTTTGCCAAAAACGATGTGCTAGCTCAAGCTAGAATGAAATTATAATCTATGCAACTTTTTTATCATCCAAACAGTTCAGAAACATCAAAAGAAATATTTTTTGATAAAGAGGAAAGTCGGCATATAGGGAAAGTTTTACGTAAAAAAGAGGGAGACATACTTGATATTACTAATGGCAAAGGCGTTTTTTTTAAAGCCGAATTAACAATGGTATCACCAAAAAAATGCATTGCAACAATAACAGAAACTACTAAACAGCAGCCACTACCCTATCATTTGCATCTTGCCGTAGCTCCTACCAAATCTAATGACCGGTTTGAAACATTTTTAGAAAAAGCCACCGAAATAGGAATTACAGAAATAACTCCTATCATTTGTGAACACAGCGAACGAAAAACTATTAAACCTGAGCGTTTCGAAAAGATATTACAAAGCGCCATGAAACAGTCTTTAAAAGCATATCTGCCTAAGTTAAACACCGCAGTATCTAGTAAAGACTTTATCAAACAAAAGCATAGTGAAAACCTGTTGTGTATTGCTCATTGTGAAGAGACCGATAAAAAATCTTTTAAAGGAATGATTCAAAACAAACAATCAGTACTTGTGTTAATTGGTCCAGAAGGTGATTTTTCTTCAGAAGAAATTGAACTTGCAAAGAACAATAATTTTATACCGGTTACCTTGGGCGATACCCGATTAAGAACTGAAACCGCTGCAATTGTGGCAACACACAGTGTATCGTTTATAAACCAATACTAAAAGAGGTTTATAAGGATACAAGTTTAATTTGTAAATTTGTTTTTATGCGATTGCTACTACTCATTTTCCTATTTACATTAACTAGTGTTCAAGCACAACAGATAGCTGTTTTAAAATACGGTGGTGGCGGTGATTGGTACAGCAATCCTACTTCTTTACCCAATCTAGCTTCATTTTGTAATCAACAAATTAATACTGCTATTTCAGAAAAAATACAAACAGTAAGTCCTGGAAGTATTGATATTTTTGATTATCCTTTTATCCATATGACGGGGCACGGAAATGTTTTTTTTACTGCTGAAGAAGCTGAAAATCTACGTAGTTATTTGTTAAGTGGCGGATTTTTGCATATTGATGATAACTATGGAATGGACCAATACCTGCGGAAAGAACTTGTAAAAATTTTTCCGAATAAAGAATTAAAAGAACTTCCCGCAAACCATTCAATTTTTAATTCACAGTTTACCTTTTCTGAAGGATTACCTAAAATACATGAGCATGACAGTAAGCGCCCACAAGCCTTTGGGATTGAACATGAAGGCAGACTAGTATTGCTATACACTATAGAAAGTGATTTGGGTGACGGATGGGAAAATCAAGAAATACACAATGACCCACCAGAAGTAAGACTTAAAGCTTTAAAAATGGGAGCCAATATTATCAAATATGTTTTTGAACATTAATTTAAAAATATGCTATTAAGTTATTATTGTGGCTCTTGTAAAAAGAAAAACCGCTTAAATTATAAAGTAAAAGATAGGTTTGAGTTACAATCTCAAGTTGGTGATTATATTGGTAAAAACTGTGACTCTTGCGGAATTTTTGAAAAAAAACATATAAATAGACTTCATGCTGAGCCTAGTAGATTTATAGGATTGATTGCTTTATCTATCGGAATTGTTTTAACCCTTGTAGTTTTTAAATTAGGGTTTATAGCTGTTTTGACATTTACTATTCCTATTTGGATCTATTTTGATGCTTATAAAAATGCAAGTGATTTTAATAAAATCAAAATTTCAAGAAGAAATAAGTGACCAAACAATTAACACATCAAACCACTAGCTTTCAGTCTAAAAAATTTCCTATAAAAATTATTTGTGATGGTGTACAAAGTCCTGCAAACATAGGTGGTTTGTTCAGGATAAGTGAAGCTTTTGGTGTATCAGAGCTTATTTTTTGCAACGCATCTATTAATTTTTCTTCTTCCCGTTTACGCAAAACCGCTCGACATACAGTTGAAAAAGTACCATTTCGTTTGTCTGAATCAATCCTTTCAGAAATAAAAGAATTACAAAAACACGATTATAAAATTATAGCTTTAGAACTTACCGAAACTAGCATTCCGCTAGAAAAACTTACCCTTGATGCTCAAGAAAAACTTGCATTAATTATAGGACATGAACAACACGGTATATCTGAAACTGTTTTAAAGAACGTTGATGAAAGCACTCATATTAGGATGTTTGGCACCAATAGCAGCATTAATGTTGTACAAGCAGCCGGGATTGCTCTTTTCACCTTAACAAAACTTTTAAATTAGTGTTGCACTATTATGCTATATTTACTTTGTGAACGAGAAAGCTAAATCTATTTCTGTAGGTATTTTACGAGCACTGGCTGTTATTGCCGGTATATTAATATTATTGTGGTTTTTCTTTCAAATACAAGCTTTGATACTGTATGTAGGTATTGCAGCTGTGATATCATTAATTAGCAGACCTGTTTTATTATTTTTCAGAAACTATTTAAAAATGGGTAACGGCGTAGCTTCCGTGTTAACTCTTTTATTGGTAATTCTTACTGTTTCGGTCTTATTACGCGTTTTTACACCTATTATAATTGAACAAAGTAAACGTATATCAAATATAGATTTTGATCTGGTAAAAAGTGACTTGAATGAATTAAGCATTCAAGCAGCAGATTATCTAGGTGTACAACAAATTGACATTGTTGAAGGAATTAAACGAACTGAATATGTTCAAAATTTTAATTTAGAAATCATTCCAAGTTTTATTGATATCTTCTTTGGAAACATAGGTAACTTTTTAGTAGGATTATTTGCTGTTTTATTTATTTCATTTTTTCTCTTAAGGGACGAAAAGTTAATACCCAATATGGTAACTGTTTTTGCAGATAAAGGACGTGAAAAACGGTTTTTGCGGGTATTAAACAAGATTAAAGAATTGCTTTCTCGCTATTTTTTAGGGTTATTATTACAGGTTATGATATTAACCTTATTCTACTCTGTCTTGTTATTATTTCTAGATGTGAACAATGCTGTAGCAATCGCTTTAATTTGTGCTTTTTTAAATATAGTGCCTTATTTAGGGCCTATCATTGCCGGAGTTTTAATGATGTTGGTAGTACTTTCAAATAACTTAGGAGCCGATTTTTCTTCAGAATTACTTCCGTTGTTATTGTATACACTTGGCGGATATTCTATTGCGCAATTATTTGATAATTTAATTACACAACCAGTTATTTTTGGTAAAAGCGTACGCTCTCATCCGCTTGAAATTTTTATTGTTATTCTCATAGGTGGTTATCTTTTTGGTGTTGCCGGAATGATTCTCGCAGTACCTACCTACACGGCTATAAAAGTGGTTTCAAAAGAGTTCCTTTCAGAATATAAGATCGTTAAACACTTGACAAAAAATTTGTAGTATCACTTTTAATAAAGAAATATTAAGTTTTAAAATTCAGGAGTTTATAAAAACTTTTTCTGAAGACATTTCTCAACTTGCTTTTTCAGGAAGTCCGTTTAATTCTGTTACTGTCCAAGAGCTTATTCAACAAATTGAAAGCCGTAGAAAAGCTGAAAAAAAACTACCTACTTGGTACCAAACAGACGCTATTTTTTACCCCAAAAAGCTAAATATTGAGCAAACCTCTTCTGAAACAACAGCAGCATACAAAGCAACTTTAATACAAGGAAATCGTCTAGCCGATTTAACAGGAGGTTTTGGAGTTGATAGTTATTACTTTTCAAAACAAGCAAATCACATTACACATTTTGAAACAAATGCTGTGCTTTCAAAAATTGCTGAACATAACTTTAAACAATTAAACGCAAACAATATCACTTGTAAAAATGAAGATGGTATTTTGGGTGTTTTAAATGAAATGTATGACACGATTTACGTAGATCCTTCACGCAGACACGATACCAAAGGGAAAGTTTTCTTTCTCAATGACTGCGAACCAAATATCCCAAAACACCTGCCTCAATTAGTAAAAAATTGTAAGCTGTTGATTATTAAAACAGCACCTATGCTTGATATTTCTGTGGGGTTAAAAGAGCTTGATCACGTTTTTCAGCTTCACATTGTAGCAATTAACAACGAAGTAAAAGAATTATTATGGATGATTAAGCCAGACTATTCTAATGATCTTACTGTAATCACTAAAAATTTTACAAAAGAGAATACAGAAGAAACATTTAGCTTTATATATAGAGAACAAGCAGAAGTATTTTATGATAGTCCTAAACGCTTTTTATACGAACCCAATGCAGCTATAATGAAAAGTGGAGCATTTTTTAATGTTTCAGAAAGTTTTAAAGTAAAAAAGCTTCATGAAAATACGCATTTATACACTAGTGAGTCGCTGAGAGCGTTTCCTGGACGACGTTTTTTAATAAATGACATCTTACCTTATTCAAAAAAAAATATTAAAAAAGAAGCCATTACAAAAGCAAACATTACAACAAGAAATTTTCCTGAATCTGTTTCTAGCATTCGAAAAAAGTTTAAAATTAAAGACGGTGGTGATACCTATCTCTTTTTTACAACAATTCAGCCCTCAAAAAAAGTAATATTAGTTTGTTCAAAGGTTTAAGGGTAATTTTTTTAGTTTGTAATACCGTCGCTTACAATAAATTAAAAAGTAATTGCAAAAAAGGTTCAAATATGTTTGCGAAAAACGGAATGATAACCTACATTTGCATCCGCATTTAAGAAATGAACGTTCTTAACATACTGGAGAGGTGCCAGAGTGGTAATGGAGCAGATTGCTAATCTGTCAACGTGTAAACGTTGCCGGGGTTCGAATCCCCGTCTCTCCGCAATGGAGTTTTCATTACCCTCTTTAAACTCCTACCAAAATTGATTTGGAATTAAAGAACAGTTGTTTTTTAACTGTTTACGGGGTGTAGCGTAGCCCGGTTATCGCGCCTGCTTTGGGAGCAGGAGGTCGCAGGTTCGAATCCTGCCACCCCGACAAAAAAGACCGGACATGAAAATGTTCGGTTTTTTAGTTTAATGACATATTGATTGGGTCACGTAGCTCAGCTGGATAGAGCATCTGCCTTCTAAGCAGACGGTCCCAGGTTCGAATCCTGGCGTGATCACTTTGAATCCTCACTTTTTTTAAGTGGGGATTTTTTGTTTGTGGTATTTTCTATTCTGGATATTCTACACGCAGATGATAAATGTTGTTAAGCTTTTTCTTCAACACTTTTTTTATAGTTTGTATTTCTTTAAAAGTGATGTTTGCATTTAAAAACTGTCCTTGTGCCATTTGACCGTCTATAATTTTTTCAACAAACGAATCAATTTTTGATGAAGTTGGCTCTTTAAGGCTTTTACTTGCAGCTTCAACACTATCTGCCATCATTAATATTGCAGTTTCTTTTGAAAACGGAATAGGTCCTGGGTATCTAAAATCTTCTTTATCTACATCATCATCTTGCTCTTTTTCTTTCATGTAAAAATAGTACACAAGGCTAGTTCCATGATGTGTTCTAATGAAATCAATTACTCTATCGGGTAAATTGTTTTTACGAGCTATTTCAATTCCGTTAATAACGTGGTCAATTATGATATTGGCACTTTCCTTAGGGTCTAATTCTTGGTGAGCATTGACTGAATTTACTTGATTTTCGGTAAAATATGTTGGGTTTTTCATTTTTCCGATATCATGATATAACGCTCCTACCCTAACTAGCATTGAGTTTGCACCAATTTCATTTGCTGCTGCTTCTCCTAAATTTGCTACGTTTAATGAGTGGTGAAAAGTTCCGGGAGCTTTGTTTGATAATTCTTTTAATAGCTTTGTATTTGTATCACTTAGTTCTAGAAGTGAAACATCTGAGACAAGGCCAAACATTTTTTCATACAAATAAATTAAAGGATGTGCAAAAAGTGTTGCAAGACCACACAAAATGAAATATCCAAAGTTTTCCCAAATAATGAGCTGTACATTTCCTTCCTGCAAGATAAAAAAAGCAAAATAGCCTATTATATAAACCAACGTAATTTGGCCTACCGAGATAAATAAATTTGCGCGTCGGTATAATTCTGAAACAGTTAAAATGGTAACAATACCGGCAATGATTTGAAGGAATAAATATTCAAAACTATTGGGTACTACAAAACCTAAAAGTAATAAGGTGAGTACATGGACAAACAACCCCAATCTTGGGTCAAAAAATGCTTTTAATATTAGCGGTAAAATACAAAGAGGAACTACATATACATATTTTGCATCTAGCTTAACCACAATGGTTGTAAGCAAAACCATTAATATAACATTGAAAAATATGAAAGTTACTTTTGTATTGTTATTGAATATTTCAGAACGGTATTTTTTCAGAAATAAAAATAGCATTAAAAATACGAGAGAAACTATTATAATGTACCCGGCGATTAACCAATAATAATTTGATTTACTCCAAACTTGAGATTGGTATTCTGCTTTTAAAGAATTCAAAATTTGATACGTATCTCCTTCTACAACTTCTCCTTTGGCAATAATTCTACCGCCTTTTTCAACAACTCCTCTATTAGGGTTTATGGCTTCAATTTCAGATTTTATGGAAGCTTCAGTAAGTTTTGAGTTAAGTGAAACATTGGCAAGTAACGCGCGTTCAAGTGTTTTTTGAAGCAGCGCTTTTACTGCAACAGAATCTGTATTAGGAAGTGCTTCAGATATTTTATTTTTTATATTTTCTTTTCTATAAAAATGAGAATAAGCTACTTGTTCAACTTCATTCCCTTTTTTTAAATAGATAAGTTGATCTTTTTCATAAGGATACACTTCATCTATGACACCGTTTGAATAAAGATCATTTAAAATAGTAAGCCCTATATTTTTTACAGACCGTTTTGAAACATTATATAAGCTATCTACAAAGGCATCGTTAAACAGCTCTGTGTAGTTACTCTGACTTTCTGTTACAATATCTGAATTATACTCAAAATAAGGTGTAGCATTTTCACGTATAGTTTCTTTTTCTTCTTCTAGCGTTTCAGCATCTTTTTTTATTGTAAAGCTGAAAGGGGCGTATAAATTTTCATACTGCCAAGGTTTTCCTTTTTGAAAGTTATATTTAAACTGTCCTCCTTTGGGTAAAAGGTATATAACTAAAACTGTAGAAAGAATAAATAAAAACCCTTTATAGATAAGGGATTGATTTTTGGAAAATAACGCAAAAAAATTATTCATAGGTATTTTTCGATAAGTAAAGGTATAAATAACCGTTGATTAATCCCAAAAGCAAGACATTTAAAGATTGATATTTCAGTATAAAATCCGTAAATTCGCAAACCTTGATAGCAACGCTATGTAAGGCAAAATATAACAAATAAACAAAAATAATAGTAGCATGAATAAAGAAGTTGTAATAGTAGCAGCAGCACGAACCCCAATTGGAAGTTTTTTAGGAAGTTTATCATCAATTTCTGCAACTCAATTAGGTTCTACTGCCATTAAAGGCGCTTTGGACAAAATAAAACTGGACCCTTCTACGGTTCAAGAAGTTTTTATGGGAAATGTAGTACAAGCAGGTGTAGGTCAAGCTCCAGCTCGTCAAGCTGCTTTGGGTGCCGGTATTCCAGATACGGTACCTTGTACAACAGTAAATAAGGTTTGTGCCTCTGGGATGAAGGCTGTTATGCAAGCTGCGCAGTCAATTGCTCTTGGTGATGCAGAGGTAATTGTTGCCGGTGGTATGGAAAGTATGAGTAATATCCCGCATTACGTTCATATGCGTAATGGTAAAAAATTTGGTCCTGCAACCTTAACAGATGGTATGCAAAAAGATGGTCTTGTTGATGCCTATGATCAAAATGCTATGGGTGTTTGTGCAGATTTATGTGCTACTGAATATAATTTTTCTAGAGAAGATCAAGATAACTTTGCTATTGAGTCTTATAAACGTTCAGCAAGAGCTTGGGAAGAAGGAAAGTTTGATGATGAAGTAGTTCCTGTTGAAGTACCACAAAGACGCGGTGAACCTATTATGGTTACTCAAGATGAAGAGTTTAAAAACGTAAAGATGGAAAAAATAACCTCGTTACGTCCTGCATTTAGTAAAGACGGTACTGTTACAGCTGCAAACGCATCTACAATAAATGATGGTGCCGGTGCAGTAGTACTTATGAGTGCCGATAAAGCAAAAGAGTTAGGCTTAACTCCTCTTGCAACTATAAAAAGTTATGCAGACGCCGCTCAAGAACCAAAATGGTTTACAACAGCTCCGGCAAAAGCATTACCAAAAGCTTTAGACAAAGCTGGTATAACAAAAGATCAAGTTGATTATTTTGAATTTAATGAGGCTTTTTCTGTAGTAGGATTGGCAAATATGAAAATTTTAGATCTTGACTCTTCAAATGTAAATGTTAACGGAGGAGCAGTTTCATTAGGGCACCCACTTGGGTGTAGCGGTGTACGTATACTTATAACTTTATTAAACGTACTTAAGCAAAATGATGCAAAAGTAGGTGCTGCAGCTATATGTAATGGTGGTGGCGGTGCTAGCGCAATGGTAATCGAAAGAAATTAATAATTAATAGCTTTCGGTTAGGTAAATACTATGAAATACGGCTTATGTAATTTAAGTGTTGTTCCTCTTCGTGCTGAAGCATCAGATAGTAGTGAGCTTGTATCTCAGGTGCTATATGGTGAACTCTTCAAAGTGTTGGAGCACCGTAAAAAATGGAGCCGAATACGCTTACTATTTGATAGTTATGAAGGATGGGTTGATAATAAACAGTTTTTGTTTATTTCAGAAGAAGATTATACATCCTTAAAAAAGGTAAAACCTAAGTTTGTTTCAGATTTGGTAGACATTATTACCACTGAAAAGGGCCAACTTCTTTCTGTATTTTTAGGTTGTCAAGTACATGCTTGTAACTTTTTAAAGCATCAGTTTGAAGGTAATTTTATTTCAGAAAAACTTAAAAAACACAATATTATAAATACTTCTGTTTTGTATTTAAACAGTCCATATTTATGGGGTGGTAAAACTCCTTTTGGTATTGATTGTAGCGGCTTTACACAGATGGTTTATAAACTTAATGGCTATAAGTTATTGCGTGATGCTAGTCAACAAGCAACACAAGGTGAAGCACTTAGTTTTATTGAAGAAAGTGAGCCGGGCGATTTAGCCTTTTTTGATAATGCTGAAGGATTGATTACACACGTAGGTATTATTATGGAAGATAATCACATAATCCACGCCCACGGAAAGGTACGTATTGATAGACTTGATCATACGGGTATTTTTAATTATGAAGTGCGAAACCACACTCACAAGCTTAGGGTTATCAAAAGAGTTATATAAAAAAAGCGCTTAATTTAATTAAGCGCTTTTTTTATACAGTTAGAAGGTTAATTTACTTCCCTTCCAGTTCAGCTAATCTAGCTTTCTTTTGCTTGAATTTTGCATCTTCTCCTAATTGGCTATAAATATCCATCAGGGTTCTTACAATCTCTATTCCGTCTGGACGTAATTCTTCAGCTTTCTCTAGATAAGGAAGAACATCTCTATACATTTGTTGTCTTTGTTCCTTTAACTTTTCATAGGTTTTATTGTCTTCTCTAGAAGTTCCTAAGTTGTTCATTTTTTCGATGATATCTTTCTCTTGAGCTAGCATCGCTACAGAAAGATTGATTAAAGCATTTGTATAGTCTGGCTTTAACTCAATTGCTCTTTTATAGTACTTAATCGCTTTTTCTGTTTCTCCAATTTCAGCATTGGTTACTCCTAAGTTGAAAAATACATCTGGGTTGTTTGGGTTTGATTTAGCTATATTCTCCATTAACGAGTTGTAGCTTTTCATATCACCCATTTTGTAAGCTAAGTTTGCTTCAGCTTGCATTAAAGAAAGGTCATCTGGGTTTTCTTTTCTAGCTTCTGCCATAACTTTGGCTGCTTTATCTTCTTCCCCATTCTCAATATAAATTAAAGTTACATTTCTAAGAATATCACCTTTTTTAGACTCGGTCATTTTTACTTCAGGCTTGATAAATTCACCAGATTTTACCATAAGATCTCTTTCAGATTTTGCACCAAAAGTTTTTACCTCTCCTGTTTCTTTATTGGTAGCTACATATTCTTTACCTACTCCTGTATAGTCTAAATCTAGAAGTTTCTGAAAATACATTAATGCTTTATCGTAGTTTTTTGCGTTAATAGCATTTCCGGCTGCATAATACAAATCTGATGTATCTTTTTTGCTAACTAAATAACTATTGTAAAGTTTATCTGCTGCTACTTCAAACTTATTTGAGTTTTGATCTTTAATTGCGCTATTTACTAATGCAGCTCTTAAATTTTGCTGAACTGCGGCAACTCTTTTTCCATATTCATCTGCAGCGCCCATTTCCATAGCTTTTTGAAATGCGTCTGAAGCCATTTTCATTTTATCAAAGTTGTCACCAGCACTTCCTGTGTAAGCTTCAGCTTTTACCAGGTGGTATTGTAATTTTACGTCTTCATCTGCACTGGCCAAACTTGCTTCAGCTTCTTTTAAATATGAAATAGCTTCTGTGTAATCGTTAGACTCAACAGCTCTTTCTGCTTTTCTAACTTCTCTTTTTTGACCAAATGCTATTGCAGTGATGGTTAAAAATCCTGCTAATAAAATTTGTTTTTTCATTGTTTTTTAATTTTTATTCGTTGTTTTCGGTTTGTTCATCATTAGTATCAAGAGTAGTGCCAGACTCATTTTTTGTTTCTGAAGCATCTTCAGCAGTCAAATTTTCATCATCCATGTCTTCATCTTCATTTTTAACTTTTGCAACTGCCGCGATAGCATCGTCATCTCTTACTTTTATTAATCTAACGCCTTGTGTTGCACGGCCCATAACACGTAAATCTTCAACTGCCATACGAATAGCGATACCAGATTTATTGATAATCATAAGACCATCGTTATCTGTTACATTCTTGATTGCCACTAATTTACCTGTTTTTTCTGTAATATTAATGGTTTTTACACCTTTTCCTCCTCTGTTGGTGATTCTATAATCGTCAAGGTTTGATCGTTTTCCGTAGCCTTTTTCAGAAACCACCAATATGTTTGATTCGTCATCATTGATGGCTACCATTCCTACTACTTCATCATCATCACTACCTAAACGAATACCACGCACTCCTGAAGCATTACGTCCCATAGGTCTGGTCTTTTCTTCTTCAAAGCGAATTGCTTTACCAGATTGAACAGCTAACATTACATGGCTATCGCCTGTCGTTAATTTTGCTTCAATAAGTTCATCACCTTCTTTAATTGTTATGGCATTAATACCATTTGATCTTGGTCTTGAGTATTGTTCAAGTGACGTTTTCTTAACTTGACCCTTTCTGGTTGCCATTATGACATAATGACTATTGATATACTCTTCATCTTTTAAGTCTTGAGTACAGATAAAAGCTTTTATCTTATCGTCGGGCTCAATATTAATTAGGTTTTGGATTGCACGCCCTTTTGATTGGCGACTTCCTTCTGGAATTTCAAATACTCGCATCCAATAACATTTTCCTTTTTGAGTAAAGAATAACATATATTGGTGATTAGTGCCTACAAAAAGATCTTCAAGGAAATCTTCATTACGTGTAGATGAAGCTTTTGACCCTACTCCTCCTCTATTTTGGCGTTTGTATTCGGTTAAAGAGGTTCTCTTTATGTATCCTGCATGAGAAATGGTTATTACTACTTGCTCATCAGGAATTAAATCTGTGATACTTACATCGCCTCCTGCATACTCTATTGTAGAACGACGTTCATCTCCATATTTATCACGAATTTCTTCAAGTTCTTCTTTAATGATATCCATTCTGCGTTCTTTATTTGCAAGGATATCTTTATAATCTTTAATAGTTTCCATCAATTCATCATACTCTGAGCGAAGTTTATCTTGCTCTAGTCCTGTTAATTGACGAAGACGCATTTCTACGATAGCTTTAGCTTGAATCTCGGTTAACTCAAACGTGTCTATTAACTTTTGGCGAGCTTCTTCAGCATTTGATGATGCTCGTATTAATCTGATTACTTCGTCAATATTATCTGAAGCAATTATCAATCCCTCTAAAATATGAGCGCGTTCTTCTGCCTTCCGAAGTAAATATTCTGTACGTCTTACAACTACTTCGTGACGGTGTTCTACGAAGTAATGGATTAAGTCTTTTAAATTAAGTAATTCTGGTCTTCCTTTTACAAGTGCAATATTGTTAACACTAAAACTAGACTGAAGCGCTGTATACTTATACAGCATGTTTAAAACAATATTTGGTATGGCATCTCTTTTTAAAATATAAACAATGCGCATTCCTTTACGGTCAGACTCATCTCGTATGTTTGAAATACCTTCAATTTTCTTCTCATTCACAAGATCGGCAGTTTTTTTAATCATATCTGCCTTATTCACTTGGTATGGAATTTCAGTAACTATAATACATTCCCTACCATTAACTTCTTCAAAAGAAGCTTTACCTCTCATTACAACTCGACCACGACCGGTATGAAATGCTTCTCTAACTCCTTCATAGCCGTAAATAATACCACCTGTTGGAAAATCTGGTGCTTTTACGTGCTCCATGAGTTCATCAACCTCAATGTCATTATTATTAATGTATGCTATGGTTCCGTTTACTACTTCGGTTAAATTATGTGGAGGCATATTTGTAGCCATACCTACAGCAATACCAGAGGCTCCATTAATAAGTAATCCTGGAACACGTGTTGGTAATACAGTAGGCTCTTCTAGTGTGTCATCAAAATTTAATTGATGATCCACAGTTTCTTTATCTATGTCGGCTAGCATATCTTCAGAAATTTTCCGCATACGTGCTTCGGTATAACGCATTGCAGCCGGACTATCACCATCAATAGACCCAAAGTTACCTTGACCGTCAACAAGCATATAGCGAAGGCTCCATTCTTGTGCCATACGTACCATTGCATCGTAAACAGAAGTGTCACCGTGTGGGTGGTACTTACCTAGTACCTCACCAACAATTCTTGCAGATTTTTTATGAGAAGAGTTTGATCTTACTCCTAATTCGTGCATTCCAAATAAAACCCTTCTATGAACGGGCTTCATCCCATCTCGCACGTCAGGTAACGCACGTGACACAATGACCGACATTGAATAATCAATGTAGGCCGATTTCATTTCATCTTCAATGTTTATGGGAATTAATTTTTCACCTTCAGCCATAAAATATATAGTTTAATTTTACTTTTAATCTTAACGAGCAATATACACTATTTTCAGGCTTTTTAGAAGTGTTTTGAAGGCTATTATTCACTAATTTATTAACATATTTAGTCTATCAAATAGTTAATAACTATACCCATGTAAACTTTGATTTTAGTAAGTTTTTTTGTCCTTTTACTACCATACTCTTAAATAAGGTATAATATTTGTCGTAATAAGGGTAATTTAGTATTTTTAGAAGTATAAGGAATTTAGATTTATGGATGATAATTTTTCCCCTAGAGTAAAAGATGTGATTGCTTACAGTAAAGAAGAAGCATTACGATTGGGTCATGATTTTATAGGCACAGAGCATTTAATGTTGGGTCTATTACGTGATGGCAATGGTAAAGCTGTTTCTATATTGAGCGCTTTGGATATAGATTTAAACCATTTAAGAAGAAAGGTTGAAATTTTAAGTCCGGCAAACCCAAATACTGAAAGTAACACAAACGATAAAAAGAATTTACACTTAACCCGTCAAGCTGAACGCGCTTTAAAAACGACTTTTTTAGAAGCAAAGCTGTTTCAAAGCTCGTCTATAAACACGGCTCATTTGTTATTGTGCATTCTTCGTAATGAAAATGACCCAACAACAAAGCTATTGTTAAAAATGAAAGTAGATTATGATGGAGTTAAAGATCAATTTAAGCTTATGATGGCAAACGATGAAGATTTTATAGACAGCCCAAGTGCAGAATCTTTCCCTAGTGATGATGACGCTTCTGCAGCAGATGGTGGCAAAGAAAATCTCTTTACCGGTGGCGGCTCAAAGGCCAATAAAAAATCAAAAACGCCGGTTTTAGATAATTTTGGTAGAGACTTGACGGCTATGGCCGAAGAAAATAAACTCGACCCGGTTGTAGGTCGTGAAAATGAAATACAGCGGGTTTCACAAATTTTAAGTAGACGTAAAAAGAATAACCCACTATTAATTGGCGAACCTGGTGTTGGTAAAAGCGCTATTGCTGAAGGCTTAGCACTGCGTATTATTCAGCGTAAAGTTTCTCGTATTTTGTATGATAAACGTGTGGTAACTTTAGATTTAGCAAGTCTTGTAGCCGGAACAAAATACCGAGGACAGTTTGAAGAACGCATGAAAGCGGTCATGAATGAATTAGAAAAAAATGACGACATCATTCTTTTTATTGATGAGATTCACACCATTGTTGGTGCTGGAGGCGCAACAGGTTCATTAGATGCTTCAAATATGTTTAAACCGGCTTTGGCTCGTGGTGAAATTCAATGTATAGGTGCTACCACCTTAGATGAATACCGTCAACATATTGAAAAAGATGGAGCGCTAGAAAGACGTTTTCAAAAAGTTATTGTTGAGCCTACGAGTATTGATGAAACATTAGAAATTCTTCAAAATATTAAGGATAAATACGAGTCGCACCACAATGTTGATTATACAGATGCTGCGCTTGAAGCTTGTGTAAAACTTACCAACAGGTATATGACAGAGCGTTTTCTTCCGGATAAAGCAATTGATGCATTAGACGAAGCTGGTTCTCGTGTTCATATTACTAATATTAATGTTCCGGAAAAAATTCTGAAGATTGAAGCCAAACTTGAAGAAGTACGTGAGCTTAAAAATTCTGTAGTTAAAAAACAGAAATATGAAGAAGCTGCAAAACTACGAGATGATGAAAAAAATCTTGAAAAAGAATTAGCTACCGAACAAGAAATTTGGGAAAATGAATCCAAACTTCATAAAGAAACGGTTGATGAAGAAAATGTAGCCGAAGTAGTTTCTATGATGACCGGTATTCCTGTAAGTCGTATCGCGCAGACTGAAAGCAATAAACTCGCTGCACTACCCGAACGAATTAAAGGTAAAGTTATTGGTCAAGATGAAGCCGTTGGGAAAGTTGTAAAAGCAATTCAACGTAATAGAGCCGGATTAAAAGATCCTAATAAACCAATTGGTTCATTTATTTTCTTAGGGCAAACCGGTGTAGGTAAAACACAATTAGCAAAAGTTTTAGCTAGAGAATTATTTGATTCAGAAAATGCACTCGTTCGTATTGATATGAGTGAATATATGGAAAAATTTGCTGTATCACGCCTTATCGGTGCTCCTCCTGGATACGTTGGGTATGAAGAAGGAGGTCAATTAACAGAGAAAATTAGACGTAAACCGTATGCAGTAGTTCTTTTAGATGAAATTGAAAAAGCACATCCAGATGTGTTTAATATGCTCTTGCAAGTACTAGATGACGGTTATTTAACTGATAGTTTAGGCCGTAAAATTGATTTCAGAAATACCATCATCATTATGACATCAAATATTGGTGCGCGTAAGTTAAAAGATTTTGGTCAAGGAGTTGGTTTTGGAACTTCAGCAAAAGAAAGTCAAGCAGATGCTCACGCAAAGAGTATTATTCAAAATGCTCTTAAAAAAGCATTTGCACCAGAATTTTTAAACCGTGTAGATGATGTTATGGTATTTAATGCTCTAGAAAGAGAAGATATTCATAAAATTATTGATATTGAGCTTGAAAAGCTATTTGTACGCATCAAAGATATTGGTTACAATTTGACGCTAACAGACAAAGCAAAAGACTACATAGCCGATAAAGGTTTTGATAAAGAATATGGTGCAAGACCATTAAAAAGAGCTATTCAAAAATATATCGAAGATGCTTTAGCCGAAGAGATTATTAATTCAAATCTTCAAGAAGGCGATAGTATAACTATGGATCTCGACTCTAAAACCGAAGAGCTTACCATAAAGATTAAAAAACCTAAAAAAACAACCGAATCGTAGTTGTAAAAGGCTTTAATTAACAGCTGGGTTTGTAAAAAAATTACAAACCCAGTCTTTTTTTGTATATTTAAGATATTGAATCTATTTATGATTACTGAAATTACTTATCATTTCGGTACTGTACGTATCTATAAAACGTATTTGGTTTTTGTAATGGATGAAGGCATTACAGTAAAACCAGAGTACAACGATATATTATTGAATATTTCTACTAAGTATTATAGAAATCAAAATTTTGGTTACATAACACATAGAATAAACTCCTACTCTGTAGATCCAAGAGTTTACTTTGAAACTTCAAAAATTGAAAATCTAGTTGCTTTTGCCGTTGTATCTGGTAGTCAAAACAGCAATGTTGTAGCAGATTTTGAAAAGATATTCCTAAAAAAACCTTTTGAGCAATTTCATTCTCTCGATGAAGCGATAGATTGGGTTAATACTATTGTAGAAAATACAACAGTTTAATTAGAAAAAAGTAACTCCTCGTCAATTGTAAAACTTTGAATAAACGCTACAGATGCGTGAATATCATTTGCCAATACTCTATCCTCTTCAACAAATGATGCCGTATTTCTGAAAGAAGCTAAAAATGATTCTAGCAATTCTGAAGTTTTCTTAGGCCTTCTAAATTCAATTGCTTGTGATGCATTCAAGAGTTCAATAGCCAATATAGTTTCAATATTATCAATAATCCGTAACGCCTTAGTTGCTGCATTGGCTCCCATACTTACGTGATCTTCTTGACCATTTGATGAAACTATAGAGTCTACAGATGCCGGTGTGGCTAATTGCTTATTCTGGCTCACAATACTAGCAGCAGTATACTGCGGTATCATAAATCCGCTGTTTAATCCTGGGTTGTTCACCAAAAAGTCTGGCAAACCTCTTAATCCTGAAACCAATTGATAGGTTCTTCGTTCACTTATATTACCTAATTCAGAAAAAGCAATGCTTAAATAATCTAGTGCTAATGCTAACGGTTGTCCGTGAAAATTACCTCCAGAAATGATTTTATCTTCTGAAACAAAAATATTAGGATTATCAGTAACCGAATTTATTTCGGTCTTAAACGTCTTGTGTACAAACTTTAAGGTATCTTTTGTTGCTCCGTGAACTTGAGGAATGCATCTAAAAGAATATGGGTCTTGTACATTTTTCTTTTCATTAGCTCCAATTTCACTTCCTTCCAAAAATTCTCTAATGTGTTCGGCAGTTTTAATTTGTCCGCCGTGAGGTCTTACCAAATGAACATTAGGATCAAAAGGGCTCATATTACAATCAAAAGCATCGATAGAAAGTGCGCCAATTAAATCTGCTAAGTAGCATAATTTATAACTTTTTAATAAAATATGAATACCGTAAGCACTCATAAATTGAGTTCCGTTCAATAGAGCCAATCCTTCTTTTGCTTCGAGGGTGATTGGTTCTACGTCAAATTTTTCAAGTAAATCTTTTGAAGAAATACGACCATTCTCATAATACACCTCCCCTTTTCCAATAAGTGGTAGTGCTAAATGTGCCAAAGGTGCCAAATCACCAGAAGCTCCTAAGCTACCTTGGGTGTAAATTACCGGTAAAATATCTTCATTGTAAAACCAAATCAATCGTTCTACAGTTTGTAATTGCACTCCGCTATAACCATAACTTAATGATTGAATTTTTAATAATAACATAAGTTTGATTATAGCTTTGGGAACGTATTCACCTGTTCCACAAGCGTGTGACATTACCAAGTTTTCTTGAAGTTTTGATAAGTTTTCTGAAGAAATTTCTACATTACATAAAGAACCAAAACCAGTGTTAATACCATAAATAGGAGTTTTATTATTCTCCATTTTTTTATTTAGGTATTCTTTAGATTTTTTGATATTTAACAAAGCTTCATCAGAAAGTTCAAGCTTTTTATTTGAGTTTATTATTTGTTGTATTGTCTGTAAATCAAGTAGTTCGCTGCTTATATAATGTGTTTCGTTCATGAGGAATGGTTGTTTGCTGCAAAAATACTAATTTATTGAAGCTTTTAAATTTTTGAACAATTAAGATTTCTTTTTATTGTTATTTGTTTCTTTTTCAGGAGTTTCAAAGAGGCTCATATAAGCTTTACCTAGATTTTCTAGTATATCACTTGCCATTACCGCTTCATATCCCATTGTTTGAGAGGCTATACCTCCAGCTTGACCGTGTAAAAACACACCAAATACAGATGCTAGTAAGGGATCATACCCTTGAGAAAGTAAACCGGTTAAAATACCCGTTAACACATCTCCACTACCAGCTGTTGCCATTCCAGGGTTTCCAGTGGTATTTATGTAAAGTTTGTTTCCGAAAACAACTATCGTATGTGCGCCTTTAATTAATAGAACAATATCATACTTTTGTGAAAATTGTTTTGCTTTTTCAAGTTTATCATAATCATCGGTCCACTCGCCTATTAACCTTTTTAATTCTCCGGGATGTGGCGTTAATATAGCGTGTTTTGGGATCACATTTAATAAATGTTCATGTTCAGAAATGCAATTCAATGCATCTGCATCAATTACCATTGGCGTTTTTGCAGTTTTAAAAAGATTTTCTAGTGTAGAAACTGTTTCCTGTTTGGTACCAATTCCCATTCCTATACCTATGGCAGAAGGTTTTATATCAAACTGTATGTTGCTTATATGTTCATTTTCTTGATCTGAAATAGTCATAGCTTCAGGAAGAGCTGTTTGCACAATTGAATAACCACACTTGGGTATGTAAACTGAGACCAAACCTCCACCGGCTCTAAATGCACCTTTAGCAGATAAAATAGGTGCTCCTATTTTGCCGTAACTTCCTCCTATAATAAGTGCGTGTCCATATGTTCCTTTATGGTCAAAAGCCTGTCTTGGTTTATAAAATTGTTGTGCCTGTTGTTTTCCTATTAATTGAGCAAGCGGTTCGGTTTTGTATAAATATTCTGGATCTAGACCAATATCGATTATATCAAAGAAAGGTACAAACTTTCCTGTTTCGGGTAAGAAAAAAGAAAGTTTAGGGGCTTGAAAAGTTAAGGTGTGATTGGCACGTACTACAGCTTTAGCATCTTCAAGAGCTTTATTTGCATATAAACCACTAGGTATATCTATTGATAATGTAAATGCATTACTAGTGTTTATATGTTGAATAAGTGGTTTTAACCATCCTTCTGGCGGACGATTAAGCCCAATGCCAAATAATGCATCAATTATAATGTCTTCTTTTTTGATTTCAGGAAAATCGTCTTCAGAAGTCATTAATAAAGGCCAGTCATTTGTAATTTTTTTTATTCGACCATAATTGATTAAAAAACACTTTGACCGTTTATCAGTAAAATTTGCGATATAAATTTTTACTGTATAACCTTGTTCAATCAATAAACGCCCAACTACAAGACCATCACCGCCATTATTACCTATTCCGCAGAAAATATGAATGGGTACTTTTGCACCTTGCAAGCGCTGGTGCAACCAATTAAATACTTGCGTTCCTGCGTGTTCCATTAAATCTAATGAGGAAATGTTATGTTTTTGGGTTGTTACTTTATCAGCTTCGCTTAATTGTGCTGCAGAAAATAGTTTCACGATAATATTTTTTTTTGAAGTAGTACGTAAAGATAACTATTGTAAAAAAAGTACCATAAAGAAACGATTGAAAAACCATTTATCTATTACTGTTAAAAACAATCAAGTAAATAGTTCGTTACCTTGTCTAGATTGTAATACATTTGCGCAAAAGTTTATTTACAAATGAAAAACACTGCACTTTCCCACATTCACGAGCAATTAGGAGCCAAAATGGTTCCGTTTGCAGGATACAATATGCCTGTTTCATATGAAGGCGTAACTATTGAACATGAAAATGTTCGGAAAAATTTGGGCGTTTTTGATGTCTCTCACATGGGTGAATTTTTGGTTATTGGTCCTAATGCTTTAGAATTAATTCAAAAAATCACAACCAATGATGCTTCAAAAATTGTAGACGGTCAAGCGCAGTACACATGCTTACCAAATGATAAAGGCGGGATTGTAGATGATTTAATTATTTACCGTTTTAACGCCGAAAAATGGTTGTTGGTTGTAAACGCCTCAAACATTCAAAAAGATTGGGACTGGATTACTTCTCATAATACTATGGAAGCAGATTTACAAAATGTTTCTGAAGACTATTCTCTTCTTGCTATTCAAGGGCCAAAAGCCGTTGAAGCTATGCAAAGTTTAACTTCAGAAGATTTAAGTGCTATTAAATTTTATAACTTTAAGGTTTCAGACTTTGCAGGAGTAGAATATGTAATCATTAGTGCTACAGGATATACAGGAAGTGGCGGATTTGAAATTTACTGTAAAAACACCGAAGTTGAGAAAATCTGGAAAAAAGTATTGGAAGCAGGAGCAGATTTTGGTATTAAACCAATAGGACTAGCTGCACGAGACACGCTTCGTTTAGAAATGGGCTTTTGCCTTTACGGAAATGATATTGACGATACTACATCTCCTATTGAAGCCGGTTTGGGATGGATAACAAAATTTAATCACGACTTTATAAATTCTGAAGCGCTTAAAAAACAAAAAGAAGAAGGTGTAACCAGAAAACTTATAGGATTTGAGCTTACCGAACGTGGTATTCCACGTCAAGGATATGATATTGTTGATGCAGAAGGAATAAAAATAGGGCACGTAACTAGCGGAACCATGTCACCATCTCTAAACAAAGGAATAGGACTAGGTTATGTAGGTAAGGAATATAGTAAAATAGGTAATGAAGTTTTTATTCAAATTAGAAAAAAAGCTGTTCCGGCTACGGTTGTAAAACCACCTTTTTACAAAGGATAATATGATAGATTACCAAGCCATATTAGATACTATAACCAATAGCTTAAAGCACTCTGCTGTTAAGGGTGAAGTAGCTTCTTACATTCCAGAACTATCAACGGTTCACGAAGATAATTTTGGAATGTATTTAAATATGGTTAACGGTGAAAAATATGGTTCTGGAGATTGGGATAAACCCTTTTCAATTCAGAGTATTTCAAAAGTATTGACACTTTCTAGAGCAGTTCCGCTTGTGGGAAATAAGATTTTTGAGCGCGTTGATGTTGAACCTTCAGGAAATCCTTTTAATCATATGTCGCTTTTGGAACTAGAAAAAGGAATCCCTCGAAATCCTTTAATAAATTCCGGAGCTATCGTAATTGCAGATATTTTACTGTCACACTTAGATAACCCAAAAGAAGATTTTCTTCAATACGTACGCGATCTTACAAATGACCAAACGATTGATTATAATGAAAAAGTAGCTTCCAGCGAAGCTGAAACCGGTTTTAATAATTATGCTGCAGCCAATCTTTTAAAGTCATTTGATAACTTGGAAAATGAAGTTGATGATGTTTTAGATTTTTATTTTCATCAATGCTCAATTGAAATGACTTGTGAACAGTTGTCAAATGCTTTTTATCTCTTTGCAAATAGAGGAAAATGTATGAGGAACACTGCACACCTTACGCTTAATCAAGTAAAAAGAATAAATGCTATAATGCTTACTTGCGGTTTTTATGACGAAGCAGGCGAATTTGCCTTTGAAGTTGGTCTTCCCGGTAAAAGTGGCGTAGGTGGTGGTATTGCTGCTTTGTTACCAAATGAGTTTACTATTACTTGCTGGGCTCCTGGTTTAAATGAAAAAGGAAATTCTTACCTTGGAATGCAAGCCTTAGAACTTTTTACTACACAAACTAAGCGCTCCATTTTTTAATCATCATTTATTTTGAGTACCAAAACTATACATAACAGGGTTCTTATTCTGGGGGCAAGTGGCTTTATAGGTAATGCAATTTATAAAGACCTTCTCTCCTACTTTGACGTCTTTGGTACCTATTGTAACCAAAAAACTGCATATAAAAACAATCAAGTATTTTATCGATTTTGTGTAGAAGAAGACTCAATAAAACCAATACTAGAAGCAACTATGCCTCGCTATATAATAGTTGCTATTGCTGGAAATTACATTGATCAATTAAAAATGCTCCGTGACATTTGTTTGTATGCAGAACAATTTCCAGACAGTACAATTTTATATTTATCATCTGCCGAAGTATTTAGTGGCCAACGCCAGTTTCCTGCATATGAATATGATAAGCCTATTCCTGAAAATAGCTTCGGAAGGTTTAAAATTTCAGCAGAAAAAATTTTACAAGAACAAATACCTTCTCAAACAACTATTTTGAGACTACCAATTGTTCTCGGTGTTAATTCACCCACTATAGTTCAGCTAAGACAATCTATGAAGCACAACGCTGCTTTTGAAGTGTACCCAAAACATATAGTAAGTGTAACAACAGAAGATAAAATTGCACAACAAGTACATTATATTATTAATAAAAACCATACAGGAATTTATCATTTAACAAGTAATGATGTGATTCATCATGATGACCTTTTTACTGAAATTGCTGCAAAAATTGGGCGCAAAATGCCTATCTTTAAGAAAGTGTATAGTAGTAATAATGACTTATACAGAGCAATTTTACCAAGAGACAATACATTACCTGAAACATTACAAATAACAGTTTCTGAAGTAATCAACGCTTGTACACTTAACGAAGAGATTATAACATTTAAAAATTGAGATATGAAACCTTATAATGAAGAAGAAATTCAACAAAAACTAGCCAATTTTGAAGGTTGGGAATATGATGATAATGCCATACACACTGCTTTTGAATTTGAAGATTTTAAAGAAGCCTTTTCGGCTATGACGCGTATTGCTTTTGAAGCAGAAAAATTACAGCATCATCCAGACTGGCATAATGTATACAATACAGTAAACATTTCATTATCGACACACGATGCAGGCGGTGTTACCGATAAAGACTTTGAGCTAGCAAAGGAAATTGATACTATTTTAGGCTAAAAACACAGCTTTTGCCAATATGAAAAAAAAGTTTTTCTATTCAGGCAAATTTCTATTTTTGTAGTCCAAATTTTAAAACTATGGGAAGAGCCTTTGAATTTAGAAAAGCACGAAAAATGAAACGTTGGGCAGCTATGTCCAAAGCCTTTACACGTATTGGTAAAGATATTGTTATGGCTGTAAAAGAAGGCGGACCCGATCCAGATGCCAATTCAAAGCTACGTGCAGTTATACAAAACGCAAAGGCAGTTAATATGCCAAAAGACAACATTGAGCGCGCTATTAAACGTGCCAGTGATAAAAGTCAGGGCGATTACAAAGAAGTTTTATTTGAAGGGTATGCTCCTCACGGAATCGCAATTTTAATTGAAACAGCAACCGATAATAATACCCGTACTGTAGCAAATATAAGGTCGTACTTTAATAAATGTGATGGTAATTTAGGTACATCTGGCTCTGTTGCATTTATGTTTGATCATACTTGTAATTTTCGAATTAATGGAGAAGGAATGGATCTGGAAGAGCTAGAACTTGAGTTAATAGACCACGGTGTAGAAGAAATATTTGAAGATGAAGACGGTGTTATGATATACGCACCTTTTGAAAGTTTTGGAGCAATTCAGTCTTACTTAGAGGCTAACAATATCGAAATATTATCATCAGGTTTTGAGCGTATTCCACAAGTTACAAAATCACTTTCTGAAGAAGAAACAGCAGATGTTGAAAAACTATTAGAAAAAATTGAAGAAGATGATGATGTGCAAAATGTATATCATACTATGGAAGAAGTTTCTTCTGAAGATTAACTTTAAGAAACATTCACTATATAAAAAAGCCGCTAATCACTTAGCGGCTTTTTAATTTCAATTAGTAAACTGTTAATCGTTATCTACAAAATGTAATGAAGATGCACCTTCTAGGTTTATTTCAAAAGAAGGAGTTAGGTTTCCACCCGCTTCAATAGTGTCAAAAATTAATATTTTTCCGCCTTCATTTGCTCTTTCAGCAATAAAAATTGAACGCGTCTCTTTATCATACTCAACTGAAATTGGGTTTCCTAATTTTGTAAAAGAACCAGATACTCTTACTTGATCACCAATTAATCCTAACGTGCCACCGTTTTCAACAATGTCAAATTTTGATTGAAAATTGGAAATTACTTGAAAACCACCATCTGAATCATTTTCAGCATCACCAATGTCAGTTAATACTAATGTACCGTCATCGTATGCTATACCATGAGTTCTATTAATTCCTTCAATAGTAATTCTTTTGTTAGGTTCTAATGTGTTATCTGAGGTAGCACTTAGAAAGTTATTAAAAACAGCTATGTCACTCGATTTATCAACAACTACGTAGAGATCATCACCTATAAACTCAATTCCCCATACAGGAAAATTTACAGTAATGGTATTGCGTAAAGTAAAAGATGTATCATCTTTAGTAAAAACAAAAAATCTACCATTATCGTTTGCGTTGTCAGATACTACGTAAAATTCATTATTCACGGCCAGATCTCTTGGGCTTTCTAAAACCGGATTACTTGAAAACTGTAAATTAAGTGTGCTCCCGCCTTCGGTACTTTCTATATTGGAATAAGAATTTAATACCGACTGACTTCTTGAGGCTTGAACCAAAAAGTCATTTTCTTTGTCATAAAAAATTCCTTCATTATCATTAGATCCTGTTGTAAAGTTTTTAGGTACAATACCCGTTCCTGCTACAAAATCTAATTCGGTTATAATATCACTTGTATTGCTTGTTACAAATAATCTAGCTAATACAGTTTGTGGTGTATCATTATCATCATCACTAATAACCGGATCATCATCTGAACATGAATAAAGTCCCATTATTAATACTCCTAGAAATAAATATTTTAAATGTTTCATAATTAAATTTTTGACTAATATATAACTTAATATCATCAGTATTCAAGCTGTAAAGCCGCAGTTAACCAAACTTTAACAACGAATTATTAATTATAAGTTTTATTTAACTCTTCCAGATATATTTGTGTAATAAAGCTCTAGGTTTTTAATATCTTTTACCACATCATTGGTAAGATAATATGCTTTGTTTATAAAAACAGTTTTAGTTTTATAATCAAAAGCAACAGGAATTACGGGTACATTGGCTGTTTTTGCAATGTAGTAGAATCCGGTTTTCCATGTGTCTACTTTTTTTCTTGTTCCTTCGGGGGCTAGTGCTAGTCTAAATTCATCGTGAGCATCAAACACTTTTGCTATGGAAATTACTTTTTTTTGTCCGGGAGTTCTGTCTAATGGTGCTCCGCCCATCCATCTAAAATACCACCCAAAAGGTGGTTTGAATAATTCCTTTTTAGCAATAAAATTAATTTGTGTTTTTGATATGCGTCTTGCAAATACGCCTATGTAAAAATCATGCCAACTGGTATGAGGTACTACAATGACAACAGATTTTTTTATAGAAGGATCAAATTTGCCTTGAATGCTCCACCCTAATATTTTGAAAAAAATAAATCTGGTTATTCCCATGCATTAATTATTTTCAAAATTTAATATTACATTTTTAAATACAATGACTGTAATTTTTGGCGTGTCATTATTTCTTTCCAGTCTTTTCCTAAAGCATTTTCCCAAAGCGGCTCAAGACTTAAAGCTATGTCAATCATTTTGTTAAGTTGGTCTTCAGTAAGATTGCTACACACATTTTGAGGTATTTCAATAGTATGTTTTGTAACCATTTCTTTAAATAAGGCTACATCAGTAGGGTAATACTCTTCAAGCTGATTAAAAACAATACAATTACCAATGCCATGTTTTGTGCCAAGAACGTAAGAAAGTCCATAACTCATAGCATGAGCTACACCTACCTGAGAATAAGCAATACTCATGCCTCCGTGCCAAGATGCCATCATGAGTTTGGCTCTACTTTCTTCATCTGAAATGGTATTGTCCAAAAATATTTCTTTACACAAATCATAGGCCTTTTCGCCATAACTTTGGCTAAAAGCATTTAAAAACGTTCCATTTAAAGATTCAACACAATGGATAAAACAATCCATTCCGGTATAAAACCATTGATTTTTTGGAACACCTTTGGTAAGTTCTGGGTCTAATACTACTTGATCAAAAGGAGTAAAATCACTATTAATCCCTAATTTTCTAACCGGGCCAGATAGAACGGTTGTTCTAGAAACTTCTGCTCCTGTGCCTGATATTGTAGGAATACCTACGTGATAAATAGCTTTTTTATTTACCAAATCCCACCCTTGATAATCTGCAGCGCTTCCGGGATTGGTAAGCATAATGGAGACAGCTTTTGCAATATCCATTGTTGTACCACCACCTATGCCAATTATTCCTGAAGGTTTTTTTGTAAATTCTGAAGTAATTTCTTTTACAAGTTTATCTACTTGAGATGTTTTAGGCTCCTCCTCTGCCGAAATAAATATGAGCTTGTCATTAAATCGTAATTTAATACGGTCAATCAAAGAAGCATCATTTTTAAAGACATCATCAACTAAAAAGATAAAAGGACTGTTTTTTTGACGTTTTGCTGAAAGTATTTCAGATAACTGATTAAAACTTCCCGCACCAAAAACAACTTTGGGAACCATTGGAAAGTTTCTAAACTTATTATTTATGCTAGTTTTATCTTTTTCTTGTAGCATTTTATTTGCTTCAACTAAATCTTCGGGAGTGTCTATCTCAACACCTTGAGTATTTGATACTGCCATTTTTATTTTTTTTCCATATTCTAGATATCGTAAGCACTCTATTTTTTCTACGCTTTCTAAAGGACGCATTGGTAATTTGTAAAAATCCATCAACGCCTCTTTTCTGAAAGCATAAATACCTTTGTGTTTGTAATATTGAACATCTGCATTTTTATCTCTTGGATACGGTATTGGCGATCTTGAAAAATAAAGAGCAAAATTATCTTTATCAACTAATACTTTTACACAATTTGGATCACTTATTTCTTTCCAGTCATCAATTTCAGTCATTAAAGATGCCAAATCAATTACATCTGCATCATCGCCATTAAAAACATCTAGTACTTGCTTAAGCCCCTTTTTACTGGTAAAGGGTTCGTCTCCTTGTACATTAACCACAATGTCAACATCCATATTTTCTACTGCCTCGGCTATACGATCACTTCCGCTCTCATGTTTCTTTTTACTCATAATTGCTTTACCGCCATTATTTTCAATTTCAGTAAAAATAATATCGCTATCGGTGATTACATATACTTCATCAAAGAGGTTGGTTTGTTTGGCAGCTTCATAGGTGCGAACAATCACCGGTTTTCCTCCCAAATCTTGCATAAGTTTTCCGGGAAATCGTGATGCGCCATAGCGCGCAGGTATCATTGCTATTACTTTCAAGGTATTATTGTTTTATAAGAAGTTCAAATGTAATGGAATTATACATTTTTTGCGATATGTTTTAGAAATTCTCTTCTTCAAAAAACTCGTTCTTAAACCCTATTAAATACAATTTTTCTGTAGCACGTGTGATGGCTGTATAAAGCCAACGTAAATATTCTTTATCGATACCGTTGGGTAAATAGGGTTGTTCTACAAAAACTGTATTCCACTGTCCCCCTTGAGATTTATGGCAGGTAATTGCGTATGAAAACTTAACCTGTAGGGCATTGAAATATTTGTTGTTTTTTACAGCCAAAAACTTTTTATAATTTGATTTTTCTGAAGCATAATCTTTACGTACTTCTTGGTATAAGGTATTGGAGTCTTCATAAGATAATGAAGGCGTTTCAGAAGTAAGGGTGTCTAGTAATAAGACAGTTTCTATTGGTTTCATTTTTGGGTAATCAACCATTTTTATAAGAACTTCAGCAAAACGAAAACCATATAAATCTTTAAAGCTGAAAATTTCTAAAACTTCTATAATGTCACCATTGGCAATAAATCCAGCTTCACTATTAGGCTTTACCCAATGATAGTTGTTTTTTACAACCATTAGATAATCACCAGCTGCCAATTCAGCATCTTGAAATAAGATACGGTTTCTAATATTTTGATTATACAAGTTTGCCCGTTTATTAGAACGTACAATTATTACAGTATCTTCATTGCCTAAAGTGCTATAACTATCATTAATGGCATCCATTAATTCTTGACCATCTTGCGGTCTTATAACTTCTGGGTATGGTGCTTGGGAAAATTTAAAGTCTTCAAAAAAACCATCGTCTAGGCGTTCTCTTAAACGAGTGGCATTCATTAATATGCCACTGTCTTTTTGTTGCCTTACTACTTCATCAAGTTCTAGTTCAATTACATCTTTATTATATTGAAGCTCTAGTGTTTTCTTATCAAGCGCAGGACTTAATGTTAACTTTACGGGTGGTAATTGAGCGGTATCACCAATTAATAAGAGTTTGCAATTATGACCGCTGTACACGTATTGCATTAAATCATCTAGTAGAGAACCATTTTCAAAGAGTTTTGCATCTTGATTTATATCTGGTATCATAGATGCTTCATCTACAATAAAAATAACATTTCGGCTTTTATTGGGTTGCAATCTAAAAGATACACCACCTCCTTTTTCAGCTTTAGGATAATAGATTTTTTTATGGATGGTAAATGCTTCTTTTTTTGAATAGTTACTAATTACCTTTGCAGCACGACCGGTAGGTGCTAACAAGACAGAGGATTTTTTTAATTTCCACAGATTTTTAACCAAAGTACCAACAATAGTAGTTTTTCCGGTACCTGCGTAACCTTTCAGCAAAAAAAGCTGATCATCATTTTTTTCAACTGCAAAACGAGCCAATAACTGTAAGGCAATGTCTTGTTTTGTAGTTGTTTGATGTGGAAAATCGTGCTTTAAAAGAGTGTAAAATCTAGATGTATCCATAGTCTATTTGCAAACATAAGAGTTTTAACAATAGTGATGATTTTTTTATATTATAGTTTTACGAACAAAAAAAAATTGTAGATTTGCGAGAGACCTTTACTAAATATTAAACGTTAACAAAACTATCGTACAATGAGACTTGTAATACAGATAATTCTTTGGATTGTTATTATCTTTTTAGGATACAAACTTTATTCATCCATAAGTGGACCTTATAACTTTAACAAAGAAAAAGAAGTTCGTTACCAAAAAGTAATTAATAATTTAAAAGATATTAGAGATGCTGAGCTAGCTTATCAAGAAATTGTAGGTGGTTTTACAGGTAGCTTTGATAGTTTAGTACGTTTTCTAGATACAGCACAGTTTGCAATTACACAAAGACGCGATTCAGTTTATGCAGATGTTGAAAAAAACAAAGCTTACGGAATTGACGAAGGATACTTTATTACTGAAACTTTAATTGATACATTAAGCTTTACACCGGTTAAAGATTCTCTTTACGGATCAACAGATCGCTATAAAGAAATGATGAATGTTCCAATTAAAGGAGTTGATGCCCAATTTGACTTAGAAGCAGGAACAATCACTAAAAACGGAAGTGTTTACTCGGTTTTCCAAGCAAGTGTGCCAAAAGAAGTTGTTCTTCAAGGAATGGATGAAGACTTAATTTATCAAGAAAAACAAGCCAATACTGTAGATGGTGTACGTGGTGCAAAAGTACAAGTAGGATCTATGGATGAAATTGACACCAATGGTAATTGGGGAAAATCTTATGACTCTGGCAAAAAGTTATAACAACATAGCTAATAAATCTAAAAGACTGTCCGTTCAAATTTCTTTGACCGGACTTTCTTTTTTAGTCACATCTTGTGATGACAAGGAAGTTTTGTTTTTTTTTGAAAAAAAATTTGACTCTTCCCTTACTCCAGAAGAAACTCTAGAAACAATACAACAAGTAATTGAAAAGAAACAGGAGTTAGCAACTTATAGTTATGACGAAGTAGTTTTGCTGTATGCAACCAATCTTTACACAACTGTACCCACTGCCCTATTTGATGAAAACAAAGCAAGTGATTATTTAAAGTTTAACTCAAAAATTCTTGCTAACGATTATATTTCATTTGATACAATACAAAGTCTAGATATGGTTATCGTTTACGTTCCATTTATCAACGTAAACAACTACTTCTTTGAAAAATACGGCTCATTTAAGTATTATCATACAAGCACCGTACTTATCAATACGCTTGTAACTTCAGAAAAATTTTCAAAAGAAGAAAAGCTATATATACACGTACAAAGTAATACTTTTGATTGTCTAGCTATTCAAAATGGAAATCTAACTTTGTGTAATACATTTTCATACAAAACACCAGAAGATTTTATCTACTACATCTTATTCTGTATGGAACAATTAACTCTTAATCCAGAAAGCACAGCCGTTTTCCTTTTGGGAGCAATATCAAAAGAAGATGAGCTTTATGATATTGCTTACAAATACATAAGGAATGTTTCTTTTATTTCTGAAATAAAATCAAACATAAACCTTGGCAAAAATATAAGTAATCATAACCATTTTGTTTTAAAAAGTAGTTTGTAATGCGTATTATATCAGGAACACATAAAGGAAGAAGATTAATTGCGCCAAGAAACCTTCCTGTAAGGCCTACAACAGATTTTGCTAAAGAAGCACTCTTCAATATATTACGAAATGATTATATTTTTGAAGAAATAAGCTTACTTGATCTCTTCGCCGGAACCGGAAATATAAGCTATGAGTTTGCTTCACGAGGAACACAAGATATCACTGCAGTTGACGCCCATTATGCGTGTGTAAAATACATTCAGAAAACTTCTCAAGAACTTGATTTTTCAATAAAAACTGTAAAGTCTGATGTGTTTAAATTCCTTTCTGCTATTACAACAAAATTTGATATTATCTTTGCAGATCCGCCTTACAAATTTGATAATCAAGAATTTGAGAGTTTTATAGGAAAAATCTTTCAAAACAACTTGATAAATCCAAACGGATTGGTTATTATTGAGCATTCAAAACACACTGATCTTTCTAATTTTCCTCATTTTAAAGAGAGCCGTAAGTACGGAGGATCTGTTTTTAGTTTTTTTCAGTAAAATAGCTTTATGTTGTCCCCAGAGCCTGTATTAATTGAGTTAAACTTCTGTACGCTTGAAATACACGACAATTGTGTAATTTCAACTATACACGAAGGCGTTTTGTTTGATGTAGAAGAACGAAAGCAGCTTTATAAAATCTTTGATAAATACTTTACAGGAAAGCCCTTTATTTATATTTCAAATCGAAAAAATGATTACACTGTAAATCCAACAAGTTATTTACAAAAAGATGCTTATACCAATCAATTAATGGGAATGGCTGTTCTTTGTTATAATGAATCTTCGTATCAAAATGCATTATTTGAAAAAAAGTTTTATGACAGAGCTTTCAATGTTTTTTACAGTGTAGAAGAATGTAAACTGTGGGCAAAAGAAGTTTTACACTCAAAAAATTAAAAAATAGCAGGCCTATAAGCCGGATTCTGTATTCCGAATAATCGAAATCCTTATCATTTATCTGGACGTTTTGTTACCAAAACGCTCTATCTGCCTACCCTCCTGCATTGGGCGGGTACCCTCAAGCACAGGTTTACGTGGCATTTCACCGCATAGAGTTTACCTGATTTCACTACAGCATTACCTGTACATTCTTTCTGTTGCACTTGTCCGCTCTCAATAATTGAGATGACGGCTGTTAGCCGCTATGCTTCCCTATGGTGTCCGGACTTTCCTCCAAATGCTCAGTCAAGCTGAACATATAGCGATAAGGTGGCCTGCAGTGCAAAAGTAAACCAATGTTAATAAATACGGTAAAAATGAAACACCAATTTTTTTAAAATAAAACAGGACATAGTTATATTTGTTTTGCCTATGGAACATTTTATAGTATCTGCCCGTAAATACCGCCCTACACAATTTAAAGATGTAGTTGGGCAACAAGCTATTACCAATACGCTTAATAATGCTATTGAAAATGACCATTTGGCGCAAGCTTTACTCTTTACTGGTCCTCGAGGAGTTGGAAAAACTACTTGCGCTAGAATTTTGGCAAAAAAAATTAACCAAGACGGAACAGAACAAGAAGATGAAGATTTTGCATTTAATATTTTTGAATTGGATGCTGCTTCAAATAATTCTGTAGATGACATACGTAATTTAATAGATCAAGTACGTATACCGCCGCAAGTAGGTAGTTATAAAGTCTATATCATTGACGAGGTACACATGCTTTCTTCAGCAGCTTTCAACGCTTTTTTAAAAACGCTTGAAGAACCACCTAAACACGCAATTTTTATTTTAGCAACTACCGAAAAACATAAAATAATCCCTACAATATTATCACGTTGTCAAATTTTTGATTTCAGAAGAATTACTGTTCGTGATATAAAAAATCATCTTGCAGATGTTGCCAAACAAGAAGGTATCAATGCCGAAGACGACGCACTGCATATTGTAGCTCAAAAAGCAGATGGAGCTTTACGTGATGCACTTTCAATATTTGATCGTGTGGTAAGCTTTTCAGGAAAAACTTTAACACGCCAAGCTGTTACAGAAAACTTAAATGTTCTCGATTATACTTATTACTTTCAGATTACAGATTTGTTAATTAACAATGACATTCCTGAAGTTTTATTGGCATATAATGATATTTTATCAAAAGGGTTTGATGGGCACCACTTTATCATGGGGCTTGCTTCACATTTCAGGGATTTAATGGTTTGTAAAAATCAACAAACTATCGAGTTACTAGAAGTTGGAGAGCAGGTAAAAGCGATGTATTTTGAACAATCTCAAAAAACCTCTCACAACTTTTTATTAGAAGCAATTGATATTGCTAATGCTTGTGATTTAAAGTTTAAAACAAGTCGTAATCAACGTTTGCTGGTTGAACTGTGCCTTATGCAATTGGCTTCTCTTACAGCTACTGACGAAAAAAAAAAGCCTAGATTAAACGGCAAAACAAAAACTCGATACGTAATACCTCCCTCCCATTTTAAAGCTTCTGAAAAAGAAACATCTACAACTGGTTCACAAGAAAATAATGAGTCTGAACACATTTCAAAACCTGTAAAGGCAAACAATTCTGAAGAAAAACCCGTTACCCTTAAAAAGAATGAAATACCTTCAACTACTAAAACAGAAGAAAACTCTCCTTCTACTGCAGTAACTGAAGATACTCCTAGTACAAATAAAATTGCTGAAGAACGATCTAAAATTCTTTCAGAAAAAAACAATAAAAAAGTTTCAGCTTTATCGTTAAAAAGTATTCGGAAAAAGCAAGAACTTCAAAAAGAATTAATCGCAAACCAGCCTGATCAAAGAAATTTACCTGCCGAAAGCTTTACCGAAGAAGAAATGCGTACAGCGTGGACTCAGTATGCAAAAAAAGTAGAAAAAGACGGTAAATTTAATTTGCTGTCGCACCTTACAATGGGTGTACCAAGACTCGATGGAAGCACAATTCACTTAGAATTTCCGAATGATACTATAAAAGTAGAAGTAGAACGCGAAAAACACGAGTTATTGGGCTATTTACGAAGCCAACTTCAAAATTATGATATCGATCTCGATATTTTGGTTAACGAGACTGTTCAGAAAAAATATGCTTATACTACTCGCGAAAAGTTTGATAAACTAAGAGAAAAAAATCCGGCTTTAGAAAAACTACGCAAAGAGTTTGATTTAGATATCTAGAACAGTCATTTGATATTTTGTATTTTTGCAGCGTATAAATAAACTCATTAATTATGCTTGGCTTACAACTTCCTACCGATCCTCGATGGGTCAATATTGTTGAAAAAAACGTAGAAGAAATATTAACAGATCACGCGTTTTGTGAGCAAAAGGCTGCGTCAACCGCTATTTCATTTATTGTTACTTATCCTGAATATACAGAGTTGGTTCAAGAAATGACAGCCTTGGTTAAAGAAGAAATAAGCCATTTTAAATTAGTACACGATAAAATAATTGAACGTGGCTGGACGCTTGGTCGTGACCGGAAAGATGAATATGTAAATAAATTAATGACATTTTTCCCAAAAGGAGGAAGCAGAACTACAAATTTGGTTCACAGGTTATTATACGCAGCACTAATTGAAGCAAGAAGCTGTGAGCGATTTCGATTATTAAGCGAGCAGTTAAACGATAAAGAACTAGCTGATTTTTACAGAAGTTTAATGGTAAGTGAGGCAAATCACTATACTATGTTTTTAGGCTTTGCAAGGAAATATGGAGACCGAGAAGAAGTAGATAAAAAGTGGAAAAACCTTCTCACTTTTGAAGCTGAGATTATGAAGGATCTTGGCAAAGAAGAAACCATGCACGGTTAATCAACGCACTATTAAAAAAGAAAAACATACAGTTCCTTTACTTAATATACCTATTCGTCTTTCAGACTATGCAGGAGGTATATTTAAAACCATTCCTTCAAGAAAAGGAATGAAAAAAGCGATTGATAAAGGTGTCGTTTCGGTAAATGGTACCAGAGCTGAAACGGCTACTCTATTGTTTGGCGGAGAGGTTATTACACTTATTTCAACAAGTAAAGAGAACAAACCCATACTTACATTAGATTTAGAGATCTGTTTTGAGAATGACCATTTAGCAATTATCAACAAACCGCCTGGTATTTTGGTAAGCGGTAATAAAAAAAAGACTATTGTAAATGCACTTCCTCATAATCTTAAAAAAAGTTCTGCAATTGATGCACTAGATAGACCAAAACCAGTACATCGATTAGATTTTCCTACTAGTGGTTTGCTACTTGTTGCAAAATCCTATTCTGCTATGATAGCTTTAAACAAGCTGTTTAAAACCCGAAGTATTCAAAAAACGTATTTTGCAATTACATACGGTTCATTAAAATCACAAGGCACTATACAAAACCCCATTGACGGAAAAAAAGCTTACACAGAATATAAGGTTATTAAAAGTGTTGTTTCAGAAAAGTTTGAGTATTTAAATCTTGTTACATTATTTCCTAAAACCGGTAGAAAACACCAACTACGTATTCATCTTTCGCAAATTAACTCACCTATTTTAGGAGATAAAAAATATGGTAAAAAGGAAGTTATAAGCTCAGGAAAAGGGTTGTATTTACACGCTTCAAAATTAATTTTTAAAGACCCTATTAGTAATGAAATTATTTCTGTAGAAAGTAAACTTCCCAAAAAGTTTACAAGAATTTTTGATAAGCTATAATTAGTTTACTTCAAGTTCTGCGGCAACTTTTTCATTGTATAGACTTTTTATGATCCCGTCTGATAGTCCTATTTTAGGAACATACATGTTTTTGGCGCCACTCCATTTCATAGCAGATAGGTATATGCGAGTGGCCGGTATAATCACATCTGCCCTATCGGGATTCATACTTAGCTCGGTAATACGCTCCTCATAACTCAACGATTTAATCATTTCATAATAAGAACCTAGGTAAAAATAGCTCAAAGGCTTACCTATTTTTTTTCCGCTGTTTTTATAAATATGATTAATATTTCCGCCAGAACCTATTAGTGATACCTTTTTATAAGGTTTTACTACTTTCACAATCCAGTCTTCAACCTCTTGCCAGATTGTTTCTTTAGTCATATTGTTAATTAATCTAACGGTACCTAACTTAAAAGATCTCGACGCTTTTGTTTTACCATCGCTAAACAACGTAAATTCTGTACTACCACCTCCTACATCTACATACAAAAATGTTTTATCGGTTTGAATCAGCTCTTTTAAATCTGTTGTTGCAATGATAGCGGCTTCATCATTACCGTCAATAATATTTATGTTAAGTCCAGTTTCTTTTTTAAGTCTTTTTGCTATTTCGGTACCATTTTGAGCTTCTCGCATTGCCGATGTAGCACAAGCTCTAAAACGACTTACTTCGTGAGTTTCCATTAATAAGCTAAACGCATTCATAGCGTCAAGCATACGTTTGTAATTTTCTTCTGAAATTTTACCTTCAATAAATACATCTGCTCCTAGACGTATAGGTACACGCACCAACGATCTTTTTTTAAAAATAGGATCTTTCCCTTTTTGTTGAATCACTAAAGCAATTAATAATCGTATGGCATTTGAGCCTATATCTATTGCGGCATATTTTCTTATATCTAGCAAACTATTTTTCTAATTTTTGTTTGTAATATTCATACAGTTTGAATTGTGACCGGAAAGGCTCTTCATCATTTTTACGGTATCTATTTAATGCTTTTCCTGAAATTATTCGAGCTTTTACATTGTCTTTCCAAGATATTTCAAACGTATCAATTAGTTCTTTTTTTATTTCTTCATCATAAATAGGGCATGATATTTCAACGCGGTTGTCTAAATTACGACCCATAAAATCTGCAGATGAAATGTAAATTTTTGGTTGGCCGTTATTATCAAATATAAACAATCGAGGATGTTCTAAAAACTTATCTACTATACTTATAACTTCAATATTTTCACTCATTCCTTTTATACCAGGCATTAAGCAGCAAATTCCACGAATTATTAATTTAATTTTTACGCCTGCTCTACTTGCTTGATAAAGCTTATCAATCATTTTGAAGTCTGACAGGCTATTCATTTTTAACCGAATACCGCTAGAATTACCTTTTTTCTTATTCTGAATTTCATTTTCAATTAAATTGTAAATTGAATTTCGGGTGTAATGCGGTGAAACAATTAAATGATTGTACTTTTTAATTTTATAATTCACTTCAAAAAAATCAAATACCTTATTGATTTCTTTGCCTATTTTTTGGTTAGAAGTGAACAAAGTATAATCTGTATAAATTCTGGCGGTAGATTCATTAAAGTTTCCAGTACTTATAAAAGCATACCGTTTAATTTTTTCGTTTTCAAGTCTTTCAATCACACAAGCTTTGCAATGTACTTTGAGCCCAGAAACACCAAAAATAAGCCTAACGCCCTCACTCTGCATTTGCTCTGCGTATTGTATATTGGCTTCTTCATCAAAACGTGCTTGCAATTCAATTTGTACAATCACATTTTTACCATTTTTGGCAGCATTTATTAAAGAACTGGCAATATGTGAGATTTGAGCCAATCTATATATTGTAATTCTAATAGATTTTACATTTGGATCTAGAGCTGCTTCGCGTAAAAACTTCACAACGTATGAAAAACTTTGATAAGGAGCATATAACAAATAGTCTTTGTGCGCTATTTTATCAAGTAAACTACCTTGTAAACTCAACCCCGGGATGGCTAAAGGCTCTATTTTTTTATAGAGTAAATCATTTCTTCCTAAGCTAGGAAACTTCATATAGTCTCGTCTATTGTGGTACCTACCACCAGGAATGATACTATCTGTTGTATCAATACCCATTTTTTGAAGTAAAAACTGAAGTGTTTCAGCATCGATACTTTTATCATAAACAAAACGAACCGGATCACCTGTACTTCTGTTTTTTACACTTTTTGAAATTTTTTCAATAAAACTTCGGCTTAAATCACTGTCAATATCTAATTCTGCATCGCGTGTGATTTTAATCATATGTGCCGAGATGCTTTCGTACTTAAATATGCTGAAGATATTATGAAGACAATACCTTATTAAATCATCCAAAATGATAATATATTGCTTATCTCCCTTTTGCGGAAGCACTACAAACCTATCAACAACTTTAGGAATCTCAATCAATGCAAAATTACTTCTAGATTGAAAGGTGTCATCCTCCTTTTTCATCACCATACGCACAGCCAAATAAGCAGCACTGTCTTTAAGCATAGGAAACTCTTCTAGCTCACCAATCATTATTGTTACTAGTGCCGGGCTTACTTTGCGTAAGAAATAATCTGAAATAAACTCACTTTGGGCTTTGCTTACTTCAGTTTCATTGATAATAAAGATATTTTCTTTCTGAAGCTCTTTACGTATTTTTTTAAGTATGCGAAGACTATGAGATTGCTGCTCAATTACTATTTGAGTAATTTCTTCTAATAAATCTGAAGCTGAAATTCCGCCTAAAAAGCTTCTACCTCCTTTACCAGCTTCAACAATTCTTCGCACTGTAGCGTACCGTACTTTGAAAAATTCGTCTAGATTATTTGAAAAAATACCTAAAAACCGAAGGCGCTCAATAAGCGGAACAGAAGGATCTTCTGCTTCTTGTAAAACACGAGCGTTGAATTGAAGCCAACTAAGTTCACGATTACGGTATTGATTTTTAGTTGTATCTAGATTGTCTATTCTTTCGGTCATTTTTTTAAATGTCTGGGAAATACCATTTTTTTGGTAACGCCGGTTGATACATTATTCCAATCATCTTCATCAAATTCAATCATCACAAAACCACTGGTAGGTAAGTTTTCAATTTTTTTGCTTCCCATCATATTTACAGTAGAGGTAAACGCATGGTTATGACCAACAATCATCACTCTGTCTAATGAATTATCAAGGTTTTTAATGACGTGCATTACTTGTTGACCACTAAAGTCATACAAATCGTGAGTAAGTTCATAATTGTCGTCTGTCACGCTAAGAGCTTTTTTAAAATATTCTGCGGTGGTACGAGCTCTATTGGCATCACTACTCAAAATTTTTTGTGGTTGTTCAACCTCAGATGTGATTTTTTCTGAAACTAACTTAGCATCATTGTGACCTCTTTTTTTAAGAGGTCTCATGTGATCATCTACTTCATATTTCCATGAAGATTTTGCGTGTCTAACTAAATAAAGTGTTTTCATAATTTTTAGTTATGGTTGCAGACGTTTAATATTCCAATCAACTCCTTCTAAAGTATATTGTATGCGATCGTGAAGCCTATTAGGTCTGCCTTGCCAAAATTCAATTTCTGTGGGTCTTACCAAAAAACCTCCCCAATTTTCAGGTTTCGGAATTTCTTTGCCTTCATATTCTTTTTCTAAATCATCAAGCTTTTGTTGCAAAGCTTCTCTGCTTTCAATAGGACTACTTTGGTTTGAGACGAGTGCTCCTAATTGGCTTCCGCGTGGTCTGGAGTGAAAATAATTTGTTGAATCTTCTTCTGAAGTTTTTTCAGCTACACCTTTTATAATGATTTGCCGCTCCATATTGGGCCAAAAAAAAGACAAACAAACCTTATCATGATTTGTTATAGAAACTCCTTTTTCACTAGTATAATTGGTGTAAAAGTAAAACCCGTTTTCGTTATATTTTTTTAATAAAACAACTCTACCTCGAGGAAAACCATCCTCTCCAAGAGTTGAAAGTGTCATTGCATTTACTTCATCAACTCCATCAGACTCTTTTACTTCAAAAAACCAATTTTGAAATTGTTGCATTGGGTTTTCATCCACATTGGATTGAAGTAAATTATCTTTTTCGTACGATTTTCTATATGTGTGTAAATTTTTACCCATTACCACTTGTTTACTGCAATTTACAAGTTTTGCAGTTGGTTTTAAAATAGAAAACTTTAAATATCTATTAAATTTTAAAACTCAAAAACTTTTCCGTCTTCGGCAAGTTTTACATTAAAAAAAACCTCTTCGGCTTCCTTTTTAAAAAGTGACAAATCTCCGTACCTACCTGAATAGTGCCCGAGTATTAAGGTGTTTACATTTGCTTTTTTAGCTATAACAGCGGCTTCTTTGGCTGTGCTATGTTTGGTGGGTTCACACAAGTGGTGGTGTGATTCTAGAAAAGTAGATTCATGATACAATACCGTTGCATCTTTTATCTGCGGAATTATTTCTGGAAAATAAGCAGTATCACTACAGTAAGCGTAGGACAAAGAGGGTTCGGGTTCAAGAGTAACAGTGTTGTTTTTTATAAGTTCATCGCTTTCATTTTTAACGTCAAAACCTTGTTTTAATTTCTGAAAATAAGTGTGATGAATATTTGCTTTTTGGGCTGCTTTATAATCTAGTTTTCGTTCTTTTGTTTTTTCTTGAAATAAAAACCCATTGGTGTAAACACGATGATTTAAAGGTATTGTGGTTATTTTAACTTTATCATCTTCAAAAATTTGGGTGGGTTTTGTGCTGTCTAGTTCGTGAAAAAACAATGAGTAGTTGGTCCAAGACTTTCCTAGTTTAAGCTGAAGCGTTATGGCTTCTTTTATACCTTTTGGTCCGTAAACGTGCAAATCTGCTTCTCTTCCTAATAATCTGAATGTAGAAATTAACCCTACTAACCCAAAAAAATGATCACCATGTAAATGTGATATAAAAATATGTTTTATACGAGAGAACTTAACTTTATAACGTCTTAACTGTACCTGTGTAGCTTCTCCACAATCAATCAAGAATAAATGACCTTGAATTTCTAAAACCTGTGCTGTAGGGTTTGCAGTAATGCGTGGTGTAGCAGAATGACAGCCAAGTATGGTCAATTTCATAAATTAAATTTTAAGTTGTGATTTCAGAAAAAAATAGCTTTAAAAACCTAGATCGCGTTCTACTTCTTCCATATCAACAATATCTGAAGCTTCTTGCAAGGTAGGTACCACAATCATTTCCATTGGGATAACGTCTGGATTAATTGCACTATTAACCAATACAAAAGAATGTTTTGTTTTACGGTGTAGATTTGACACATTTAAAAACTTGAGCAACTCTTGAAGAGTTAATTTTTGGTATTTTAAAAGGTCTACAACTACATTTTGGCCTTTAAATTTCTTCGGAATTTGATACTCAAGAAAAGAAGCAAAGTCTGAAATATCATCTTGCTCGTCTGCCAGTATTACATATTTTTCTTGATTGATAATTTTCATCTTACTGAATTTTTGAAGCTAATAAATATAGAACAGCCATTCGTACCGCTACTCCATTTTGCACTTGATTTAATATAATAGCTTGTTTACTGTCGGCTACATCGCTTGTAATTTCTACACCTCTATTAATAGGACCTGGGTGCATCACGACAATTTCTTTATTAAGGCTGTCTAATAGTTTTTTATTTACGCCAAATTGCTGTGTGTATTCACGAGTGGTGGGAAAATAACTAATATCCATTCGTTCATTTTGCACTCTCAACATATTGGCAACATCACACCATTCTAAAGCTTTACGAAGATTGGTTTCTACCTTAACATCTAAGGCTTCTATATGTTTAGGTATGAGTGTTTTGGGGCCACAAACTTTTACTTCTGCTCCTAATTTTTGTAGGGCAAATATGTTGCTAAGCGCTACTCTTGAGTGTAAAATATCACCTACAATAACTACTTTTTTTCCGCTTACATCACCTAGTTTTTCTCGTATTGAATAACAATCTAATAAAGCTTGAGTAGGATGTTCATGAGCTCCATCACCAGCATTTACAATACTTGCTTTTATATTTTTTGAAAGAAAAATACCCGCTCCTGGATTGGGGTGTCTCATTACTACCATATCTACTTTCATTGATAGAATATTGTTTACCGTATCAACGAGAGTTTCTCCTTTTTTAACTGAAGATGATGATGCAGAAAAGTTTATGACATCTGCAGAGAGTCTTTTTTCAGCCAATTCAAATGAAAGTCTTGTTCTAGTGCTGTTTTCAAAAAATAAATTTGCAATGGTAATATCTCTAAGCGAGGGAACTTTTTTAATAGGCCTATTGATAACTTCTTTAAAATGATCTGCCGTTTCGAAGATTAATTGAATATCGTCTTCGGTAATGTATTTTATTCCTAGTAAGTGATTTACACTTAATTCGCTCATAATTTATTCAATTATTTAATTTTTAACCAAGTATACAACATCTTCTCCTTCATTTTCTTTCCAGCATACTTTAACCTTTTCATTGTTTATTGCATCAACTTGTCTGCCTCTATAATCTGGTTGAATAGGTAAATGTCTGCTAAACCTTCTATCTATAAGCGTTAAAAGCTCAATTTCTAAAGGACGACCAAAAGACTGTACTGCTGTCAATGCAGACCGTATGCTTCTTCCTGTATAAAGTACATCGTCTATAAAAACTACTTTTTTGTCTTCAACAATAAAATTAATATTGGTTTTATTGGCTTCAAGAGGTTTTTCGCTTCTTCTGAAATCATCACGATAAAAAGTAATATCAAGATACCCTAATTGAATATTTTTAATTTTATATTCATCTTCAAGTAAGATTTTTAAGCGTTCTGCTAGATATACACCTCGAGGTTGTATTCCTATTAAAACAGTATCTGAAAAGGTGTCGTGATTTTCAATTAATTGGCAAGCCAAGCGATGAAGCGCAATGTTGATTTCGGTTGCGTTTAAAAGCACTTTTTGGCTCATAGAATTGTTAAGCTAAGATTCAAAATACAAAAGTACTATTTTTTTAATGAACTTATACGTTAAGTTTACAATTAGGTTTTTAATAAGAAACTCAGAATTGTAAATGCATTTTTCAGAACAAATCATGTAAAAACATTTTTGTACTTTTAATTTTAACAACCAAAAAAACACAATTATGACAACCACTACCAAACCCAATACTGCTTTTTGGATTATAGCAGTACTAGCCCTTTTATGGAATATAATGGGCGTTTTTCAATTTATAGCTTCAACTTTTATGACTGAGTTAATTTCTGAAGGGGTTTCTGAAGAAGAAATGGAATTATTTACCGGCCTGCCATCTTGGTATACTGTAGCATTTGGAATAGCAACAATAGCTGGGTTATTGGGCTGTATCACTATGCTTATGCGTAAAAAGATTACTGTACCGTTATTTGGTCTTTCATTACTTGCTGTTTTAATTGCACAAGGTTATTGGATTTTTGCAACCGATGTAATGGATGTAATGGGGGCACAAGCAATTGTAATGCCGTTGATTGTTATTGCGGTTTGTATATTTTTATACTTTTATAGCAAAGGGGCAAAACAAAAAGGGTGGCTTAAGTAATTATAACCACTTCTTGCGTTTAAAATACCATAATAGACCAAAAAATACGATAATCATAGCACCCCAAAGGTAGAAATAACCGTATTTAAGATGGAGTTCCGGGATGTATTCAAAATTCATCCCATAAATTCCTGCCATAAATGTTAAGGGAATAAATATCGAGGCCATAATGGTTAAAACCTTCATGACTTCGTTCATTTTATTACTAATAGTTGTCATGTACATATCCATAAGACCCCAAATCATTTCACGATAAATGTCTACACTTTCTGAAACTTGAATAATATGGTCGTACAAATCACGTATGTAATTTTGAGTACGTTCTTCAATTAATGTTGTATCTGTTTTTTCAAGCCTATTAATTACTTCTCGAAGCGGTACTACAGCCCTTCTTATTCGTAATATTTCTTTTTTCAATACTTGAATATCTTGTGTAATATCTTCTTCAATTTTATCTTCAAATAGTTGGTCTTCAATAAACTCTATTTTTGCACTTAATGTTTCTATTACGCTGAAATAATTATCAACTACAGCGTCCAGTAGAGCAAACATTAGGTAATCGGCACCTTTACCACGCACGCGACCTTTCGCATTTTCTATTCTATCTCGAAGTCCATCCCAAACATCGCCATCAGCCTCTTGAAAAGTAGTAACATAATCTTTCCCCACCACCATGCTTACGTGTTCATTGATAAACTCACCTTCATCTGAGTAATGCAACATTTTAAAAACAATAAATAGATATTCCTCATACTCATCCATTTTAGGACGTTGATTGGTTGTAACAATATCTTCTTGAATTAATGGGTGCAAATTATAATACTCCCCTAAACGTTCGATTTCTTTGGTGTTGTTGAGACCATTAATATTTATCCAAGTAATGTGTTGACTAGTTTCAAAACCAAAAGCATCTTCAATGTTGCCAGAATCTTCCCTATTATAATGATCTTTTGAATAATCTATTATTTCAACCTTAGTAGTTATATTTTCTTTTCTACCAGTATAGGTTACCGTTCCTGGAGCTTCGTTATGGATTATTGGCCTTTTAACGATAGGCACTTTTAATTTTCGTTTCTTCTTTCTAGCGGTCATATTGGTATAATTGAAATTTAAAGGTAGGAAAACTAAACAATTTTTATAATTTTAAATTTCAATGTTATCATAATAACTAGTCAATTACATGCTTAAAAAGTACTATCCGTTTGACCCTCTTCTCAAGCATCACATCCTTATTGCACTAGGATTAGCTATTTGGATTTTTCTTTTTTTAACACTTACCGAACCTCTAGACACAAGTGAATTTAATGGGTTAGAAAAACTACTGTATCTTCCGTTTTATGGACTAGCAGGAGCTTTAGCTTATTTATTGATTTTGCCGTTACAATCATTTTTGTACAAAAAGAGTAATAAAGTATGGATGCTATGGAGTGAACTAATATTCTTTTCAATAATGTTTTTATTTGGACTGTTATTCTCAAGAATGGTTTACTTATATATTGTAGTTCCTGGAGAACCAAACCCTTATGGCCTTTATTATTTTTTCACTGCTATTTACCTTCCCGCCATTATTACTATCCTACCTATTTTGGCTATTGGGCGCTGGGCTTTTGGGCGCTACTTTGAAAAAAAACTGGAAGACCAAAAAATTGAAATTCAAGGAGAAGGGACTTACGAAGGACTGCGCCTGCAATTCAATGATCTTATATGTATAAAATCTGCCGATAACTATATTGAGGTTTCTTTTCTGAATAATGACACACTAAAAAAACAACTCATCCGAAATAAACTTTCCACTGTTGAAGCTGCCATTCCAGAATTAATACGAACTCATAGATCACACCTTATAAATCCAAACCATTTTCAACAATTTAAAATGATCTCTGGAAAGTTACATCTTTTACTATCTTCAGAAACTATTGTGCCTGTTTCAAAAACTTATGCTGCAAAAGTCAAAGAAAACTTAGGAAATAGAAATTAATTTTTTGTTTTCAAAACAATAAACACTTATCAATAAATAACCAATAGAACTAATTCACAAAATCCTTATAAACTTCACCACAAGGAGGTGTCATTTCACCCCAAACTACTATATATAAAGGTCTTATGTGTTTTTATAGCTATATATTTGTTTCATAAAATAATTTGAATATAAACGCAAAAAAACTAGAAATTATGAAACAATTATCCTTCAAAATTCTTGCTTTAGTAATTATAATAACCTTTTCATCTTGTAAAGTAAGTCGCTTTGCATATTATAATTATGCCAATATTACAGATTACAAAATCTTTCCAAGTAGGTCTATTGAAAAACCAGAAAAACCTTTCACTTTTCAGAAAACTAAAAAACCACTAATTAAAGATTCAATTACCATTACTTCTAAAGGAAAAAAAACTAAACAAACATTTGAGGATTATTTAATTTCAAACAAAACCGTAGCCTACTTAGTGATACAAAATGACAGTATTTTATATGAAAATTATTTTAATAAATATGAAGAAAGTTCAGTTGTAAATTCGTTTTCAATGGCAAAAAGTATCTTATCAATTTTAGTTGGAATTGCTATAGACGAAGGTAAAATTAAATCTATAAAAGAACCTGTTACAAACTATTTAACCAATATAAAAGACGAAAAGTTTAAAGATATTACCATAGAACATTTATTAAATATGACCTCCGGAATAGCGTTTAATGAAAGTTATACCAATCCCTTTGGTGATGCGGCCACCTTCTACTATGGCACCAATTTAACCAAAGCAGTTAATAAGCTAAAAGTTGAGCAAGAACCGGGAACACGCTTTAAATACAGTAGCGGCGATAGTCAAGTATTAGGTATGGTTTTACAAGCTGCTTTAAAAGAAGAGAGTATTTCAGAATATTTAGAGAAAAAAATTTGGAAACCCTTAGGAATGGAATATGATGCTACTTGGAGTTTAGACCGTAAAAATAATGGTGTTGAAAAAACCTTTTGTTGTCTTAATGCAAGAGCTAGGGATTTTGCTAAAATTGGTAGATTATATCTTGAAAATGGCAATTGGAATGGCAAACAAATTGTTTCAAAAGAATGGGTAAGAAATTCTACCAAAGTAGATTCTACAGGAGGAAATGTAGCTCGATACCAACACCAATGGTGGATTAATCAAAAAGACAACTCCTTTGAAGCTGAAGGCATCTTAGGGCAACATATTTATGTTAATCCTGAGAAAAATGTGATTATTGTTCGCTTAGGAAAAAAGGTGGGAAAAACCGGAAGCTGGACTCAAATTGCGCAAAGTATTGCTGCAAAGCTCTAAATAAAAGAAAATAAGGTAGAAGTTTACTTTTAAACTTCTACCTATTTCTAATGATTTACTCTAACTAATGCCTGGTGCGTAACACTTTTTCAATATCGCTTAAATGAAAACCTTTTGCTTGTAATAAAACCATATAATGAAATAGAAGATCTGCACTTTCATTTAAAAATAATTCGTCATTATTGTCTTTTGCTTCAATAACTACTTCAACAGCCTCTTCCCCTACTTTTTGAGCTATTTTATTTATCCCACTTTTAAAAAGTGATGTAACATATGAACTTTCATTTTCAGGTGTGTTTTTTCGGTCTTCGATAATGTTTTCTAGTTGTGATAAAAAACCAAATGTAGAAGTGTTTTCTTCTCTCCAACACGTATCGGTTCCTGTATGGCAAACGGGACCAAGTGGTTTTGCTTGAATGAGTAAAGCATCATTATCACAGTCAACTTTTATAGAAACCAACTCTAAAAAATTACCACTCTCCTCTCCTTTAGTCCATAACCTATTTTTACTTCGGCTATAAAATGTAACTTTTTTTGATTGGTTGGTCTTTAAAAAAGCGTCCTCATTCATATATCCAAGCATTAATACTTTTCTTGTAATTGAATCTTGCACAATTGCTGGTACTAATCCGTCATCATATTTTGAATAATTTATCTGCATAGTTTTAAATTCTTACAGGTATTCCCTGCGTTTGTAATTCGTTTTTTAATTCTGAAATAGCTATTTCTTTAAAGTGAAACACACTAGCAGCCAAAGCTGCGTCTGCTTTTCCTTCTTTAAAGGCATTGGTAAAATGCACAGTAGTTCCTGCTCCACCAGATGCAATGATTGGGATGGTTAATGCATTTGATAATTGAGCCAATGCTTTATTTGCAAAACCGTTTTTAGTACCGTCGTGATCCATGGACGTAAAAAGAATCTCTCCAGCTCCCCTCTTTTCAACTTCTTTTGCCCAATCAAACAGAGTAAGTGTTGTTGGTTCTTTTCCACCAACTAGGTGCACAATCCACTCTCCGTTAATTTGTTTTGCATCGATGGCAACAACAATACATTGCGAACCAAATTTTGCAGCCAAATCGTTAATGAGTTGCGGATTTTTAACAGCCGAAGAATTTATCGAAATTTTATCAGCTCCATTTTTAAGTAAAACTTCTACATCTTCAACACTTGAAATACCACCACCAACTGTAAATGGAATATTAATAGTTTGTGCAACTTTTAAAACCATATTTGCCAGCGTTTTACGTCTTTCTTCGGTTGCCGAAATATCTAAAAAAACCAACTCATCAGCTCCATTTTCAGAATAAAATCTAGCCAATTCAACAGGATCACCGGCATCACGAAGATTTACAAAATTCACACCTTTTACGGTGCGTCCGTTTTTAATGTCTAAGCACGGGATTATTCGTTTAGTTAACATCAATAATATAGTTTTCAAGTTGTTTTAATGAGATTCGGTTTTCATAAATTGCCTTTCCTATTATGGTTCCTTCACAGCCTATTTCAGCAAGTTTAGGAAGATCATCAAAAGTAGCAACACCTCCTGAAGCTATCAACTTCAAGTTTTCTGTTTCGCTTAAAATTTGTTTGTATAGAGTAAATGATGGTCCTTCAAGCATACCGTCTTTGCTGATATCTGTGCAAATTACATAGTTAACACCTTCATTTTGATATTTTTGAATAAACGGAATGAGGTATTCATCGCTTTCTTCTTGCCACCCGCTTACAGCAATTTTTTCATTTTTTGCATCGGCCCCTAAAATAATTGTATTGCTTCCATATTGCTGAAGCCATGTTTTAAAAACTTCAGGATTTTTAACAGCAATACTACCTCCGGTTATTTGATCGGCACCGCTATTAAAAGCTATTTCTACGTCTTTGTGGCTTTTTAAACCACCACCAAAATCAATTTTTAAGCTAGTTTTTGATGCAATACTTTCAAGTACTTTATAATTAATTATTTGATTGCTTTTGGCACCATCAAGGTCTACTAAATGCAAGTATTGAATGCCGTGACTTTCAAACTGTTTGGCCACTTCAAGCGGGTTTTCATTATATATTTTTTTTGAATTGTAATCACCTTTTGAGAGTCGCACACATTTACCTTCTATAATATCTATTGCAGGTATAATTCTCATAATTAAATAGTTAAAAAGTTTTTTAATAATTTTTCGCCGGCTGTACTACTCTTTTCAGGGTGAAATTGAACCCCGTAGAAATTACCTTTTTGTAATGCAGAAGAATAATCGCCACCGTAATCTGTGGTTGCAATGGTTGCATCACAAATTGGAGCATAGTAGCTGTGCACCAAATACATAAACTCGTTTTCTAAAATATCTTTAAACAAATCAGTTTTTAAATTTGAAATGGTATTCCATCCCATCTGCGGAACTTTTACTGCATTTGAAAACCGTTTTACAGCTACATTAAAAACACCTAAGCCTTTAATGTTTCCTTCTTCAGAAGCGGTACATAATAGTTGCATACCCAAACAAATACCTAAAACTGGCTGTTGTAATGTAGGTATTACCTTGTCTAAGCTTTTTTCTTGAAGCATTTTCATTGCGCTGTCTGCGTGGCCAACACCTGGAAATATGACTTTATCAGCGTTTTCAATTTCATTTTTATCATTGCTCAAGGTAGCTTTATACCCCAATCTTTCTATTGCAAACTGAAGACTTTTAATATTACCGGCACCATAATCTATAAGTACTATTTTCATTATAAAACACCTTTTGTTGATGGAAGTATCATTTTATCAGAATCTCTTTTTACAGCTACTTTTATAGCTTTGGCAAAGGCTTTAAAGATCGCTTCAATTTTATGATGCTCATTAGTTCCTTCCGCTTTTATGTTTAGGTTTGCTTTAGCTCCATCTGTAAAACTTTTAAAAAAATGGTAAAACATTTCAGTAGGCATTTTCCCTATCATTTCTCTTTTAAAATCGGCTTCCCAAACCAACCAATTTCTACCTCCAAAATCAATAGCAACTTGCGCTAAGCAATCATCCATCGGTAATACAAAACCATACCGTTCTATACCTAGTTTACTACCTAATGCCTTTGCAAACACTTCTCCCAAAGTTATTGCTGTATCTTCAATTGTATGATGTTCATCTACTTCTAGATCGCCGTTTACGTGAATTTTTAAATCCATGTTACCGTGTTTGGCAATTTGATCTAGCATGTGATCAAAAAAAGCAATTCCGGTGTCTATATCACCTTTCCCGGTTCCATCAAGATTTAACTGGATTGAAATATCTGTTTCATTTGTTTTTCTTTTGATTTCCACAGTTCTAGAGTCTAATTTTAAAAACTCATAGATAGCTTTCCAATCATTGGTTTCTAATGCTATAACCGAATTTAATTCCTCTTTTTGAACCGTGATTTCGTTTGTTCCTAGCTGTGTATTATCATTAATAAAAATAGCTTTTGCATCAAGGTTTTTTGCTAGTTCAACATCGGTAAGCCTATCGCCTATTACGATTGACTTTTTTAAATCATATGCATCACTAAAATATTCTTGTAATAATGCTGTACCAGGTTTTCGGGTAGGTGCATTATCTTCAGGAAAGGTAGTGTCAATAACTACATTTTTAAAAATAACACCTTCATTTTTAAAGGATTTTATGATGAAGTTTTGCACCGGCCAAAAACTCTCTTCAGGAAATGATGCGGTACCCAACCCGTCTTGATTGGTAATCATCACAAGTTCATAGTTTAATTCTTTTGCTATTTTTCCTAAATAGGTAAAAACTTGTGGATAGAATACCAATTTTTCAAAAGAATCAATCTGCTCATCTGCAGGTTCTTTTATTAAGGTACCATCTCGGTCAATAAATAAAACTTTCTTTTTCATTATTTTAGGTTTTTTAAGATAGCTATTAAGCGTTTATTTTCTTCTGGAGTACCAATTGTAAATCGTAATGTATTATTACATAGAGGTTCCTTACTGCGGTTTCTTACTACAATTCCTTCCTCAATTAATTGGTCGTATCTTTTATTGGCATTATCAACTTCACAAAGAATAAAATTAGTTTCAGAAGGTATTACTTTTATAACAAAATTCAATTCAACTAAAACTTTAAGTAAGGTGTTTTTTTCTTTTGTAATTAAGTTTATTTCGGTTTTTATTTTTTTTATATTTTGAAGTTGACTTATAACTTTTTCCTGTGTTAAAGTATTAATATTATAGGGAGGCTTAATTGAGTTTAAAACTGTTATAATTTCTTCTGAAGCATAACAAATTCCTAGTCGTATTCCTGCCAATCCATAAGCTTTTGATAGGGTTTGTGTAATTACCAAATTAGGATATTGATTCAATTTTTTTGACCAACTCTCTGTTTCAGAAAAATCAATATATGCTTCATCAATAATTACCAATCCATTAAAGCTGGTTACTAGTTGAGTAATTGCCGTCTCTGAAAATACGGTTCCGGTAGGATTATTTGGCGAACATAAAAAGAGTAGTTTTGATTTTGCATCAACTTGCTGTAAAATAGAGGGCACGTCAGGTTGAAAATCTTTAGTTAACAACACTTTTCGGTTCTCAATATCATTAATAGCAGCCAGTACGCCGTACATACCATAAGTTGGTGGCAGTGTGATTATATTATCTTTACCAGGCCTACAAAAGGCTCTAAAAAGCAAATCCAGCACTTCGTCACTGCCATTACCTAAAAGCATATTATTTTCAGAAACACCTTTATGCTTCTCTATTTCCTTTTTTAAAATTCGTTGCTGCGGATCCGGATATCGATTTAAACCTGTATCAAATGGGTTTTCGTTAGCGTCTAAAAACATCATAGTTTCTTGACCTTGATTAAACTCATCGCGTGCAGAACTATATGGCTTCAACTCTAAAATATTGGGTCTAATTAAGTTCTTTAAGTTAAAAGGTGTCTTCATTGCTTCAAGCTTTTTAAACGAATTGATACTGCATTTTTATGAGCCTGAAGTCCTTCTGCCTCTGCCATTAGTTCAATTGTATTGCCTAGGTTTTTAATACCTTCTTTTGATATTTTCTGAAACGTTATACTTTTTGTAAAACTGTCTAAATTAACACCACTGTATTGCTTTGCATAGCCGTTTGTTGGCAAAGTATGATTGGTTCCAGAAGCATAATCTCCCGCACTTTCTGGTGTATAGTTACCAATAAAAACCGATCCTGCATTTTGTATTTTTTGTAAAAAATATTCTTCATTTTCAGAAATAAGAATAAAGTGCTCTGGAGCATATTCGTTTATAAGGTCAATTACTTCACTTTCTGTTTTTATAAGAATTGCTTTCGAATGTTTAATAGCTTCCGAAGCAATGGCTACCCTTGGAAGGTTTTTTAACTGTTTAGCCACTTCCTTTTTTGTTTCAGAAATAATTTTTTCTGAAGTTGAAACCAATACAACTTGACTATCAGGACCGTGTTCTGCTTGGCTTAATAAATCTGAAGCTACAAAAACAGGATTTGCAGTATCATCTGCATACACCAACAATTCTGAAGGACCCGCAGGCATATCGATGGCTACATTAAATTTTGTTGCTAATTGTTTGGCAGCAGTCACGTATTGGTTTCCGGGCCCAAAAATTTTATAAACTGAAGGAATTGTTTGGGTACCAAAGGTCATTGCTGCAATAGCTTGAATTCCGCCAACTTTATACACGTGTGTAACTCCGCAAAGTTGAGCTGCGTATAAAATTGCAGGATTAATAGCACCTTTTTTATCGGGAGGTGTACAAAGTATTAGTTCCTTGCATCCAGCAATTGTAGCTGGAACAGCAAGCATTAATATAGTAGAAAATAATGGTGCTGAGCCTCCCGGAATATATAAACCTACTTTTTGGATGGCTCTTTTTTCTTGCCAACACGTAACGCCTTTTATAGTTTCTACTACTACGCGATCTGTTTTTTGTGCAGCATGAAATTTAGTAATCGTCTTTTTTGCGGTTTGTATTGCTTCCTTAAGTTCTGTAGAAATTTGTTTTTCAGCAGTAGCAAATTCCTTATCAGTGACTAAAAGTGAATCTGGTGTTACGCCATCAAACAATTGAGTATATCTTGCTATAGCCTCGTCATCTTTGTTTTTAACTTCATTAAAAACTTCGTTTACTACTTTTTCAATTTCAAACAAGGGTTGTGTTGGTCTTTTTAAAACACTTTTCCAATCTTGTTTTTTAGGGTACGTTATTGTTTCCATTACACAATCATTTTTTCAATTGGACATACCAAAATACCTTCGGCTCCTATGGCTTTAAGCTCTTCAATAACATCCCAAAAAGCTTCTTGATTTACTACAGAGTGCATACTGCTCCACCCTTCTTTGGCTAATGGCAATATGGTAGGGCTTTTCATTCCAGGAAGTACTTTTGTAATTGCTTCAATCTTATCATTGGGCGTGTTTAAAAGTACGTAGCGATTTTCTCTTCCTTTTAAAACAGATTTAATTCTGAATAATAATTTTTCTAATAGCTCATTAACATCTTCGCTTATTTTTGGTGAAGCGGCTAATACTGCTTCACTTTTAAGAATTACTTCAACCTCTTTTAAATTATTTTTAAAAAGCGTGCTGCCACTACTTACAATATCACAAATAGCGTCTGCTAAACCTATATTAGGCGCTATTTCTACACTTCCGTTAATAATGTGTAAATCTGCAGTAATCCCCTTTTCAGTAAGAAATTTGTTAGTGGTAACCGGGTATGAGGTTGCAATACGTTTTCCGTTTAAATCCTGAATACTATCATATTCAAAAAACTTTGATACAGCTAATGAAACCCGACACTTTGAAAAACCGAGCTTTTCTTTTACAACAATGTTGTCACCGCTTTCTACTAATAAATTTTCTCCAATTATGGCGCAATCTACCACTCCATCTTTTAAGTATTGAGGAATGTCTCCATTACGCAAATAATAAATTTCTAATGGGAAATTTTTAGCCGGAGCTTTTAACTGTTCTCTACCATTATCGATAGAAATACCACAATCCTTTAAAATTTTTAAAGACTCTTCATTAAGTCTTCCTGATTTTTGTACAGCAATTTTTAATTGTTTCATTTTTTTTGTTTTTAAGGCATAAAAAAACCCGTTTGAGAATACTCAAACGGGTCTTGATATATAGTTGTGAATAGTAATTTACATCATATCAATATTGCCTCGCTTGAGCGTGGTAATGTTAAAATGATGATGATGTAAACTTATTTGTATCATAATCTGGTTACAAAGCTATAAAAAAAATTATAATTATTTATAAACATATCTATAATCAATGAAAATAAATGCAATATTTTGTTAGATTTGTTTTTAAGAAGGTTTGTAAACCAACTCACTTAAAATGAATTAGCATATTGTGAAAAGCTTTTTAATTGCTTTTATCGTTTTTTTAATTTGGGCATTCTTCGGTCTTTGGCTGTATTCTTGGCTTAATACCGACAATGAGCCTACAGCTTCTCTTACTGAAAAAACCATCAATAACGATACTCTTTCTCAAAACAATACAGTTGTAGACTCTTCATTATTACAGACTGAAAAGGTATCTAAAAACGATTCAATTTTTGAAACAGAAAATGAAGAAAAAGCGATGACTGTTAAAGACAGTGACGGTACCATCCTTTTTTTATTTGATAATGGAATAACTTCAAAAAAAAATAGCGAAGCGGTTACAATTCCATCGGCTAGTATAGATTTTAAATATAAAATAAATACCTATTTAATTGAACACCCAAATAAAGAGGTGCATATCAATTCATTATACAGTGCCGAGGAAAATATTCAAACACCAAACTTGGGAATAAAACGCGGAAAAAAAATTAAAGAACAACTTGTGAAAACAGGAGTTCCTTCAGAAAAAATTGTCATTAAACCAATAATTAAAGATGTAACCTTTTCAGAAAGTGATACTTTAAACAATGCAATTTCTTTTTCATTTGCAACTTGGGATCAAAATCGTGAAATTGTACAAGAAGAGATTAATCTACCTGAATCTATTTACGTTTATCCAAAATTTTCTGATACAGGTATAATTGTAAATAATAATTTGCGTAATTTGCTTAAAGAAGTAAAATTAGCTTTTGAAGAAACCCCAAATTTGACCATCGAAATCATAGGCCATACAGATAATGTGGGAAATGCAAGCGACAATTATAGAATGGGTTTGCAATATGCTAGAGAAGTAAGATGGTATTTAATTTCAAAAGGAAATTTCAAAAGCTCAGCAATAAAAGCATCTTCCAAAGGAGAATTAGACCCTATTGATACAAATAATTCAAAAAGAGGAAGACAAGCAAACAGAAGAATTGAAGTAGTGTATAACTATAATGAATAGTTTTTTAGAATACCTTAACCAGCTCCCCAATATACTTAGCATATTTATACTCATGTTGAGCTCATTTTGTATTGGGTATTTTTCTGGATGGTGGCTTCAAAAAAAGAAAAAAAGAAAACTCATTAACAGGTTAAAAGGCGAAGTTAACGCTGCAAAATCTCAGCAAAAAGTAAATGATATAGAAACCATCTTTACTGAAATAAAACCAAAAATTGTTGAAGTTGTAAAACAAACTCAACACGAGATTAAGCCTAAAGAAGAAGTTGTTGAAAAAACCCGAAGTAGTTTTGTTACCTACACCAAAAGTAAACCAAAACTTAACTTTGATACCATTGGATATGCTCAAAGTTATGATAAAGATGATTTGACAAAAATAAACGGGATTGGTCCTTATATTGAAGAAAAACTCAACGAAATAGATATTTATACTTTTGAACAAATAAGCAGACTCTCCCCTGCCGACATAAGAGCCTTAACTGAAATTATTGATTTCTTTCCGGGAAGAATAGAAAGAGATGATTGGGTAGGCCAAGCAAAATATCTAATAGCTTACTAAATACGTTTGTATGCACTTAGCCACACTTGACTGGGTTTTAATACTTTTCTTTTTCACACTTTTTTTAATAATTGGACTAGTTGTAGCAAAACAGTCTGGAAAAAACACTAAAGAATTTTTTCTATCAGGCCGTAATATGCCTTGGTGGTTGCTGGGTATATCTATGGTCGCTACTACTTTTGCGGCAGATACACCAGGATTGGTAACTGAGCTGGTAAGAAAAAACGGAGTGTCTGGTAACTGGGTTTGGTGGGCTATGCTACTCACAGGTATGCTTACCGTATTCTTTTATGCCAAACTATGGCGAAAATCTGGCATTACTACAGATTTAGAATTTTATGAATTACGCTACTCAGGAAAAGTTGCTAAATTTTTAAGAGGGTTTAGAGCATTATACCTAGGCGTGGTTTTTAATATTATTACAATGGCCGGTGTGTGTCTTGCCGGTGCAAAAATTGCAAATATCTTGCTTGGTATTTCACAACAAGAAGCCCTACTCTATTCATCTATAATAGTTGTTATATATTCTTCGTTGGGGGGATTAAAAGGTGTTTTAATAACAGATTTAATTCAGTTCATTATAGCGATGGTTGGTTCTATATGGGCAACAATTTACATTCTTAACCTTCCTGAAATTGGCGGTCTGTCTAGCTTATTGAATCATGAACAAGTAGCCCCAAAACTTAATATTTTACCAGACTTTTCAAATACTGAAATATTAATTACACTTTTCATTATTCCGTTTGCAGTACAATGGTGGAGCACTTGGTATCCTGGAGCAGAACCAGGAGGAGGTGGTTACATTGCACAACGTATGCTTGCCGCAAAAAATGAAAAACATGCTACCTGGGCTACGCTTCTTTTTAATTTTGCACATTATGCAATACGTCCGTGGCCTTGGATTCTAGTTGGATTGGCTTCAATTGTTATGTTTCCAAATTTAGACAGTCTAGCTACTACTTTTACTAACCTAACTCCAGCAATGCAAGGTCACGATGTTGCTTACGTAGCGATGATGACTTATCTTCCTGCAGGTTTGATAGGTTTGGTTTTAGTGTCGCTAATTGCTGCTTTTATGAGTACTATTTCTACACAATTAAATTGGGGAAGTTCATATATAGTTAATGATTTTTACGGCCGTTTTATTAATCCTTCAGCTTCAGAAAAACAAAAAGTATTGGTAGGTAGAATTTCTACAGTACTTCTTATGGCAGCCTCGGCAATATTCTCTTTTTATCTACAATCTGCAAAAGATGTTTTTGACCTTTTATTACAAATTGGTGCTGGAACGGGATTGTTATTTATTTTAAGATGGTTCTGGAAGCGCATAAATCCCTATAGTGAAATTGCAGCAATGTCTATTTCATTTATCATTGCTGTTTTCTTTTTCATTAATGGAAAGCTAGAAACTCCCTTTTTTGAAATAGCTGGTCATTGGCAATTAGTTATAGGAGTAGTCATTACTACCCTTGGATGGATAATAGTAACGTTATTGACAAAACCTACAGAAGAAAAAACACTAACCTCTTTTGAAGCACTTGTTTTTGGCAACCAAAGCAAGTTTCACAACATTAATTATAAGATACTAGCGTTTCTATTGGCTATTATAGGTACGTATAGCGTATTATTTTCAACTGGTTATTTTATTTATTCAAAAACTGTAACGGCTATTATTCTAGCTGTAGTAGCTATAATTTGTGGTGTGATTTTAGTACGAATCTGGAAACGTATAAACTAAAAAAACCTTCCATATATATGAAAGGTTTTAATATTATAAGAGAAAGATTCTACTATTGATTGCCTAATATAATTGGCATTCCACTATCTCCAGAACCTATTACAATAACTTTACTGTTAGTTGATTCAGATAGTTTTAAAGTGGCTTGTATTCCCTTTTCTTGTAATATTTTATCGGTTAATGAAGCACTTAAAATACTATTTGCTTTGGCTTTACCTTCAGCTTCTATCCTTTGACGCTCTTTTTCTTTTTGTGCTTTCTCAAGTCTAAATTCATACTCCAATGACTCTTGTTCTTGTTTTAATTTACGCTCAATTGCCATTTTAATTGTTTCTGGCAATGAGATATCACGAACTAAAATACGATTAACTTGTACAAATTGATTGCGAAGAAGATTTTTGGTTTCTTCAAGCATTTCACTTTGAATTGATTCACGCTTGCTAGCATACAGTTGTTCTGGCGTATAACGACCTACTACAGCTCGTGTAGCCGATCGTACAGCCGGTTTAATCAATCTAGTTATGTAATCTTCTCCTTTTTCTTTATGAAGTTTACCTAAGTTTGAATCTTCAGGCTCAAACCACACTGAAGCTTCCAAACGAATATCAAGACCGTTTGAAGAAAGTACTTTCATTGATTCGTCCAAAGATTGTTGACGTACTTCATATATAAAAACATCATTCCAAGGTGCAACAATATGAAAACCTTCTGTCATGGCAGGCTCATCGGTTACTACACCGCCTCCAAATCTTTTATATAATACTCCTGCTTCACCAGATTCTATGGTAACTGCAGATTTTGCAATTACAATTATCAAAATGATAATTCCTATAATTATTGGTATTCCTATTTTGGGTAATCGTTCCATTCTAATTTATATTTTTAAAAATTTATATTAATCCGTTATATTTTCTTATAAACCACTCTGCACTAAGTGTTATAACTATAAGTGCGAGTAGGTATTTCCAGTCAATTAAAGGTACGGTTTTTTGTTCTCTTTTTTGAATAGCTTGATAGTTCTCATTTGTAAGTAAGCTTTCAACTATTTTTTCAGTTTCTGAAGGAAAAAAAGCAACACCACTTGTTTGTTCTGCTACGCGATTAAGCTTTGATATATTAGCATTTAAAAACTGCTGCTCAACATTAAAATCTAAAATGGTAAAACTACCACTTCTAGAAATCTCTTCATCACTTACTGAAACTGTATATGTATATTCACCTGCGGGTAAATTATTTACATCTACTTCATAAAAGTTGTTTTTTAACAACATAGGAAAAACAGTTTGCTTTTCTGAATCACGATCAACAACCATAATATTTAATGCGGCGCGAGAATCAAACACATAATTTTTATCAAAATATTGTGCCGAAATTTTTATGGGATTATTATTATAGTAAAACGTCTCATTAGTAACCTCTAGACGACTTCTGCGCTTATTTGAGGCTAAATATTGAACCAGTTTACCCATAAAAGAATCAAATTCTTGAAATGTATCTGTTTTTAAAAATGATTGTGCGCGCCATTTCCAAAAGCCTTCTCCATCCCAAATTGCACTGCGCAGACCATTATACTCTATTGTTGCCGCTAGCGGATATCCTGTTTCAAAACCATCAACTGTTTGATTTAAAAGCACCTCGTGTGAAGCTTCAATAGTTAAATCACCAAAAGTTGTAGAAAGGGGAGGAAATTCAGAGAAACCTACATCTTCCATAGCAAATGTTCCGTAATTAGGATTTAAAAGCGCCGTAACTTCTTCTGTTTGTAAACTTGTTTCTTTTTTAAATTGCTCTTGAGCAGTATTTAAAAAGTTCCAGTCGGTTTCAGATCCTGTAAACGTGAGTGTGTTTTTTTTAAGCCTATCAATTTCTTTATAAACTTGCGAAAACGTTCTGTCCGGTTGGTAAAGAATAATTAGTTGATAATCATTTAGTTTTGAGATTGCCTCATTGGGCTTCAAAATGCTAACTGTGCGTTGTTCGTTTGCGGTTATGGATTTTTTTAAAACACCAATATCAGGATGTGTTAAATCACTCACTATCAAAACATTGGTTGCTTGGTCTATCACTTCTACAGCAAACTGTTTATAATTATTATTTGTGTTTTTTTCGTCTTGTAAAGCAACCAACTCTGCTGTATATTTTTGTAATCCTACTTGATTGGCAGGAAGTGTAAAATTGAGTGTTTTGCTATTATTTATTTCAGAAAAATTTACCATTTCTGAATACACCGTTGCATTCCCTTGTTTAATGGTAAATTGAGAGGTTACAGGAGATTCTCCATTGTAAACTAAAATCACTTCAACAGGAAATTTATTCTTTAAAAAAGCATAGCGATTGGTGTTTAATTGTTCAATTTTTAAATCGATATACTTAGTAGAATCGCCTAAAATTACTGGATAAACAGCATTTTTGTAGGTTGCCGAAACAAATTCATAATCTCTACCTAGCGTTTGATTACCATCTGTAACGATAATGGTTGGGGCAGTTTGGTTTTTAAATAAATTATTTGTGGCTTCGAGTGCTTTTGATAGGTTACTATTTTTTTCTGCAAAAGAGAGTGAATCCATTTCATTAAACTCATTTCCAAACGAAAATAATAATATATCAAATTTTTCATTCAACTCTTTATTATTTCTAATTTCTGAAATAAAAGCTGAAGCTTGATCCGTTTGTTTCAACTCTTTAATTGAAGCAGAATTGTCTACCAAAACGGGTAGTTTCGGTTTTTCAATAGAATAGGTTTCACTTCTGAATTTTGGGTTAATTAATAACAGTAAAAGTGAAAAAAAGGTGATAAAGCGTAATAAACCAAATGTCCATCGCAAGGATTGTGAGTACTTTGTTTTATATCCATACATGAACAACGCCAGCGTAAGAGAAATTACACCGGCGATGATGATATATAGTATGGTTTCAGAAGTCAATGTTTGTTTTTAAGTGGTTTAGGTTAACATTCCGCCATCAACATTTAATACTTGTCCTGTAACGTATGAAGATAAATCACTACCTAAGTAAACACAGGCATTTGCAATATCTTCGGGCGATCCACCTCGTTTAAGTGGGATTGCTTCTCGCCAGCTTTGAACAGTTTCTTCATTAAGCTTTCCAGTCATTTCAGTTTCAATAAACCCTGGAGCAATTGCATTACAACGAATGTCCCGTGATCCTAGCTCTAATGCTACAGACTTTGTAAATCCAATAATTCCTGCTTTTGATGCTGCATAATTTGTTTGTCCTGCATTACCTTTCACTCCTACTACAGAACTCATATTGATAATTGAACCTTTTCGTTGTTTAAGCATGGCACGTTGCACGGCTTTTGTCATATTAAAAACCGATTTTAAGTTTACTTCAATAACTTTATCAAAATCTTCTTCTGAAATGCGCATTAATAAATTATCTTTTGTGATACCGGCATTATTCACTAAAATATCGATACTTCCAAATTCTTTTAAAACTTCTGAAGCTAATTCTTGAGATTCTTCAAAACTTGCTGCATTGCTTTGATATGCTTTAACTTTTGTACCTTCCTTTGAGAGTTCAGAAGCTATTGCCTCAGCAGATTCTTTTGATGAATTATATGTAAAAGCAACGTTGGCACCGTGTTTTACAAACGTTTCTACTATTCCTTTACCTATTCCACGGCTACCTCCTGTTATAATTGCTGTTTTACCTTCTAATAATTTCATAATGATTAATTATTTGTTTGACTGGTTATTTATAAAATGTAGCAAACTAATTGACGTGTTGCTTAAATATCAAATATAAAAAAAGCCCTGCTAAATTAGAGGGCTTTTTGAACTTATAATTTAGGTATATTACCCTAGTACTTCTGCTACTTTCTTTCCTATTTCAGCAGGAGAATCTACTACGTGTATACCACATTCTCTTAATATTTTCTTTTTAGCTTGAGCGGTATCATCGCTTCCGCCTACAATTGCTCCTGCGTGGCCCATAGTACGTCCTGCAGGTGCTGTTTCTCCAGCAATGAAACCAATAATAGGTTTTTTACTTCCACTTTCTTTGTACCATTTTGCAGCATCGGCTTCAAGTTGTCCACCAATTTCACCAATCATAACAACTGCTTCAGTTTCATCATCATTGATTAAAAGCTCTACAGCTTCTTTTGTTGTAGTACCAATGATAGGATCACCACCTATACCGATAGCTGTAGTAATACCTAGCCCTTGTTTTACAACTTGGTCTGCAGCTTCATAAGTTAGTGTTCCAGATTTTGAAACCACACCTATTTTACCTTTTTTAAAGACAAAACCAGGCATAATTCCTACTTTAGCTTCGCCAGGAGTTATAACGCCCGGACAGTTGGGACCTACTAAGCGGCAGTCTTTATCTTTTATATAATCTGCTACTTTTATCATATCACCTGTAGGAATACCTTCTGTGATAGTTATAATTACTTTGATACCTGCATTTGCAGCCTCCATGATGGCATCTGCAGCAAAAGCTGGTGGTACAAAAATTATTGTTACATCGGCTCCTGTTTCTTTTACAGCGTCTGCAACGGTATTAAAAACTGGTTTGTCTAAGTGTTTTTGACCGCCTTTTCCTGGGGTTACACCTCCAACTACGTTGGTACCGTAATCAATCATTTGACCGGCATGAAAAGTACCTTCACTACCTGTAAAACCTTGTACGATGATTTTTGAATCTTTATTTACTAAAACGCTCATTCTCTTTCAGAATTTTTTATTGTTTTATTTTAAACTACTATGTTGCTCTTTTACGATTAAAAAGCGAAGCAAAGGTACTATTTTGAAATAGCTTTTAAAAGAAATTATACTTTAACCTTATGATATGATTCATTTGTATCATCCATATCGGTAACCGGTTGACTTATCTGGTGACCTCTATATATTTTCTCGTCTTTCACCTCCCAAATAGCTAAAAAATGAGCAATACCTAATTCTTCATCGGGGTTTTCAATAGTTTTAATGTAGTATTTATATCTTACAGTAACATGGTTTCCATCTACCAGAAGGTGGCTCACTTCTACTCTCAAGTCATCATAAGTGCGACGCATTTCGGTAAAATAATTTACCAAATCGTCAAAACTCATAATAGTCAAGCCCTTGGTACTGTTCCAAAGTAATTCTAAATCTTTATGAAAATATTTTTCTAATACAGAATGGTCATTTAAAACATCTGATAGGTAAAACCTTCTCACTATTTCCTTTGCACTTTTACTCATTTTATTCTATCTAATTTATCTATTATATCAGGTATTAAGCGTATTGAAGCTAATTCCTTGTATTTTTTTCTGAATTCATCTGCTGGGGTTCCAAAATAGGATTTATGTCCCGGAAGTGACTTGCTAACACCGCTTTGTGCAGAGATTACAGCTTTTTCACCAATGGTAATACCGCTAGTAATACCTACTTGTCCCCAAATGGTAACAAAATCTTCAACTAGCACACAACCGGCTATCCCTACTTGTGAAGCAATTAGACAACGTTTACCAATAACCGTATCGTGACCTACGTGAACTTGATTATCAAGTTTTGTTCCTTCGCCTATGGTAGTTGAAGCCGTAACACCACTATCAATAGAACAAAGAGCCCCTATATCAACATTGTCTTCTATAACTACGTTTCCGCCACTTAGCAACTTATCAAACTTTTCTGGTCGATTTTTATAGTAAAAAGCATCTGCTCCCAAAACAGTTCCTGAATGAATAGTAACATTGTTTCCTATCTTGATATTATCATAGATAGTAACATTGGGATGAATCAAACAGTCATCCCCTATTTCTACATTGTTTCCTATAAAAACATTAGGTTGAATAATTGTGTGATTTCCAATTTTGGCAGAATCTGCAATAACAGCTGTAGCCGCTACAAAGGGATTAAAATGATTGATTAATGCATTAAAATCTCTAAAAGGGTCATCACTTATTAACAGCGCCTTTCCTTCAGGGCAAGCAACTTCTTTATTTATTAAAACAATGGTAGCAAGAGATTGCAACGCTTTATCGTAATACTTAGGGTGGTCTACAAATACAATATCACCGGGTTGTACTACGTGAATTTCGTTCAAACCCAAAACCGGAAAAGTATCATCACCAACATACTTACAATCTAGTATGTTTGCAATACCTTTTAACGTTTGAGGGGTTGAAAATTTCATTTTTATAAATTTGAAACCAAATATAAAAAATCCCATCACAATAGCATCGTGACGGGATTTAAAATTTTGATAGTTATTAACTTATTCTTTAATACGCTCTTGGTATTGTCCTTTTTCTGTATCAATTCGTATTTTATCACCTTCATTAATAAACAAAGGAACGTTTACTTCTGCTCCTGTCTCAACGGTAGCAGGCTTTGTTGCGTTTGTAGCTGTGTTTCCTTTTACACCAGGCTCTGTTGCAGTTACTTCAAGCACAACGTGTGCAGGCATTTCAACAGAAAGCGGTGCGTTGTCTTCTGTATTAATTAATACGGTAACAACTTCACCTTCTTTCATTAATTCTGGAGTGTCAAGTGCTTCTTTTAATAAACGTATTTGAGTATAATCTTCAGTATTCATAAAGTGGTAAAACTCACCCTCATTATATAAAAACTGAAACTTATGAGTCTCTACACGAACATCTTCAATTTTATGACCGGCAGAAAATGTATTATCTACTACTTTTCCTGTAGTTACACTTTTTAATTTAGTACGTACAAATGCAGGACCTTTTCCAGGTTTTACGTGTAAAAATTCAATTATTTTGTAAATGTCGTGGTTATAGTGAATACATAACCCTTTTCTAATATCTGAAGTTGTTGCCATATTTACTCCTATAAAATAGGTGTGTTTTTAATTAAACTTTTTTTTATTTTAATTTCAGAAATATTAATTATTACTGAAATATCCTTTCATAATACCTCTTTTTGAGTTCTTAATAAACTGAAGAATTTCATCACGTTCTGGAGTTGCCTCCATTTCGGCTTCTATAATTTCTGAAGCTTGAGTGGTATTATAATTATTTTGATACAGAATTCTGTAAATATTTTGAATTTCGCGTATTTTTTCAGTTTCATAACCTCTTCTACGTAAACCGATAGAATTAATTCCTACATAAGATAATGGTTCACGAGCTCCTTTTACATAAGGAGGAACGTCTTTTCTTACTAATGATCCGCCGGTTACAAACGCGTGGCTACCAATCATACAAAACTGGTGTACAGCAGTCATACCTGCTAACACTACGTAATCACCTACAGTAATATGACCGGCTAAGGTACTTGCATTTGAAAAAATACAGTTATCACCCACAATACAGTCATGAGCTATGTGACAATAGGCCATGATTAAACAATTTTTGCCTATAATTGTTTTACCCCGGTCAATTGTACCTCGGTTAACAGTAACGTATTCTCTAATGGTTGTATTATCACCAATTTCGGCTGTGGTTTCTTCGTCCTTAAATTTTAAGTCTTGTGGAACGGCGGAAATAACAGCTCCTGGAAAAATGTTACAATTTTTACCAATACGAGCACCTTCCATAATAGTTACGTTTGAACCAATCCAAGTTCCTTCACCAATTACAACATTGTTATGTATGGTTGTAAATGGTTCAATTACAACGTTTTTGGCTATTTTTGCGCCCGGGTGGACATATGCTAACGGTTGATTCATTTAGTCATTTTTTGATTTTACTACCTGTGCCATTAATTCTGCCTCAGCACACAATTTACCATTTGCAAAAGCATAGCCTTGCATATGGCAAATTCCTCTACGTATTGGTGAAATTAAATCACATTTAAAGATTAATGTATCACCCGGAACCACTTTTTGTTTAAACTTAACTTTATCTATTTTCATAAAGTAAGTAAGGTAGTTCTCAGGGTCAGGTACTGTACTTAAAATTAATATTCCGCCTGTTTGTGCCATAGCCTCTACAATAAGCACTCCTGGCATAACTGGAGCTCCTGGAAAATGCCCCTTAAAAAACTCTTCATTCATTGTCACGTTTTTAGTACCTAACACATGACTGTCTGAAAGTTCGAATATTTTATCGATTAACAACATAGGTTGTCTATGAGGTAACATTTTCATGATCTGATTAATATCCATTAAAGGAGTACTATTCAAATCTACTTGAGGTACTTGGTTGCGTTTTTCAGCTTTAATTATTTTAGTCATTTTTTTAGCAAACTCGGTGTTCACTTTATGACCAGGTTTATTGGCTATAACCCTACCTTTAATTCGTGTTCCAATTAAGGCTAAATCACCTACTACGTCTAGAAGTTTGTGTCGAGCGGCTTCATTGGGATGGTGCAGGGTTAGATTATCTAAAATTCCATTTGGTTTTACAGAAATTTCATCTTTACCAAAAGCACCTCTAAGTTTTTCCATTGTTTCTGGAGACAGTTCTTTATCAACGTAAACTATAGCGTTGTTTAAGTCTCCACCTTTAATTAAACCGTGATCTAATAAGGTTTCTATTTCGTGTAGAAAACTAAATGTACGAGCGTTTGATATTTCATTTTTAAAGTCTGAAAGACGCTGTAATGAAGCATTTTGTGTGCCTAATACTTTCGTGCCAAAATCTACCATTGTTGTAATCTGATACGATTCTGAAGGTATTACTGTAATTTCACTACCTGTTGCTTCATCGGCAAAGCTTATTACCTCTTTTACAACATACTCTTCGCGTTGTGCTTCTTGTTTAACAATTCCTGCATCTTCAATAGCTTCAACAAAAAACTTTGAAGAACCATCCATAATAGGTGGCTCTGAAGCATTCAGCTCTATCATGCAATTATCAATCTCCATCCCTACTAAGGCAGCCAACACATGTTCTGAAGTTTGAATTTTCACACCTTTTTTTTCGAGGTTGGTGCCACGTTCTGTATTTGTAACATAATTTGCATCTGCTTCTATTACAGGGCTTCCCTCAAGATCAATACGAATAAATTTGTATCCATAATCTTCAGGCGCAGGTTTAAAAGTAATGGTTACTTCTTTTCCTGTATGCAATCCAACTCCTTTAAGAGAAGTTTCTTTGCCAATTGTTTGCTGATTTGTGGTATTACACTCAATCATTGTCAATTTTTTTTTCAAAGGTATTAAATCGCTTGATTATTTCTGGTAAGTTTTTGAAATGAACATAGCTCTTATTAAAACTTGAGTAGCTAAGTGCTGGTGAACCTTGTAACGCTTCATTGTCTTTTACATTTCTACCTATGCCACTTTGTGCTTGTATTTTTACATTGTCACCAATGGTTATATGCCCCACTATTCCTACTTGGCCACCAATTATACAGTTTTTGCCAATTTTTGTAGAACCTGCTATTCCAGATTGGGCTGCTATTACTGTATGTTCTCCTATTTCTACATTGTGAGCTATCTGTATTTGATTATCAAGTTTTACTCCTTTTCTAATAATTGTAGCTCCTAGTGTTGCTCTATCTATGGTGGTTCCGGCTCCTATATCTACATTGTCTTCAATAATAACATTTCCGGTTTGAGGCACTTTTGAATATTCGCCGTTTTCATCTGGGGTAAACCCAAACCCGTCTGCTCCTACAATAACGCCACTGTTTATAACGCAGTTATCGCCTATTATAGTTTCAGAATAAATCTTGGCTCCGGCAAAAACAATTACATTATCACCAATAGTAACATTGTTACCTATATATGTATTGGGGTAAATTGTAGCGTTATTACCTATTTTCACATTATCCCCTAAATAAGAAAAAGCGCCTAAATAGAGGTTATCTCCATATGATGCGCTTTCTGAAATATAAACAGGTTCTTCAATACCTGTTTTATTCATCTTTACTTGGTTGTAATACTCTAGAAGCTTTGAAAAGGCTTTGTAAGCATCATCAACTCGTATTAATGTTGTATTTATATTGTGTTCAGCAACAAAATCTTTGTTGACAATTGTAATTGTAGCTTGAGTTGAATAAATATGTGAAGTATATTTAGGATTTGCTAAAAAGGTAAGACTTCCATCAGTTCCTTCTTCAATTTTAGCTAATTTAGATACTTCGGCATTAGCATTTCCTTCTATTTCTCCTGCTAAAAGTCCTGCTATTTGAGTTGCTGTAAATTTCATTTAGTAGCATTATTGGTTGAAAATACTGCAAACGTAAGCGATATAATTATGCTCTTATTACAATATTGGTTTTGCTGCATCTCTGCAAAAATAGAAAAAAAGGTTTAGTTATTCCTTTTTGGATAGCATAGATAATATTTTATTACTTTTTCTGAAAGCGCTTTTAAGTTTACCTGGTCACTTGCTTTTGCCACATCACGCACTTTTCCAGACTTGGTTAACAAATTAATTGTTTCTTTATCCATTCGATACGCTTGATTTTCTATGCTTCCGGTAAACACAAAATAGTTTGCTTCATCTTCAGATAAATTATAGCGCTGCATGGTTTGTTGTATTTTTTTCTGAATTTTTTCTGAAGTAACCGGTTTTTTCTTCATTTTAATTTTAAGCAAATCTCGATTTAAAATCATTTTGGCCAATGTTTTTAAAACAAAATCTTCTTCTTCTACCCAAGATTTCATTGCCGAAACAATATCATAGTCATCAAGTTTTGAAAAGGTGTCAAGAACATCTTTAGTAAAGGTTTTATGAGTGATAGAGTGTTTCAGAAAAAACAATAATGCTTTGCTAGCTGGTAGTTCAACCCCATTGTCTGTCAATTCTTTTGCTCTTTTCAACATTCTAAGTAATAACTGCTCTGCAACAAGACTCGTTTTATGTAAGTAAACTTGCCAATACATCAAACGACGCGCAATGATAAACTTTTCAACTGAATAAATACCTTTTTCTTCTACTACCAGTTTGTCATTCTTTACATTGAGCATAGCAATTAATCGCTCTGAATTTACCGCCCCTTCTGAAACGCCTGTATAAAAACTATCCCGTCTTAAATAGTCTAAACGATCCATATCTAACTGACTTGAAATAAGCTGATGTAAAAATTTTCGGTCATATTCATCTTTAAATATGGTGATAGCAAGCGTTAATCTGTTGTTAAAGTTTTTATTCAATTCTTCCATAAACAACAGTGAAATTTGCTCATGATTTACATTTTCAACAATACTATTTTCCATAGCATGAGAGAATGGACCGTGCCCAATATCGTGTAGTAAAATTGCAATACACAAAGCTTCTTCTTCTTTTTCTGAAATCTCAATTCCTTTATAACGAAGCACTTGCACTGCTTTACGCATTAAAAACATAGCTCCCAGCGCATGATGAAAACGCGTATGATGTGCTCCAGGATATACCAAATATGACATTCCCATTTGAGAAATTCTGCGTAATCTTTGAAAGTAAGGATGCTCAATCAAATCTGAAATGAGCTTATTGGGTATGGTAATAAAACCGTAAACAGGGTCGTTTACTATTTTGAGTTTGTTACGTGATTTCAAACTTTTAACTTTTAATTATACCGGCTTTTTTCAAATTGAAAAAATTCAGGTTTATTTTTGTTGTAGAAGCAATCTTTTCAGATAAACTGAAAAAAGTGCAACACAGAAAAACAAATATACGATATGAGCGACATAAAAGTACTATGGGTAGATGATGAAATAGATTTGTTAAAACCACATATTCTCTTTCTAGAAAAGAAAAACTATACAGTTACCACCGCACAAAGCGGAACCGAAGCATTAGAAGAAATAGCAAACGACACTTTTGATATTGTTTTTTTAGACGAAAACATGCCGGGACTTACAGGTCTAGAAACGCTTTCTGAAATAAAAGAACAACGAGCTTCACTTCCGGTAGTAATGATTACCAAAAGTGAAGAAGAATATATTATGGAAGAAGCTATTGGGTCAAAAATTGCCGATTACCTTATTAAACCTGTTAACCCCAACCAGATTTTATTGAGTTTGAAGAAAAACCTAGATCATTCAAGATTGGTTTCTGAAAAAACGACATCTAGCTATCAACAAGAGTTTAGAAAAATAGCTATGGATATGTCTATGATTAATTCTTGGGAAGGTTGGGTAGATTTATATCAAAAATTAGTGTATTGGGAGCTAGAGCTTGAAGATATTGAAGATACCGGGATGTTTGAAATTTTAGAATCTCAAAAAACCGAAGCCAACACACAGTTTTGCAAGTTTATTGATAAAAATTATCCAGAATGGTTTAAAGACCAAGAAGACGCCCCTGTGATGTCACATACGCTCTTTAGAGATAAAGTAATGCCACAATTAAAAGATAATAGACCTACTCTTATGGTAGTGGTTGACAATCTTAGGTATGATCAGTGGAAAGCTTTTGAGCCGTTTATTGCAAATGCGTATAAAAAAACTTCAGAAGAAATGTTTTGTAGCATTTTACCTACCGCAACACAATATGCTCGAAATGCTATTTTCTCAGGTTTAATGCCTAGCGAAATGGAAAAACTTCATCCAGACCTTTGGTTAAACGATACAGATGAAGGCGGAAAAAACATGAATGAAGATAAATTTTTTGAAGCGCAGTTAAAACGTTTTGGTCTAGATTTAAACTGGAGCTACCATAAAATCTCTACTTTAAAACAAGGTAAACGCTTAGCAGAAAATTTTAAAAGTCACAAAGATGAAGACTTAACCGTTGTGGTTTATAACTTTGTAGATATACTTTCCCATTCAAAAACCGAGATGGAAGTTATCAAAGAACTAGCATCAACAGATAAATCATACCGTTCATTAACTCAAAGCTGGTTTAAAAACTCACCATTGATGGAGGTTATTCAACAAGCATCTCAACTTGGCTTTAAATTAATTCTCACAACCGATCACGGTACTATTAATGTAAAAAACCCTTCAAAAGTAATTGGAGACAAAAACACAAGCTTAAATCTACGTTACAAAACCGGCAAAAGCCTTACGTATGAAGATAAAGATGTGTTGGCTGCTAAAAACCCAAAATCTATCAATTTACCTTCCATAAATATGAGTAGTTCCTTTATTTTTGCAAAAGGAGATTTGTTTTTTGCATACCCTAATAATTATAATCATTACGTGAGTTATTACAGGAACACATATCAACACGGAGGCGTTTCCCTAGAAGAAATGATCATTCCGTTTGCGATATTAGAGCCTAAATAACAATTATTTGTAAGAAATTTCTTTATTTATTACTTTTAATCGATTTTATTAGCTATTTATCGGATAAGTAGTTTATATTTGATCGCAACCTAAATTATGGAAATCACCTACACATTAAACGACTTACAGCAAGTAGCTGATAAAGTGTTAACTACTGTAACAAGTAAGCACTTGCTTTTTGATGGTGCTATGGGAACAGGAAAAACTACATTAATTGCTGCTTTAGCAAAAAAACTAGGAGTTTCAGAATCCATTTCCAGTCCAACATTTTCTTTAGTCAATGAATATCAAACACACGATGGAATTATTTACCATTTTGATTTTTATAGAATAGAAGATGAAAAAGAAGCGTTGGATATAGGTGTTGAAGAATATTTATACTCAAATGAATGGGTGTTTATAGAGTGGCCGGAAAAAATTAAATCATTGCTTCCTGAAAAAAGCAATACAATAACAATAACAAAGAATAAAAACGGAAGTAGAACTTTAAGTATTATGCCAGTGAAATAAATTGCAATACTACTATATACTATTTAGCCTTAACTTTTAAAAACTGCCCCAAATTGCATTATTTTTTAAGCAGGATAATTATTGCCAAAAATAACCTATAAAGATACGGCTAACTTATTTGGAATACATGTTTGATTTTGTGTTAGGTTTGTACTATTAACCTCACAAAAACAAACATTATGAAATTAACAAAGTACTATTTAATCGTTGCAATTTTCGGAGCTGCTTTATTTGTATCTTGTACACCTGAAAGCATTGAAGATGGACAAACAGAACAACAAATTAAAAGAGACCAAATCCGAGTACCACAAAACGGATAAGAAATCTTTATTTGTAGGAGGTATAGTTGTTTTTTTAATAGCTATTACCCCCTTTTTATTTTATACTTATGAAAGTTTCCCAGACGCGCAAGTTTGGGAAACTTCTTTATTTACAATAACCACAGCTTTTTATGATTGGTATACCTTTGCCTGGCATTTCTTTGGAAAATTTATACCATTATACCTTCTACTGTTATGGTTTTTTACTTGTAAACATTGGTGGCACTGGATTATATTAATCCCAATATCAATGTATTCGTTTCAATTATGGGGAATCATAAATGAAAGTAACAGTTTAGACGAACTAGAATTATATTACATCATACCATTAATGATGGTTTTGGTTCCTGTAGTTTATCTTATTCGCGCAAAACTCTTCAACAAAGTACGAGGTGATGATTTAAAAGAGTTTGAAGAAGATTTGATGGTGAAGAAATCTATTTGGCAACAGATAAAAGATTTATTCCGATAATTTTCCTTTTTCACAATCTTTTAAATATGTAACTTAGGACTACTAATAAAAAACCATTATGACAGAGTCCAAATCCCCTTTTACAAAAGCACAACTCATACCCCAAGAGGAAACGTTAGAAGTGACTCGTCAAAAAGGCGCTTTGTTTATTGGTATTCCAAAGGAAACTTATTTTCAAGAAAAACGTATTTGTTTAACTCCAGATGCTGTTGCAGCTGTGGTTGCAAATGGTCACAAAGTTTTAATTGAAAGTGGTGCAGGAAAAGAATCCGGTTTTTCCGATAAAGATTACAGTGAAGCTGGAGCTCAACTCACCAAAGACACAAAAAAAGTTTTTGGATGTCCTTTTATTTTAAAAGTAGAACCTCCTACTCTAGAAGAATTAGATCTTATAAACCCCAAAACAGTTCTTATTTCTGCCTTACAACTCAAAACAAGGCAAAAAAAATATTTTGATATTCTGGCTAAGAAAAAAATCACCGCGCTAGCTTTTGAGTTTATTAAAGATGAAGATCACAGTTATCCTGCCGTAAAAGCCTTAAGTGAGATTGCTGGTACTGCTTCAGTATTAATTGCTTCTGAAATAATGGTAAATGCAAAAAAAGGGAACGGACTCCTATTTGGAAATATAAGCGGGGTTCCTCCAGTAGAGGTTGTAGTTATTGGCGCAGGTACCGTTGGTCAATTTGCTGTAAGATCTGCTTTGGGTCTTGGCGCCAATGTAAAAGTATTTGATAGTTCTATTACCAAGTTGCGGGCTTTACAATCTGCAATAGGTCAAACTTTTTACACCTCTACCATTCAACCAAAAAATTTACTAAAAGCCTTAAGACGTTGTGATGTAGCTATTGGTGCCGTGCGCGGAAAAAATAGATCGCCAATTATTGTTACTGAAGCAATGGTAAAGAAAATGAAAAAAGGTGCTGTAATTATTGATGTTAGTATTGATATGGGCGGATGTTTTGAAACTTCAGATATGACATCACACGATACGCCTACACAAATTAAACACAATGTGGTTCATTACGGGGTTCCCAATATTCCTGCTCGATACCCAAAAACGGCTTCTATTTCAATAAGTAATATTTTTACGCCTTACTTATTAGAAATTGCTGAATGCGGAGGTCTTGAACAAGCCATTCGTTTTGATGGTGGATTAAAAAATGGTTTGTATTTTTACCGCGGAATTTTAACAAACAAAGCGGTTGCAGATTGGTTTGATATGTCTTACAGTGACATAAACTTACTTTTCTTTTAATAAAGATATTTTTTTTCATGAAATTAATTCACAGAATTGCCTACTATTTGGGAGGTTTCGGGATAGGCTTAATCATTCTTTTTTTCTTTTTAGGCGGAAAAAAAACTTCTTGTGATTATGGTCCTGAAGCTCGAACCTTGAAAAACATTCGCATAAAAGAACGCGCTTTTTCCGAAGAAACTATCGTGTTTTTACAACAAAAAGAACTCGATACTTCTATTGTTTCAAAAATTTTAAGTGACGGAGACGTTCTGTTTTCAGAAAGTAATACAGATTTAGATTCTTGTAAGATTTACAATATAGAAAATAAGGTTTCAGAAATGATCTTAAAAATTACGGTAGAGAACTGCAGCAACCTAGCTACAATTCAAAATATTGAAGAAATAAAGGAATAATTTATAAAATCCCTCTACGCTTTCTTTCCTTTTTCAAAAGGAGTAATTCACGGCTTGTTTGTCCTGCAACCGAAGTATTTTCTTCTGCTCTTCTTATTAAGTAAGGCATTACATCTTTTACCGGGCCAAAAGGCATATACTTTGAGACATTAAATCCTTCACTAGCAAGGTTATAACTTATATTGTCACTCATTCCGTAAAGTTGACCAAACCAAACTCGATCATCATTTTTATCTAAGCCTTTGGCTTTAATGATTTCCATTGCTAAATAACAGCTTACCTCGTTGTGCGTTCCTAGATATAATGTAATGGTTTCAAGGTTGTCTAGAATATATTTTGCAACTTTATTAAAGTTATCATCGGTATCTTTTTTACTAGCACAAATAGGTGTTGGGTATCCATTTTCTTCGGCACGCTCATGTTCTTTTTCCATATAAGCGCCACGCACTACTTTAAAACCTAATCTAAATCCCTTTTCTTTTGCTTTTTTATGGAGATCTAATAAATATTCTTCTCTATCCCAACGATAGCATTGCAGTGTATTAAATATAACAACTCTTTCTTTGTTGTATTTTTCCATCATTTGCTCACAAAGTTCATCTGCAGCTCCTTGCATCCAAGATTCTTCTGCATCAACCAATAAGGAGACACCGCAATCATCAGCTGCTTTACAAACAGTTTCATAACGCTCCACTATTCTATCCCATTCTGCTTCTTCTTCTTGAGTAAGTTTTTCATTTTCAGTTTTCTTTCTCCACAACTCAAACCTTCCTAATCCTGTTGGTTTAAAAACAGAAAACGGCATTGCTTTTTTATTTTTTGCAAATTTGGTAAGTTCTACAATTTTATCTACCGTTTTATCAAATTGCTTTTCATCTTCTTTTCCTTCTACCGAATAATCTAAAACCGAATGCACATTGGCTTCATATAGAGCATCAACTGTGTTCATACAATCTTTCTCACTTACTCCACCACAAAAATGATCAAATACAGTTGATCGTATAAGCCCTTCTACAGGAAGATTTAAGTTTAACGCAAATTTTGTTACGGCTGTACCAATACGCACAAGCGGTTCATTTGCTATCATTTTAAATAAAAAATATGCGCGCTCTAGCTCTGCATCAGATTTTAATTTAAAAGCAATTTCGGTATTATTAAAAAGTAAATTAGTTTCCATATAAAAATAATCTGCGCAAATATAGTTAGATTTGACGTTGATATAATACCCGAACCTACATTTTAGCAAAGGATTGAGATGAAAAAAAGATTAAATAAAATCTATGGAGACACAAACGCTTGGGAAAGCTTTAATAGTCAATTAGATATACTAAAACCTACCAAAATTTTCATTTTAACAGATGAGAATACTAAAGAGCATTGTTTTGATGTTTTTTTAACAAAAACAACTCATAATCACAATATTCACTCATTGACAATACCTGCCGGTGAAAACCATAAAACTATTGTTACGTGCTTACATCTTTGGAATCAACTTTCAGAAATGGGTGCAGATAGAGACAGTTTACTTATCAATCTAGGCGGTGGTGTAGTTACAGATATTGGTGGTTTTATAGCATGCACATATAGACGTGGTATTTCTTTTATAAACATACCCACTTCCCTACTCGCAATGGTTGACGCATCTGTTGGTGGAAAAAACGGAGTAGATTTAGGTAACTTAAAAAACCAAATAGGAGTAATTAAAACTCCCAATCAAGTAATTATAGATACTGCATTTTTAAACACCTTACCTCCAGATCAAATGACTTCCGGTTGGGCCGAAATGCTCAAACACGGACTTATTTATTCAGAAGAATATTGGGATAAAGTAAAAAATTTTACCAATAATGATATTGAAGAGGCAAACAACCTAATTTGGGAGTCAATATGCATTAAAAATGAGATTGTTACAGAAGATCCTTATGAAAAAGGAAGACGCAAAACATTAAATTATGGACATACGTTAGGACATGCAATAGAATCTTACTTTATGCACGCTTCAGAAAAAAACACTAAAAAAAACGAGCTGTTACACGGTGAAGCAGTTGCTATTGGTTTAATTCTAGAAACGTATATATCATCACAACTATTTAATTTTTCAAAAGAAAGACTAGATGAAGTTACTACAATTATCAATTCTCACTTCAGAAAAGTAGAATTTAATGAAGAAGATATTTCTGAAATAATTAAATTGCTTATTTACGATAAAAAAAACAAAGGAGACTCCATTTATTTTGTATTACTTAACGATATTGGAGATTTTAATATAAATTGTACAGTAGAAAACAGCTTGATTTATGAGGCATTTGATTATTATAAAAATTTCTGAAATTTAATTTTGAAATAACATAATCTCTTATATTTTTGAAGCATATAATTTGACAAACCAACATTACATATAATGAAAAGAGTTATTGTAGATTACAAAAAACTAACACCTGAAATACTATCACTATTAGTAGATAAATATCCCGATGGATATGATGATGACCAAGTAATTCGTTTTAAAAATGCGAAAAATGAAACAATTGAAGCTGTAGAAGTGCGTACAGATGATTCAATTTACTTAGTGAAAGTAAGTTCACGTTTAGAAAATACAATGGCATCATTTGAAGAAGATGATTATGATGAAGAAGATTTTACAGACCCAATTGCTGAAATACCTGAAAAACCAATGCCCGGCGATGAGGAAGAATAAAAAATAAACAAAAAAAGAGGTGAAAAATTCACCTCTTTTTTTTATAATATTTACTTCTACATTACGCGTGTTGTAATGTATGTTTACCTTCTTTAATTTCTTCAATTAATTTTGAATTAAAAGCTGGTAAATCATCAGGATTTCTACTGGTTACAAAACCTTCATCTACTACAACTTCTTCATCTACCCATTCTGCTCCAGCGTTAACCAAGTCATCTTTAATTGAATTGAAAGAAGTCAATTTTCTTCCTTTTACAACATCTGCAGAAATTAAAACTTGTGGTCCGTGGCAAATAGCTGCAACCGGTTTTTTCTGTTTAAAAAAATCTCTTACAAAACTTAATGCATTCTCATTTCTTCTTAGTTTATCAGGGTTGATAACGCCTCCTGGCAAGACTAATGCATTGTATTGATCTGCGTTTACGCTATCAATTGTTTTGTCTACGGTGTATTCTTTTCCCCAGTTTCCGTCGGCCCAGGCTTTGATAGATCCAGAGTTTTCGCTTACAATATCTACTGTAAAGCCTTCTTTTTCCATCGCTTCTTTTGGTGACTTTAATTCTGATTCTTCAAATCCATCTGTAGCGATAATTGCTATTCTCTTTTCCATAGTATAAATTTTTTGTTATTAATTTTAGTATAAAGATACCTTATGATTAAAAGGCTTCCAAAACTTTCATATTAATGTTATACTAAAGATTGTTAAAGGTAATCTAACTGTTTTTTAAGCGCTCAGTTTTTTTACGGTCATCTTCAATTTTCTCCTTATAAGCCCTCAATTCTGCCAGTTCTACTTCGTATGACGGTATTGCGTGTTTGGTAGGTGTTATTTGTATGTTTCTGTGCAATGCCCAATTTACAGTTAATTCGGCTCCAAAAAATAAAATAAGACAGGTATAATACACCCATAGTAGGATTAAAACAACGCTTCCGGCTGCTCCATAAACCGAAGCAGGATTTGCTTGCGAAAAGTAAAACCCTAAAATATACTTTCCTATTAAAAACAAAAAGGATGTAAATAGAGCGCCTAGCAGAGTAGTTTTCCACTTAATTTTCACATCTGGTAAAATAGTAAATATTGAAGCAAAAAGAGCTGTTATAAATACTTCGGAAATAATAAAATTTAAAATTGTCACCACTACAGATGAAGCTTCAGAATAATACGCACTTAAATAATTACTTATCGCCGAAATTGCCGCTGAAATAACCAAAGCAATTAATAATAATAATCCAATTGCCAAAACCAATCCAAATGAAGTAGCTCTTCTTTTTAATATATTCACAAAGCCCTCTTCTTTTGCTCTTACACTCCAAATATCGTTTAACGCTTTTTGAAGTTGAAAAAACACACCGGTAGCCGAAAAAATAAGCATCCCTATTCCTATGCTTATGGTAAAAATAGAACTGTTTTCAATAGTAGCATTTGCGATCATAGTTTCTATAGCTTTTGCACTTCCTTGACCTATTAACCCTCCTATTTCTTCAGTAATTTTTCCTTGTACTGCTTCTGGGCCATAAAAAATTCCAGCTATATGAACTGTAATCATCAACAATGAGGGCAAAGAGAATAAGGCATAATACGCTATTACAGCACTTTTTGCCCAAGGATCATTTTTATCCCAACTGAGATAGGTTTGTTTGAGAAATAAAAACAGCTTTATCATACATAACGCTCCTTAATAATATTTATATGATGAATCTCGTGACCAGCAATTATGTAACCTGCCGCACTTACAGAAAGTGGTTTACCGTTTGCTTTTCCAATTTTAGTTAAAGAGCCTTTAGAAAAGCTATTGAAAAGACTAAAGGTAGCATCTCTTACAGTTTTATATTCATCGAGTAAACTTTTTACAGAGCGAGTATTTGCTTCAGAGTTGGCTGCAAAGAGATTTTCATCAAAATCAGACAAATCTGCATTTTCAGATCGTGCAATACGTAAAATTCTATAGGAAAAAACCCGCTCGGTGTCAATTACGTGAAGTAAAACTTCTTTAGGTGTCCATTTTCCTTCAGCATATTGATAATTCCAAGTTTTTTCAGGGAAAGATTGATAAAAGTTTAAAGCCATTTCTTTTCCTACTAATAATGCCTTTTCAATAGAGGTTTCATTAACAAGGTTTATATATCTTTTAAAATAATCGTGATAATGAGTTGGCGGAATTTCTGAAGGTTTCATAGAAAATATTTTATCACTAAATATAAAAAAACCCTTTGCTATTTCAACAAAGGGTTTTCAAAATAAAAAAATAAATATCGTTTAGCTTTGAATATCTTTAAAGATAGAGTGCATTAATCGTTTTTTATCGTTAATGCTTTCTTCTAAAGAAATCATCGTCTCAGTGCGCGTTACACCTTCAATATCATCTATTTCATAAATAATGTTTTTTGCGTGACTTGTATCTTTTGCACGTATTTTACAGAATATATTAAACTTTCCTGTTGTTACGTGAGCAACAGTCACGAATGGAATTTCGTTAATACGTTCTAATACAAAGTGTGTTTGAGAAGTTTTTTGAAGAAATACGCCTACATACGCAATAAAAGAATACCCAAGTTTTTTATAATCAAGTTTTAATGATGAACCGGTAATAAACCCCGCATCTTCCATTTTTTTAACTCGTACGTGAACGGTTCCTGCAGAAATACCTAGTTTTTTTGCAATATCTGTAAATGCTGTTCGAGTATTTTCGATAAGCATATCAAGTATTTTGTGATCAGTTTCGTCTAATTTAAATTTTGCCATAGCTCTGTGTTTTTTCGCGCGCAAAAATACTAAGTTTTTCGTAAAAAATAAACTTATTTATTATAAAATAATCTCTTTACCTGTATTTTTATAACAAATTGTATATATTTTATCGTCTATATAGATATTTTCTTGAGAATTTATCAATATCATTTCCTTGCCTATGTCAATAATTTTATGCGCTAAAAGGTGTTCCTTAGGACTTAACTCCTTGATAACCGGGATGAAATCAATAGACTTTTCACTTAAAACCTCTTCATATTGAATAGCTATTGAAATATAAACTCCTGGTTTTACCTGCACATTCTGCAAGAGAATATCGCAATAGTTTTTTTTATTTTCAGGAATATTAAAGTATTCATCGTAGCTGGTTTGAGATGCTGTGTCAGGTTTTAAAATTCCGAAGACATTTAAAAGAGCATAAAATATAAATTCTCTTGTTTTTTCACGTTGATAATCATCTGGATAATGCCCCGCTTCAAACAAAATTGTAGGCACTCTTAACGAAGTAAATCGATCACCCACGCAATTACTGTTAAATGTATCGTCATAACGCCCTACTTGATCCGGAATAAGATCTTGAAGTAAGTTATTCATTGCTACAATATAATTCATAGCCTTTTTACGCGCTGGAGTCACGCTTCTGCTAGAATTTGCAGCAGGAGATAAAAACGATACAGTAGCCGGTTTATTTGTGTTTAAACCATAAATAGTACGTTGGTCATGTAAATTAAGACACAAATCTGGAGTAACTTCTGTAAAAACAGCATCTAAAAAACTGCTTTCCTTTTGAGTAAGTTGCTTCGCATCCCTATTAAGGTCAATATTATTTGCATTATTGCGAGTATAAAGCTCTGCTCCATCAGGATTGAGCATAGGGATTAAAAACAAGGTATTTTGATCTAGAAACTTTAAAATTTCATTTTGATATACTTTTTCTTGTTCTATAAATTTTAAAAAATCAAAAACAGCTTTGGTAGTTGTAGATTCATTTCCGTGCATTTGAGACCAAGCTAAAATTTTATGAGGCCCATTTCCTATTTTTAAAAGCGGAATGTTCTTTCCTTTTTCTGAAACACCATACTTCAAAATTTCAACACGCGGACTTTTTTTAAGTAACGGTTCAATGTGTTCAAAGGTAATATACCGTCCTTTCAATGCCGATTTAAAATGAGTTAAATACTGATTAACAATTTCCATATAAATTTATCTGTTTACAAAAATAAACAATGCTATGTTTACCAATGTAAACATATTTTTAGGTCAGTTTGTTTTACACTGTAAACAAAAACTAGCCAAGTTTGTGCTTTTAAGGTAATCAAATAAACAAATCAAATTAATTTATTTAATAATCTATTTATCAATATATTATAGCAATCAACTTAAACAATAAGATTAATATATTTTAACGTTTTTAGGATGTTTTTTTGATACTAAAATAAAATATTTTACATTTGTAAACGTTATTCTTTTAGAACCTTTGTTACAATGGTAAACAGCTCAGATTTTACAAAAAGATTGGAAAAAATCATCGAATATTATGGTTTATCTGCCACTGCTTTTTCTGAAGAGATTGAGTTTAACCGCTCCACTATTTCGCATCTTTTATCAGGAAGAAACAAACCAAGTTTAGAATTTGTAATGAAAGTAGTGCAAACTTTTCCTGAGGTAGAATTGTATTGGTTATTAAATGGAAAAGGATCCTTCCCCAACTCTGAAAAACAAGAAACAAAAAATTCACCTGCACAATCTATTCCCAAAAAACCAGAATCTGATATTTCAAATAAAATAACTGAAGCTACTCAGCAAGCACATGAAAAGACAGAATCTTCAAATTCAAAAAAAATTGAGCGTATCGTGGTATTTTACACCGATGGTTCGTTTAAATCTTATTCAAATTAAATAAGCTATTACGCTCGATAATTTGACAAAAAAATCAGAAATTTGCGTAGAAATTCTATTGTATGCGTTTTTTTATACTTCTTGTCATTTCTTCCCTACTTGTAGGTTGTTACGAACCTGAACGAAATTGCAAAAAATTTAAAACCGGCAAATTTGAGTTTAAAGCTCTTGTTGGTACAGAATTAAAAACGACCACCTTTGTGCGTAACGATTCTATTGAGGTTGACTATTATGAAGGAAAAGCAGATACTTCTAGCATTCGCTGGATAAATGACTGTGAGTACATTGTAAAAAAAATCAACCCAAAAAATAGAGCCGAAGAAAAAGCGATTCATATGAAAATCTTAACTACAGATGGCAATGAATACACTTTTGAGTACAATGTTGTAGGGCAAACTACTCGTAAAAAAGGAGTTGCAGTTAAGGTACAATAGAGATTTTATCAGCTAGGTTATTTTTTAAAGTACTTTGCCAATAAATACAGTAATCTTTTTTGGTCTATTGGTTTTATAAGATACTCATCCATCCCTACTTTTTTACCTTTATCAATAGCTTCTCTAGTTACATCTGCCGAAAAGCCGAAAATCACAGTATCGTTGTTATAAAGCCTGATTTGTTCCACTATCTCAAAACCATCAATATTGGGCATATGTACATCCATAAAAATAAGGTCATACTTGGTTGTGTTCACTTTATCAAGGCATTCTTTACCGCTTAAGGCAATGTCAGCATTTAAACCAGATTGATCGAGCATTTTCTTTAAAACTATAGTGTTGATTTTATTGTCATCAACAATCAATGTTTTTATTCCTGTTAATTTTAAATACTCAATCTCTTCTTCAGAAAAGTTGTCTGCTATAGGAAATGATAATTGTACATTAAATTCAGTTCCTTTATGTACTTCACTTTTTACAAGTATAGATCCATTTAAAAACTCAACCAATCCTTTAGTTATTGCAAGTCCTAGCCCACTACCACTGTGTTTTTTTCTAGTTCCATCATCAACTTGAACAAACCTATCAAAAACCAAAGGAAGTTTCTTTTCTGAAATACCAATACCGGTATCTTTTATGGTAAAATTGAATTGTAAGTTATCATCAATTACTTCTTCAAAATAATCAACTTGAATACTTCCTGAATTGGTAAATTTTATGGCGTTATTTAAAAGATTTGTAAATATTTGAATGGTTTTTGAATGGTCACCCACAACCATAGAAGAAGGTTCTTCTGGAAAGTTTACTATATATTGCAGCCCTTTATTGCGTATTTCGGGTTCATAGGTTTTTACAATTTTTTGCAATGTATCCTTTGGTTGAAAATAGGATTCTACCAATTCTGTTTTTCCCATTTCAATTTTATCAATATCTAAAATGTCATTCACCAATGATAAAAGCGATTTTGAAGAATTTCGTAAAAGCTGTACATAGTTTTTATTTTCATCACTCATATCGTCTATATGAATAACATCGGCAAGTCCCAGAATGGCATTAAGCGGGGTACGAATCTCGTGACTCATATTTGACAAAAACTGAGTTTTGGCATTTGAAGCCTTGAGCGCTTTTTCTTGTTCCTTTCGTATCTTGGTATTTAATTCTTTTAAAGCATTATTGGTAGCGAATAATTGTTTTGCTTTTTCTTGAACTTGTAAGGAGAATAAAGCCAACAAACCTATAAGTACAGCCAATATCAATCCAAATACCAATGCAGCTTTTTGCACAAACTGCCTTTCATTGAGTCCTTGATTTCCGCTGAAAGAAAAATTAAAATTCCAGTTTTTTTTATCAAACTCATCTACTGTTATTACAGAATTAAATATACTTGAGCTGTCTGTAACTTTATTCTTTATGGTATTGTAGCTGTAAAAAACCGTTCCAATATTATCTTCAATAGTTATTGAGTATTGTTCATTTATATTTGAGCTTATTGTATTAAACGGGTCTTCAAAGTCCATTCCTGCTGTTATGGTTCCTTGAAATTTTCCATCATAATATATTGGCACATCTACCAAAAACAAATCTCCTCCTTGAGTCAAAGCTACCCAATTAGTGATGTTTATGGTATTGTTACGGGTGTTTTCCAGCCAGTCTTCATATCGATAATCTAGCTCTGTAATGTCTAGATTGATAACTTTTTTATTTTCTTCATATGGAACAACAGACCTAATAACACCAGTACTGTCAATAAACTCTACAAACTTAACTGCTGAGTTTTGTTCAATGATTCTATTAGCATCATTTTGCCAATACTTAAAATAAGCGCCTTTACTTTCAACGATGCGCTCTTTAAGATTTTCTAAATAGGTTATATTATCGAAAACTGTTTTTTCAAAGTTTTTTACAGTTATTTCACTAAGTGATTGAAGTTTTGCGTTATATTCTTTTTCTAATTCTGAATTTGCTCTGAAATAAATAAAAAACGCTAAAAAACTCACTATTAAAAAGATAAATAGTGATATATAATAAAACGCTTTTGAATTTTTTTTCCTCATACCGAAAGAAAAACGCCACAATAATTTACTGATAAAATATATTAGAAAAAATTAATCGCTATTTTTTTGTTTTAAATAACGGTTTTGTTCTTCCATTAATTTCTCAATATTGGAGAGAATTTCTATGTTTTTAGGCGTTTCAACTTCTTTATTTTTAGGGTCTTCAGATTTTCTTTTAAACCTGTTTATAAACTTAATAACTACAAATATGGTAAAAGCAATAATTACAAAGTCTATCAACACTTCAAAAAGTTCACCATAACCAATCGCTACTTCTTCAACAGAGTCTGCAGCTTCTCTTAAAACAAACTTTTTATTTGATAGTTTTACATCATCGGTTAAGAGTGACAAAGGTGGCATTATTACCTTTTTAACCAACGTACTCACTACATTATTAAAAGCGGTACCAATGATAATCCCTACCGCCATATCAATCATATTGCCTTTTATAGCAAAGTTTTTAAACTCTTTAAAAAGTCCGGCCATTTAAAATGTATTTAAAAAAGTGATGTTTGCCCTTCTCCGTCATTATCAGTTTTGTTGTTATCTGAAGCTTTTTGTGACTCTGATGTTTCTTCTGAAGTATCATTATCTTCGGTAACATCTTCTTCATCAACAACATCCATATCTTCTGGAGGTGTTACTTTGGGAGGTGTATATGGCAAGGGATCTAATGTGTTAATTTCCAAAACCTTATCCTTTGTTAATTGGTTTCCTAAAGCAGTAATACCTTTTATAGCTATAAATTCTTCTAGATTAATTTCAAGATTATCTTGACGCTCTTTACCTCTTTGTTTTACAAAAACAACTTCGGCCATGGGACGGTGATCTGTAAAAATCTTCTCAAGGTATGATTTTGAATGGTCTGAAATAATTACTTCTTCTTTATCGGGGTTTTCAATTAAAAATCGTTTTACATAAAACAATTCTTTTTCTCCTTCCCAATAGATAGCTGAAAGTGGTTTTTTGGGTTCCCATTTTTCCAACACAATCATATCATCATCAAAACGTAGGGTTAATTCTGGAATTGCTGTTTTTACTGTACCGTCTTGCTTTACAATCAATAATCTATCTTCACTTCTGAATTCACCTAAAAGCTCTCCTCGGCCATCCATGTTGAGGCGTTGTACAGTATCGTCAAACCAAATTTTCCTTGGTTTTAAAGTTGACAATCCTTTTTCTTTTAATTCTACACGCTTAACAGGATATTTTGTTACGATATTACCTTTTGACCGTCTTCCTTTTACCTTTTGATCGGCAAAATCGAGATCAAATTTTAGTTTTTTAATATTTCCTTTCTGACGTAATAAAATGGTAACTACTTCGGCTTCGCCATTAGGGTTTGCTGTAAAATACAACACCTTACTTCCTTTTTTTCCTTGGGTGAGATCATATTCTCGGTCCCGTGTCATTGAGGTTACAGAAAATCGCTTAACGTAAGTAGTTCCGTTTTTACCATCAAGATAAATCATGTTGTAAATTCGGCGTTTGTCTTTCTTCTTAAATACAGCAACATGTATGATGTTTTTGCCTATAAATGTTTTGGTATCTACTTTGGTAACCATCATTTTACCTTCTTCAGTAAATACTATAATATCATCAATATCACTACAATCTGTTACATACTCATCACGACGAAGACTTGTACCTATAAAGCCTTCTTCCCTATTAACGTAAAGTTTTGTATTACGAATAACTACTTTTGTAGCTTCTATGTCTTCAAAAACACGTATTTCTGTTTTGCGTTCTTTTCCTTCACCATAATCCTTTTTAAGACGCTTAAAATAATCGATAGCATACTCTATTAAATTGTCTAAGTGATGATTTATTTCGGCAATGTTATCTTCAAGTGCGTCAATTTTTTGCTGTGCTTTATCGATGTCAAATTTTGAAATACGCTTGATTCGTATTTCTGTTAGCCTAACAATGTCTTCTTCAGTTACTGCTCGTTTTAGGTGTGTGGTATGTGGTTTTAACCCTTTGTCAATTGCTTGAATTACTCCTTCCCAAGTTTCTTCTTCTTCAATATCGCGGTAAATTCTATTTTCAATAAATATACGCTCCAAAGAAGCAAAGTGCCATTGTTCTTCAAACTCTTGAAGTTTTATTTCGAGTTCGCTCTTTAATAGTTGAACTGTTCTATCTGTAGAACGGCGTAGCATTTCAGAAACACCAATAAAAAGAGGTTTGTTGTCTTCAATTACACAACCTAAAGGCGAAACTGAAGTTTCACAATTGGTAAATGCATAAAGAGCATCAATGGTTTTATCTGGAGAAATACCGCCTGGAATATGGACTAAAATTTCCACCTCTGCTGCGGTATTATCTTCAATCTTTTTTACTTTAATCTTTCCTTTGTCATTGGCTTTTAAAATAGAGTCAATTAAAGAAGAGGTTGTAGTTCCGTAAGGTATTTCAGTAATTACCAGAATGTTTTTATCATACTGACTTATCTTAGCCCTACTTCTTATTTTTCCGCCACGAACTCCATCTTTATAGTCTGTTGCATCCATAATTCCGCCAGTTGGAAAATCTGGAACTAACTGAAATCGTTTGCCTTGCAAGTGTTTAATTGAAGCATCAATTAACTCAATAAAATTATGTGGTAATACTTTTGTAGAAAGACCAACAGCAATACCTTCTGCTCCTTGAGCAAGTAATAACGGGAACATTACCGGTAGATTAATAGGCTCTTTTTTACGTCCGTCATACGAGGCTTGCCAACCAGTTATTTTGGGATTATATACAACATCGAGTGCAAATTTTGAGAGTCGTGCTTCTATATATCGTGAAGCAGCTGCTCTGTCTCCAGTTAAAATGTTACCCCAGTTACCTTGAGTATCAATCAATAGATCTTTTTGCCCAATCTGCACCATCGCATCGGCAATACTGGCATCACCGTGTGGGTGGTATTGCATAGTATGCCCTACAATATTGGCAACTTTGTTGTAACGGCCATCATCCAAATCTTTCATAGAATGCATGATACGCCTCTGCACGGGTTTAAAACCATCTTCAATGGCTGGAACTGCACGCTCCAAAATCACATAACTGGCATAATCTAGAAACCAATCACGGTACATACCGGTAACCTTGGTTATGGTTTCACTATTTTCGTGATTTCCCTCTTGTTGGGGATTTAATTCTTCTTCGTTGTTGAGTTCTTCACTCATAGGGTACTAACGTATTACTTTTTAATAGCTATAGTTTTGATTGTAATGATCGTGTTTGCTCTTAACTAAACCGCAGGTTCTACTTCGTCTAACTCTACTTTCAGGTTTTCGATAATAAATTCTTGGCGGTCTGGTGTGTTTTTTCCCATATAGAATTCTAACAGCTCATCAATACTCATGGCTTTGTCTAGCATTACTGGATCTAGGCGAATGTTGTCACCAATGAAATGTTTAAACTCATCTGGTGAAATTTCACCCAAACCTTTAAATCGAGTAATTTCAGGTTTTGGTTTTAATTTTTCCATGGCATTTCTTCGTTCTTCTTCTGAATAACAATAAATAGTCTCTTTTTTATTTCGAACTCTAAATAATGGAGTTTGAAGAATGTACAAATGTCCTTGCTTTATTAACTCAGGAAAAAATTGAAGAAAAAACGTTATCAACAATAACCGAATGTGCATACCGTCAACATCAGCATCAGTAGCAATCACGATATTGTTATAACGAAGATCTTCCATAGAGTCTTCAATATTTAATGCCGCTTGAAGCAAGTTAAATTCTTCATTTTCATACACAATTTTCTTACTCATGTTGTAGCTGTTGAGCGGCTTACCACGTAATGAAAAAACAGCTTGTGTATTCACGTCACGGCTTTTTGTAATACTACCACTTGCCGAATCTCCCTCGGTAATAAAAAGTGTAGTTTCCAAACGCCTTTCTTTTTTCATGTCTCCCAAATGTACTCTACAATCACGTAGTTTTTTATTATGAAGACTGGCTTTTTTGGCACGATCACGAGCTAATTTTCTAATTCCTTTTAAATCTTTACGCTCACGTTCTGCTTGAATAATTTTACGTTGTAATGCTTCTGCTACTTCTTGATTTTTATGAAGAAAATTATCTAAGTTTCGCTTTACAAAATCATTAATATAGGTTCGTACAGTTGGCAAATCACCACCCATATCGGTAGAACCTAATTTGGTTTTTGTTTGACTTTCAAAAACCGGCTCCATCACTTTTATGCTTATAGCAGAAACAATGGATTTACGCACGTCACTAGCATCATAGTTTTTACCATAAAAATCTCTTATGGTTTTTACCACAGCCTCTCTGAAAGCAGATTGATGGGTACCCCCTTGTGTGGTATTTTGACCATTAACAAAACTGTGATATTCTTCACTATATTGTGATTTGCTGTGCGTTAAAGCAATCTCTATATCGTCACCTTTCAAGTGGATAATTGGGTATAACATGTCTTCTTTTGACATTTTATCCTCTAGAAGATCTTTAAGTCCGTTTTCAGACTTAAATTTTTCACCGTTAAAATCTATTGTAAGTCCCGGATTGAGATATACGTAGTTTTTCAACATTTTTTCTACGTATTCATTTCGGTATTTGAAGTTTTTAAAAATAGCTTCATCTGGAATAAACTCAATACGAGTTCCTTTGCGTTTTCCAGATTCTTCAATTTCTGGGCTGTTTTTAAGTTCACCAAGGCTAAACTCAGCCCATTTATGCTGCCCATCACGTACAGATTCTACTTTAAAAAAAGCAGATAGAGCATTTACAGCTTTGGTACCTACACCGTTAAGACCTACAGATTTTTTAAAAGCTCTTGTATCATACTTCCCTCCGGTATTCATTTTTGAAACTACATCAACTACTTTTCCAAGCGGGATACCACGACCGTAATCACGAACTTTTACTTCTTTGTCTTTTATGCGTACCTCAATGGTTTTTCCGGCACCCATCACAAACTCATCTATACAGTTGTCTATCACTTCTTTAAGTAATATATAAATACCGTCATCGGGTGAAGAACCATCTCCTAGTTTACCAATATACATCCCTGGACGCATTCTAATATGCTCCTTCCAGTCTAACGATCTAATATTATCCTCTGTGTATTTTGTTTCTGACATAAAAAACCTGAATAAGCAATAAATATAGGGTTTAAGCTTCAATTTTGAAACCTGAAAAACCGAAAGTAATTAACAATAATTGATAAAATATTGTTAGTAAGATTTTTAGGATGTATTAACTTTTATTAATTCAAATTCTTTGTAATTTCACAATTAAACACTGTTATATTAATGAGTTATTAGAAAATTTTATGGAATTTATAGATTACTATAAGGTTTTAGGATTAACAAAAACGGCTACTACGGCCGAAATTAAGAAAGCATATCGAAAATTAGCAAGAAAATATCATCCAGATATCAATCCTGATGATACAAAAGCACAACAAAAGTTTCAGCAAATCAATGAAGCGCATGCAGTTTTAAGCGACCCCGAAAAAAGAAAGAAATACGACCAATACGGTAAAGATTGGGAACACGCAGATGCCTTTGAGGAAGCTAAAAGAAAACAACAAGCTTCTAGTGGTTTTGGCAGAGGCCAAAGAAGAACTTACACCACGCGTGGTGGTAATTTTGACGAAAGCGAGTTTTCAGATTTTTTTGAATCTATGTTCGGTGGTTTTTCACGCCAACAACAAACTCACGCTCAATTTAAAGGTCAAGATTACAACGCCACACTTAGATTAAACTTAACTGATATTTTAACAACGCAAAAACAAACTATTGACTTAGGAACTAAAAAAATACGAATTACCATTCCGGCAGGTGTTGAAGATGGACAAACTATAAAAATAAATGGTTATGGAGGCGAAGGTACAGGCGGCGGCCCCAAAGGTGATTTATATATCACATTTGAAATTCTTAATAACACATCATTCAAACGCGACGGAAAAAATTTACACAAAACACAAGAAATTGACCTTTACACAGCTCTTTTAGGAGGAAAAGTAACTATCGACACTCTTACAGGAAAAGTTAAACTTACCGTAAAACCAGAAACACAAAATAACACCAAGGTTAAACTTAAAGGAAAAGGAATGCCTGTTTACAAAAAAGAAGGACAATTTGGAGATTTGATTATAACTTATAAAATTAAGCTGCCAAACAACCTTTCAGAAAAAGAAAAAGAATTGTTTAGTCAACTTTCAAAATTACGTTAATTATGGAACAAACAAAGTATATAAAAGTGATAACATATTGTGAAAAGACTAATATAGATAGTGCTTTTGTAACCACTTTGGAAGAATATGGGCTCATTAAAACAACAGTTTTAAAATCTGAAGTTTGCATTACAGAAGATGACACAACCGAAATAGAACGTATGTTTAGGCTTCATAAAGAACTGGGCGTAAATATAGAAGGGATTGATGTTATTAATCACCTAGTTAAACGCCTAAAAAAAGTTGAAAGTGAATTAAAATCTACTCGTAAAACCCTTTCTTTATACGAGTAAAATTAATCGCTTTCAGGATTTTTATATAAAGTAATATATACGCCTAACTGACTATAGGTTGCAACCTTTTCCCAGTTGTTTTGTAATTGATAAATCTCCTCGTCACTAGTTTTATTTTCAATATTTGAAAAAATAACAAATTTGTTTTCTTGAAGGTTTAACTCCGGAAACATTTCAAACTCCTTTGTAGGTTTTTCCAATCTGGATAGACTTTTACTATTTAATCGCACATTTGTACCAATTATTTGGTGAGACAAATCATTTTCAGATAAATACTGAAGCATTTTCTCTTCCTGCTTATAATAATTTAAATAAGCCAAGCTACTATCCCACGCTTGTGAAATGGTTGTAGGATAAATCCAAAAATGACCAGATACAAACGCAATTACAACTAGTGAAAGCAACCCTTTTTTAATGTTAGTTCGTAAATGAAAGGCAAATAACAAATTGATAAATAAAATGTTTGCAAGAATAAAACAAATAAGCAAATACCTTGGCCCCATTGGGTTTGAAAACGGAACAAATCCTAAAAAGAAAACAACTGCAAACACCAATAATGCAATTAATAATTGTTTAGATTGATGGTCAAGAATCTGTTTTTTACTTCGGAAGACTTTAAAGAGTAAAACCAGTAATGGAATAATAACAGCTAAACGACCAAAGTCTAAAAAGTTTTTAATGTAAGCTGCTGTATTTTTTGCAATTCTAAAAAAAGAGGCCGTTTCACGATGTGAAGCATACGTTTCATTTTTGGTTATTAATACCCAGCCCAATTCATTGTATTGGTATATAAGAAAGACTCCAAAAGCTATTGCTGAAACAACATAAGCAAAAATCATTTTTTTATTAAACACCAATAGATTTTTTCTGGTATAAATAATATGAATAATAATTATTGCAATAAAGCAGTAAATCCCTCTTAAATTGGTAAGTAACAACCCTGAGACCGCGAGAGCCAATAAAAGCCATTTATTTTTCAGTAAAGCGTTTATAGCAAATAGCGTAAAAAACAATAACATCATATCATTATTTAAACTAGTAGTTTGTGCAATTAATGTAGGCTCCAGACAAACAATAAAAAACAAAAAGATAGGAACCATCTTGATAAAACTACGTTTACAAAGCAATAACAACTGATAAAAAACCCCCACATTAACAAGAAGAAGTAATAACCTTGAAGCAAAAAGTGTTTTTCCAAAAAACTGCCAAAAAACAGCCAGACTAACTATCCATAAAGGCGGATGACCAGAAGCATATTCAGTAGGAAGGATTAAACTTGAAAAGTTAGTATCATATATCCAAGTAGCTCTGTTTGCTTTGCTTATTCCGTCCCAAAAAAAAGGAAGATCAACACAAAGTATAAACTCTATTAACAATAGAATTACAATTGCTGAAAAAAGTAAATATTCCTTTTTATTCATAAATAATGAAATACAACACGAAGATACTTTGAATTATACTATTTCAGAAATGTATTATAAAATCACATTAATGCAATGTTAAAATAAAACTGTTCAGCGCATTATAGTTATATATTTAATGGTATTATGAAAAATATCACACTCTTAGTACTCATTTTAACCTCCTTTACAAGCTTTTCACAAGAAAGTAATTCACCATATGAGTGGCAATGGGTTCGTGATGGTATATGGACTGGAGCTGCTTTGGGTACCACAATTACCGGTTACTCTTTAATAATAAACAAAGATGATCTTACTGAAGAAAAGTTGATGCAAGAAGTTGCCAATCAAGATAATATAAACTTCATTGACCGTTGGGCAGTAGGTTATAATTCAGAATCTGCAATTGCGCAAAGCAACATACCGTTTGCTATGTCCTTTGCGTCTCCATTTGTTCTACTTTTTGATGATAACATCAATGAGCATACAGCACAAGTATTAGGGCTTTATTTAGAAAGTCTTTCCACTACCGCAGGATTATACACCGTTACGGCCGGACTAGTAAACCGAAGTAGGCCTTACGTCTATAATGAAAATGTATCTTTAGAAAGACGTTTGATTAATAATGGTCAACGATCATTTTATTCGGGTCACGTTGCGGCTGCAGCTACGGCAACATTTTTTGCCGCAAAAGTTTATAGTGATTTTAACCCAGATAGTCCTGCAAAAGTATGGGTATGGACAGGCGCGGCAGTAATTCCGGCAACAGTGGGATATTTCAGAATAAAAGCTGGACAACACTTTTTGACCGATGTTCTTTTAGGTTATGGTCTGGGTGCTGTAACGGGTTACTTTGTGCCCGAATTACATAAATCTGAAAATAATACAATTGAAGTAGTTCCTAGCGCAGGAATGTCTGCAACAGGAGATTTTTACAGAGGAATTGGGCTACAAATGAAGTTTTAATCTTTTAAACGTTAAACCTAAAATGCATTACATCGCCATCTTTAACGATATACTCCTTCCCTTCTATTCCTAGTTTTCCTGCATCACGAACTTTGGCTTCACTTCCATACGCTACAAAATCATCATACTTAATAACTTCCGCACGTATAAATCCTTTTTCAAAATCGGTATGAATAACACCTGCTGCTTGTGGAGCTGTTGATCCTATTGGAATTGTCCAAGCTCTAACTTCTTTTTCACCGGCAGTAAAATAGGTTTCCAGATTAAGGAGTTTGTAAGCACTTCGAATAAGCTTTGCAGATCCGGGTTCTTCTAAACCTAAGTCTTCTAGAAACATTTGACGTTCTTCAAAGGTTTCCAATTCGGTAATATCGGCTTCTGTTCCTACTGCCAATACTAACACTTCGGCGTTTTCATCTTTAACAGCTTCTTTAACTTGCTCAACATAATCATTTCCTGTTGCTGCTGAATTTTCATCAACATTACAAACATATAATACAGGCTTATCTGTAATATATTGCATTTGATCAATAAACTCTTCTCTTTCAGAATCTGTTAATTGTATAGCTCTTACAGAGATACCGCTTTCTAACCCTTCTTTCACTTTCAGCAAAGCTGCTTCTTCTTTTTGAGCTTCTTTATTTCCGGTTTTTGCAGCTCGCTGAACTTTATCAAGACGTTTTTCGGTAGTTTCTAGATCTTTTAACTGTAGTTCAATATCGATAGTTTCTTTGTCACGTACAGGATTTACATTACCATCAACGTGAACAACATTATCATTATCAAAACACCTTAAAACGTGCAAAATGGCATCTGTTTCTCGTATGTTTCCTAAAAATTGATTTCCTAGTCCTTCTCCTTTGCTGGCTCCTTTCACCAAACCGGCAATATCAACAATCTCAACAGTTGCAGGCAACACTCGTTGAGGATTAACCAATTCTTCAAGTTTTATCAAACGGTTGTCTGGAACATTTACAACACCAATATTAGGTTCAATAGTACAAAACGGAAAGTTGGCACTTTGTGCTTTTGCATTTGACAAACAATTAAATAGTGTTGATTTCCCTACGTTTGGTAATCCTACAATTCCTGCTTTCATATTACTTTAAAATTTGGGCGCAAATATACACTATTAACAAACAATATAAATGATTTATTAAATACAATTGAAAAGAAAATATGGGAAAACTTTAGCTGCGCATTTACTTTACTTTAACAGATTGTAGCTTACTTTTAATATTATAATAACCAAACAATTAAATCATGAAAAAGTTACTGTATTCATTTATTGCTATTTTGTTTGTTTCTGTTGCTGTAAATGCTCAAGAAAATAAGAATGTAAAAAAAGAAACCGTTACCAAAAAGGTAGTTGTAAAAGACACCAAGGTAGATACTAAAGTTGTACAAGAAGTAAATGAGGACAAAGAGGTTGTTCAAGTTGAAGGAACAGAACAGCAAGATCAAGAAGCAAAAGTTGTAAAGTCAAATTCTGATAAAGTTCAAAAAGTTGTTGAGGACGAAACTTCTGTAGATACTGAAAACGCCAGGAAAATGCAGCAGAATATGAATAGAAAAAGTGAAGAACTAAAAGCTAGCATTGCTGCTCAAAAAGCAAAAGCCGAAAAAGAACGTCAGCGTTTATTAGAAAAGAAAAAAGAGATGCAACGCGAAATGGAAGCTAGGCGACAAAATCTAGAAAGTCGTCCTAAAGGAATGGCCAAGCTTAAAAAGGATAACTAATTCTATTCACATACATAATTTAAAAAAGCTTCAAATTTATTTGAGGCTTTTTCTTTATATATTAAGTTGGTTTTAAGAATTTTTATACAAAAAGGTGTTAAAACGAGATAAGTTTAGCAAAGTCTTACCAAACTGTTTTCTGAAATTAACAAAGCCTACTTCTATATTTACTTTGTTATTAATCAAACAATTATTAAATCTATAAATTATGAAAAGGATAATTTTAATTATGGCATTAGCAGCATTCTCTTCTGCTTTTGCACAAGAAAATAAAAATAAGAAGACAGAAACCACAACTACCAAAACCTATGTAAAAGATAGCAAAGGAGTTGAAGTAGACACGAAAGAAGTAACAAAATCTGAAAATCAAGTTATTGCTTTAAACGATGAGTCTTCAGATAACACAAACTTTTCAACCGTTATGTTACCATCTGAAATAGACTCAAACGTTAATTATACTAATAACGACAGAGAGTTTTCATTTCAAGCTCAGGATAAAGGTTATAAAATGATGGCTATTAAAGATAATACTTCAAATGAGTTTGCAACCATACGTCCATCATCACAAAAAGGATATTATATCTATAGTGAAAATGGCGAAAATTCATTTGGTTACTTTAACCAAAATGGAAATTTTGTAGTAGAACGTTATGATGAAGATAAAGACGCAATTGTAACGACCGTTTATAAACTAGAAGTTCAAAAACAGACTATGAAAAAGAAAAATAAGATGAAATAATTCTTATTTATTTTCCCCACAAAAAAAAGCCGCGATTATCGCGGCTTTTTTAATTTGTAAAGTTACTCTTGATGCATAAAACTTTGTTTTGCCAGTAACTCTTCATCGCTTTCTACGTTATCGTCATCTGGCACACAACAATCAACTGGGCATACTGCAGCACATTGAGGTTCATCGTGAAAACCTTTACACTCAGTACATTTATCTGGCACAATATAGTAAAACTCATCACTTACAGGTTCTTGAGTTTCGTTTGCATCTACTTCTTTTCCGTTTGGTAACACAACATTACCATCTAGATCTGTACCATCTGCGTAGCGCCAGTCATCTGCTCCTTCATAAATAGCCGTATTTGGGCATTCAGGCTCACAAGCACCACAATTAATACATTCATCTGTTATTATAATTGCCATCGGTTTTCTTTTTCTAACTTTGCACAAATTTAATGCCTAAAAAGGGCAACTCCAAACAACTATGCAATTACAACAAAGAATTAACGCTTTTAGCACCCTAGGAAGGTTTCTTGAACAATTTTCTTCAGAAAATTCGGTACGAAATGATGACATTCCAAAAAATGATGAGTTTTTTTCTGAAATGTCACAAAAAATTCAAACTGCTAAACATCATAATGGTTGGTTTACCAAAGATAATATTCACTTTAGCTTTAAAAGTTGGTCACAAGCTCTAACAGAAGCAAACATTAAAAAATGGGTTTCAAACTATTCTATCTCTGCCGTTGAACCAAAGACAGTAGCTGTGATTATGGCAGGAAATATACCATTGGTAGGGTTTCACGATTTTCTTTCTGTATTAATTACAGGCAATAAGGTTTTGGCAAAACTATCTTCAAACGACAAACAATTACTTCCATTTTTGTCAAAATATTTAATTGCCATAGAACCAGAATTTGAAGATTACATAGAGTTTTCAGAAGAAAAATTACCCAACTTTGATGCAGTAATTGCTACCGGAAGTGACAATACCGCTCGCTATTTTGATTATTATTTTGGTAAATACCCAAATATCATCCGAAAAAACAGAAATTCGGTTGCTGTATTAACCGGTACCGAAACTCAAGAAGATATGGAGCAATTGGCAGATGACATTTTTCGGTATTTTGGGTTAGGCTGCCGCAATGTTTCTAAGTTGTATGTTCCAAAAGGATATAACTTTGATACTTTTTTTAAAGGAATGTATTCTTGGAAACACGTTATAAATAATCATAAATACATCAATAATTATGATTATAACAAAGCTGTTTATTTAATGAGTGAGCTGCCATTACTAGACAATGAGTTTTTATTACTGAAAGAAGATTCTGGCTTCTCCTCTCCTATTTCGGTAGTTTTTTATGAAGTTTATGAAACGCTAGATGATGTAAAAAACATAGTTAAAAATGAGTCTGCAAATATTCAAGCTGTTGTTTCAAATTCAGATAAAATAGAAGGTATTAATTTTGGTGAAGCGCAGTCACCAAACTTATGGGATTATGCTGATGGTGTAGACACACTAGATTTTTTGTTAAAACTATCTTGATAAATTAATAGCAAATTAACCAACAATGCCTTCAGAATTAGCATCTTTGTAATAAATTTTAAGGAATGAAAAAACATAACTTTAGTGCCGGACCTTGTGTTTTGCCAAAATCGGTAATGCAAAAAGCTTCCGAAGCAATTTTAAATTTCAATAATCTAGATTTATCTTTAATTGAAATTTCGCACCGTAGTAAAGACTTTGTAGCCGTTATGGAACGTGCGCAAGAATTGGCTCTTGAGCATCTTGGTTTACAAAATAAGGGCTATAAAGCTCTTTTTCTTCAAGGTGGAGCAAGCATGGAATTTTTACGAGTAGCTTATAATGTTTTAGAAAAAAAAGCTGCTTACCTTAATACCGGTACTTGGTCTACAAAAGCAATTAAGGAAGCAAAATTATTTGGAGAAATAGTTGAAGTAGCCTCTTCTAAAGACCAAAATTTCAATTATATACCAAAAAATTATTCTATTCCTTCAGATATTGATTACTTTCATTGCACTAGCAACAATACCATCTTTGGAACTCAAATGAAAAATTTTCCAAAAACTGATGCGCCAATTGTTTGTGATATGAGTAGTGATATTTTTTCAAGACAATTGGATTTTTCAAATTTCAGTATTATTTATGCCGGAGCTCAAAAAAATATGGGTCCGGCAGGAACTACTTTAATTGTTATAAAAGAGTCGGTTTTAGGTCAAGTTTCTAGGCAAATTCCTTCTTTAATGGATTACAAAATTCATATAGGCAAAGACAGTATGTTTAACACTCCGTCTGTTTTTGCAGTCTATGTTTCTATGCTAACTCTTGAATGGTTAAAAGAAAAAGGTGGAATTACAGAAATTGAAAAACTAAACAACAAAAAAGCAGAATTAATCTATTCTGAAATAGACAGAAACCCTCTTTTTACCGGTTTTGTGGCAAATAAAGAAGATCGATCAACAATGAATGCAACATTCAACTTAGTTGATGAAAGTTTAGCCAAAACATTCGACTCACTCTGGCAAGAAGCCGGAATTAACGGTTTAAATGGCCACCGAAGCGTTGGCGGTTATAGAGCTTCTATGTACAATGCCTTGGAGCTAGAAAGTGTTCAGGTATTAGTTGAAACAATGAAAGAATTAGAAAATAAAGCATAAAAAAATAAAAAATTGATGAAAGTATTAGCAAACGACGGTATTTCAGCTAGCGGCGTAAAAGCATTAGAAAATGCAGGTTTTGAAGTAATTACAGTTAAAGTTGCTCAAGAACAACTTATTAATTATATCAACAACAACACAATTGATGTGCTTTTAGTTCGCAGTGCGACAAAAGTGAGAAAAGATATAATTGACGCTTGTCCAAGTCTTAAAATCATTGGTCGCGGTGGTGTAGGTATGGATAATATTGATGTAGCTTATGCTCGTAGCAAAGACATAAAGGTGATTAACACACCAGCTGCTTCTTCATCTTCTGTAGCCGAATTGGTTTTTGCTCATCTTTTTGGTGGTGTGAGACATCTTCATGATGCAAACAGAACTATGCCCCTTGAAGGCGACTCTCGATTTAAAGAATTAAAAAAGAACTATGCCGGCGGAAAAGAATTAAGAGGAAAAACTTTAGGTATCGTAGGTTTTGGACGTATAGGTCGTGAAGTAGCAAAAATCGCTTTAGGGTGCGGTATGAAAGTAATAGCAAGCGATAATAATGTAGGTGAAGCAGATATAACCCTTGACTTTTATGATGGACAAACTATCACCTTAAAAATTAAAACCGAACCTGTTTCTGAATTAATCAAACACAGTGATTTTATAACATTACACGTACCAGCTCAAAAAAATTACCTAATTGGCGAATCTGAAATAAAACAGATGAAAGACGGTGTTGCTATCATTAATGCTGCGAGAGGTGGTGTAATAGATGAAAAAGCATTAGTAGAAGCACTAGACAAAGGAAAAGTTTCTTTTGCAGCTTTAGACACCTTTGAAGATGAACCCTCTCCGGCTATAAAAGTGCTTATGAATGGTAATATTTCTTTAAGTCCACACATAGGGGCTGCCACAGAAGAGGCTCAAGATAGAATTGGAGTAGAACTTGCTGAGCAAATTGCATCCATCTTAAAACCGGTAAACTAAGTTTTTTAAGTATATTTAAAAGAATTTTAATCTTATAAAAATGGCAGGAATACTCGATTTATTAAATAGCGATACCGGTAAACAAATAATAAGCGGTATTAGTAACGAAACCAAACAACCCGCAGACAAAACAGCTTCTGTACTATCAATGGGCTTACCTATCTTAATGGGAGCTATGAAACGTAATGCAAACTCTCAAGAAGGAGCAATGGGATTGATGAATGCATTAAGCAATAGTAAACACGACGGTAATGTATTAGACAACCTTTCTGGTTTTTTTGGCGGCGGAGTTAATGAAGATAAAAAAATTGATGGCCTTGGTATTTTAGGGCACGTCTTAGGCGGTTCTCAAGACAACGTAGTGGGAGCACTTTCAAAAAAATCAGGAATTGATTCTAGTTCTGTGATGCAAATTTTACAGGTAGCTGCCCCTATTTTGCTAGGATATTTAGGAAAAGAAAAAAGACAACAAAACGTTGATTCGCAATCTGGTATTACCAGCCTTTTAGGAAATTTAATGGCTGGAAACACTCAAGAAGAACAACAGAAAGAACAATCTTTAATTGAATCATTACTTGATGGTGATAACGACGGAAGTATTATTGATGATGTTGCCGGAATGGTATTGGGCGGAAGTAAAAAAGGAGGCCTAGGCGATATGCTTGGTGGTTTCTTCGGAAAATAATACCATACGTTCAAAAAAATATGTAAACCGCGTCTATTTCAATAAACGCGGTTTTTTGCTTTCTCAAATAAAACAAACTATTACAGACGATTTTTGTACCTTTATAAAAAGAATAATGATGAAAAATTTACTTTTTTTAGTAGGTATAGCATTAGCAATTTATAGTTGTGACGCCTCAAAATCTACCATGGGTGGTGATGTAGATTCAGGCACTGTAAGCAATGATACCATTCGTATAGCAAACGACAGTCTTGAGTATGAAGTAATTATAATAGAACCAAGATTTAATACGTGGTTGTTACAACAGCCTCCAAGAGGTTTTTATGGATTAAATTATTTAGAAATTAAAAATCAATTGTTTGTTTCAGAGTACAATGCAAGAGCTCGCAACCCACAACAATTTTCTCCTACACTATATCCGCAAGAAATTAATTATGATTTTAATGTTGAGTATGGCTATGAAGTAAACTATTTACTTTATAATTACTTTGTTTATTTTCAACAACAATACAATCAAAAATTACCAGGCGGAAGAGGATGAAAAAATTAAAACAAAGGTGGAATATCACTACCAATTGGCAACTAACTGTAATTTTAATTGTTTTTGCGATTACCGGAAGCACGTCAGCAAAACTTGCTGAACCATTAACCGACGCTATTGGTATAACAAAAAATCACGGTTGGTATATTTATTGGCCTGTACGCATACTTATTATACTTCCGGCGTATCAAGTATTATTAGTTTTTTTTGGATGGCTTTTTGGAGAGTTTAAATTTTTCTGGGCTTTTGAAAAGAAAATGCTTCGTAGTATGGGACTTCGCTTTATCAAAGCGTAAACATTCATATCATAAATTTATCATAAAAGAAGGTTTTGGTTTTATATAGGGTAATTGTTTTTTATCTTTGCAAATTGAAGAAATCTTGATTGAAGAGACTTATGTTTCTAAAAAATAAAATTGCATACCTTATCGCCTCTACATTACTCGTAGCAGTTTTTTTGCTGCCGGTAACTGTGCAATTTTTACATTCTTTAGAAGGACATGAAAAAACAGTCTGTTCAGATTCTACTACCCATATTCATGAAGATGTTCCTGAGTGTCAAATTTGCCACTTTACCGTAACAACATTTAATTATGATGTAATTAGTTATCCAGATTTTAAAACAGCACCTATCGCTTTAAAAATCAAAAATGAAACTACTTCATCATTATTTCACGCTTTCACCAACACAAATTATCAGTTAAGAGCACCACCGCATAGTTTTAGTTAATCCACAAAAACTATTTTTATTTTAATTAAAATGATATGCGTACGTATGCGTTGGTATTACTGCTATTAAGCAGTGTTACTCTTATTTCACAAACTTGTAATAATACACTTTCTGGTTCTGTAAAAGATATTCACGATAACTCTCCGTTAGTTGGAGCTACTTTAATTGTTGCAGGAACTGAGCAAGCTGTACAAACAGATCTAGATGGTATGTATTCCATTGAAGGGTTGTGTAATCAAAGTTATTCAATTCAAGTATCGCATCCTGAATGTAGTACTAAAGGATTTACAGTTAAAGTTTTTGGTAACACGACTAGAAACTTTAAACTTGAGCATCATTTAGAAGAATTAAATCAAATAACTATTGATGGTAAAGCCTATAAAGACAAATCAAAAACTGTTCTGGAAAGTGAACTATCCACTGAAGAAATTGAAAGATTCAGTAGTGGTTCTTTAGGAGATGCTTTAAATAGTTTAAGCGGTGTTTCTTCGTTAAATACAGGAAGTACTGTAATCAAACCTTTAATTAATGGACTTCATAGTAGTCGTGTTGTTATTATCAATAACGGTGTACGGATGGAAGATCAAGAATGGGGTGCAGAACATGCTCCAAATGTAGACATTAATTCTGCTGGTAAATTAACGGTTATTAAAGGTGCTTCAGCTTTACAATATAGCGGTGACGCTGTGGGAGGAGTAATTATTTCAGAAGCAGCAAAAGTTCCTGTTAAAGATAGCTTGTACGGAAAAACCTTATTTACAGTTGCATCAAATGGTAGAGGAACTTCTACTTCGTCTCAACTTACCAAAAGTTATCAAAATGGATGGTACGGAACCATACAAGGTACTCTTAAGCGCTTTGGTGATTTTGAAGCTCCAGATTATGTGTTAAGTAACACAGGAATTTTTGAGCGTAATGTATCTGTTAACATTGGTCTCAATCGTTTTGATTATGGTATTGAAGGCTATTATTCTTTATTTAAAAATGAGATAGGAATTTTAAGGGCTTCGCATTTGGGTGGTGCAGAAGATCAAGCCACCGCTATAAATAGTGAACTTCCGTTAATAATAAGAGATTTTACTTATGATATTGATGCTCCTAGACAAGATGTAACGCATCATCTTGCTCGTTTAAAAGCTTTTAAAAGATTTGAAAAACTAGGAAAACTTAGCTTTCAATATGATTTTCAAGCAAATCACAGACTGGAGTATGATATAAGACGTGGAGAAGATAAAAACAAAGCTTCGCTAGATCTACAACTCAATACACATACGTTAATGCTAGATCTAGAATCTAAAATCACAAGCTCTTTAGATCTTAAAACAGGAATATTGGCTAAATACCAAAATAATTTTGCAGACCCAAATACCGGTGTAAGACGTTTAATTCCAGATTATGATAAATATGATTTTGGAGCGTATGTAATTGCCAATTATGAGGTAAATGATAATTGGTTATTAGAAGCAGGTGGTAGGTTTGATTATACCTATATGGATGTTTTTAAATTTTACAGAACATCTTTTTGGGAATCTCGTAATTATGACCAGATTTTTCCAGAAATAGTTATTGAAGAACTTGATAATCAAATATTAACCAATCCTGAATTTAATTTTTATAATGTTTCAGGAACGGTTGGAACTACCTATTCATTTAACGATGATTACAGCTTGTATTTTAATTATTCACTAGCCTCTAGAGCACCCAATCCTTCAGAGTTATTTAGTGAAGGATTACACCATTCGGCATCGCGGATAGAACTTGGTGATTTACGTTTTAATTCTGAAATAGGAAATAAGTTTTCTCTGACCTTTCAAAGGAAAAACACCAACTTCAATTTTTCAATAAATCCATACATAAACATTATTAAAGATTTCATTGTAATTGAGCCAACTGGTGTACAACAAACTATAAGAGGTAATTTTCAAGTTTGGGAGTATAGGCAAACCAATGCAGAATTGCTAGGTGTAGATATTGACGCATCGTACGCATTTGCTCAAAATTTCCGATTTGAGCATCAATTTTCATTAGTAAAAGGGTATGACAGAACTAAAGACGAACCTTTAATAAACATACCTGCGGTTAATACAAAAAACCGAATTGTATATCAGAACCCCAATTTTAAAAACCTAAGACTTTCACTTAAAAGTGAATATGTTTTTCGTCAAAATGAATTTCCAGATAATAACTTTGAAATATTAATTCCGCAAACTCAAACTAGAGAAGTTGTAGACGTAAGCACACCTCCTGACGCCTACCACCTACTCGACTTTGACTCAAGCATAGACTTTAACTTAAACACAAAATCAAAACTTACAGTAGGATTTGGCATTAAAAACGTATTTGACACTTCCTACCGTAATTACCTAAACCGTTTGCGCTATTATGCAGATGATCTAGGTAGAAACTTTTTACTTAATCTTAAAATCAATTATTAATTACTAAAACAAAAAAAATGAAAAATTTAAAATCATTAAGTATACTATTATTTGCTTCGTTACTATTTGTAGCTTGTTCAAACGATGATGAAAATCCAGAGCCGGTAAACGAAGAAGAAGTAATAACAACAATGACTGTAACGCTTCTACCTAATGGTGGAGGAACGCCAGTAACGTTACAAACGAGAGATCTAGATGGTGACGGCCCTAATGCTCCAACTGTTACTGTATCGGGTAATTTAACTGCAGGTGCTACATATAACGGTAGTATTGTTTTGTTAAATGAAACTGAAGACCCTGCAGAAAACATTACAGAAGAAGTTCAAGAAGAAGCGGAAGAGCACCAATTCTTTTATTCTGTTGCTGGAGGTTTAAACGCAACAACAGAATATGCAAACTTTGATGGTGACGGTAACCCACTTGGTACAGAGTTTATTTTAAGTACAGGTGATGCTAGCAACGGATCAATGACTTTTACTTTACGTCACGAACCTAAAAAACCAAATGATGGATCTTTAGGTGATGCTGGTGGAGAAACAGACATTCAAGCAACTTTTAATTTAACTATAGAGTAATTTTAAAGAGTTCTCTAGTTAAGCTTTTACTATTTTTAGTAAATAAAAAACCTCTCTAAATAGAGAGGTTTTTTAATATATATTCAGAAAGTTTTAATCGTTAACTTCTACTTCAATAGTTTGAGGCACAGGATCTTTTTTGCCTTGCCAAACGTAGGTGTACAACCACATTAAAGTAAACGTAGGTACAAAGTCTGAAATAGGTAGTATTTCTTCTATAAAAACAACTACAGAAGCTATTTTACCTTGTTCGCCCTCATACATATCGCTCATTTTTTTTGCTGCATATGGAGCCCATAGTATATCTAAAAAAGGTCCGAGAACCGGAATAAACATAGTCGCCATCCCGATTAAATCATAAATAACACCTTGTTTAAGTAAAGAATATTTTGATTTTTTCATATTGATTTGCATTTAATTACATAAAATACAACGCAATAAGTTTGCCAAAATTATGACAAATCATTACTTATCAATTTTAAAAACTCATCTCTAGTCTCAATTTTTTCAAATTGTCCCCTAAAACCTGAAGTGGTTGTCACACTATTTTGCTTTTGTACCCCACGCATCATCATACATAAATGAGAAGCTTCTATAACAACTGCCACACCTTGTGGTTTTAACGTTGTATTTATACATTCAAGAATATCGTGAGTTAATCGTTCTTGAACTTGTAAACGTCTTGCAAAAACATCTACAATTCTTGGTATTTTACTCAGCCCTACAATATGCCCGTTAGGTATATATGCTATATGTGCTTTTCCGAAAAAAGGAAGCATATGGTGTTCACATAGAGAGTACAGCTCAATATCTTTTATAACAACCATATCGTGATAATCTTCAGCAAACATGGCAGATTTTAATATTTCTGCAGGATCTTGAGAATTACCTGAAGTTAAAAACTGCATAGCTTTGGCAGCTCGCTCTGGTGTTTTCACAACTCCTTCCCTATTTATATCTTCACCAAGTTGTGATAATATTTCAGTAAAATGAGATTTTAATTCATTTGTTACAGATTCATTGTACTCTTCAAAAAATTTATATGATGCCATTAGGTAGTTTTTAGTTTATCTGAAAAATGGGTATGCAATGTATTAATTTTTGGATTGATAATATATTGACAGTAAGGTTGTTCTTTGTTTAGGTTGTAATACTCGTGATGATCTACTTCGGCTTCATAAAAGGCTGTAAATGGTTTTATTTCAGTCACAATTGGGTTTTTGAAAATGTTTTTATCATTCAAAAGTTTTAAAAAGGCCTCAATTACATTTTTTTGTTCTTCTGTAGTAAAATAAATAGCGCTTCTATATTGTGTACCTACATCGTTACCTTGTTTATTTAATGTTGTTGGATCGTGAGTTGAAAAAAAGACCTCTAGCAATGTTTGTAACGTTACAATATCGCTATTAAAAGTAACCTCTACAGCCTCGGCGTGGCCGGTACGACCGGTGATAACTTCGCGATAAGCAGGGTTTTTAATCTGCCCTCCCGAAAACCCGGGTACAACTTTTTCAACTCCCTTTATACGCTGAAAAACAGCTTCGGTACACCAAAAACAACCTCCAGCAAATACAATTTTTTGAATATTGGTATTCATTTCAATTTTTTTATAAAATTAAGTTGCACACAGTTGCTTCGTTACTTTTTAACAAATAATTAATCCATAGAGTAAGTAAAGGGCTTCTTATAGCTTTCTTACAAAGATTTATTGCGTTTCTATAAGCAAAAGTGTACTTTCACGTTTTGATAGTATTGTCATGATTAAAGCTGAAAACTTACATAAATATTATGATGAACTCCACGTTCTTAAAGGAGTTGATCTTCACATAAAAAAAGGAGAAATTGTTTCTATTGTAGGAGCTTCGGGAGCAGGTAAAACTACCTTGTTGCAAATTTTAGGAACGTTGGACACTTCAGAAAAAAATGAAGGCACACTTCATATCAACAACGTAAATGTAAAAACGTTGAAACGAAAAGAATTGGCAAAATTCAGAAATGAAAATTTAGGTTTTATTTTTCAGTTTCACCAATTACTACCCGAGTTTACAGCCTTAGAGAATGTTTGTATACCTGCCTTTATAAAAAAAACACCCAAAACCGAAGCCGAAAAAAGAGCCAAAGAACTCCTTTCTTTTCTTGGGCTCAGTGATAGGATAAACCATAAACCCAATGAGCTTTCTGGCGGTGAGCAACAACGTGTTGCAGTAGCAAGAGCGTTAATCAACAATCCGGCAATTATTCTGGCCGATGAGCCTAGTGGAAATCTAGATACAGAAAGTGCAGAAAACTTACATAATTTATTTTTCAAGCTTCGGGATGAGTTTGGTCAAACGTTTGTAATTGTTACTCATAATGAGGAATTGGCCGAAATGGCAGACCGTAAACTTGAAATGCAAGACGGAAAAATTTTACGATAGTTTATGCGAAAAGCAGAATTAAAAAGATTTTTAGACGAAAAAGCTGCTTACTACAATCAACCTCTCTTTATTGAAAGTGATCCTATACAAATTCCGCATCAATTTTCTAAAAAAGAAGATATAGAAATTGCTGCTTTCCTAGTCGCAACTATTGCTTGGGGCAATAGAAAAAGTATTATAAAAAATGGTACTAGATTAATGCAATTGATGGGGCAAGCACCCTATGATTTTGTTACTCATTTTTCTGAAGAAAAAGATGCTGAAAACCTAAAAACCTTTGTTCATCGTACATTTAACGGGTATGATTTAATTTATTTTATAAAAGCATTACAGCATATTTATAAAAACCATAACGGTCTGGAAGGTGTTTTTTCAACCTTTTCTGAAGAAGAAAATCTACAACCGGCAATTCATCATTTCAAAAAAGTATTTTTCAGTTTACCACATTTAAAACGTACTGAAAAACACGTAAGTGATCCGTTAAAAAATTCTGCAGCAAAACGCATCAATATGTTTTTACGCTGGATGGTGCGTAACGATAGTACCGGTGTTGATTTTGGTATTTGGAAAAGCTTATCTGCTTCTCAATTATCATGTCCGCTAGATGTGCATAGTGGCAGAGTGGCAAGAAGTCTTTCTTTATTAAAACGAAAACAGAATGACGCCAAAGCTGTAGAAGAATTAGACAAATCACTTAGAAAACTAGATGCTAAAGATCCTGTAAAGTATGATTTTGCCTTATTTGGCCTAGGTGTTTTTGAAGCTTTCTAATTAATGTAATTTGTTCTTTATTTTGTCAAAAAAATTGTAGCTTTACAAAACAACAACTTAACTAAAACTGGTTTTTTAAAACCATAGGAGGAACTAAATTTGATTACACCAGCTATTCCTGGAAATGAACAGGAACGCCTTAAATCGTTAAATTCCTATCAAATGCTGGATACCCTTCCAGAAAAGGATTTTGACACGATTACTACTTTGACGGCGAGTATTTGCGACACGCCTATATCTCTTATTACCTTAATGGATGCTGACCGAAATTTTATAAAGTCACATCACGGTATAGATATTACAGAATCACCTAGAGATATTTCATTTTGCGGTCATGCTATTGTAGATGATGCCGATATTTTTATTGTGCCAGACACTCATAAAGATGATCGATTTCATGACAACCCAATTGTAAATGATCAAAAAGTGCGGTTTTATGCGGGAGTTACCTTGTACAATCACGAGGGCTACGCATTGGGTACTTTATGTGTTTTTGACACACAACCTAGAGAGTTGAATGACAAACAAATTCACGCATTAAAAGCACTAGCGTCACAAGTAATAAATCTTCTTGAAGAGAGAAAGAAAAATTTTACATTACAAAAACTTCAAGCTGAGCTAAAAGAAAACAACGAACAACTTAAAAATTTTGCCGGAATCATTTCTCATGATATGAAAATGCCATTGGCAAATATGATTGTTACTTCAGATATTTTGAAGAAAAAATACAGTCAATTTATAGATGAACAAGGGCAAGAATATTTAGATTACCTAAAACAATCTTCTTTTACACTTAGTGAATACATTACAGGATTACTAGAACATTATGAAAGTGATAAAACGGTTGAAAAATCATATGAAGAGTTTGATACCCATCACCTTTTTGAAGAGATTGTTGAGTTATTAAACATAAGCGTTGATTGTGAATTAAATCTACCCGAGAAAAACCTTGAAGTATCTTGTAATAGAGTTGCACTAGAGCAAATATTAATAAACCTTATCGGTAACTCATTGAAGTACAATGATAAAGATAAAATTGTTATTGATATTAAATGTTACAAAAAAGACGGAATGCTTTACATAAGTGTTTCAGATAATGGTGTTGGGATTCCCAAAGAAAAACTTACTGAAGTTTTTGAATTATTTAAAACAGTAGGAACTTTAGATAGAAATGGTAAAAAAGGAAACGGGATAGGTTTATCAACTGTGAAAAAACTTGTGACCAATTTGGGTGGCGATATTACAGTTTCTTCAAAAATAGGAGAAGGTACAACCTTTGAGTTTTCAATTGAGTGTTTGTAACTTTTTAAGTTGAATTTTTTAAAATTCATTACCCAAAAGAAATAGCGTGTTTTTAGGATGCATTTTATATATTTGAACAATAATTTATAGAATGCAGTTTAAACATCCAGAACTTCTTTACGCCCTATTTTTACTGCTTATTCCTATATTAATTCATCTTTTTCAGCTTCGGCGTTTTAAAAAAGTTGATTTTACAAATGTTGCTTTCTTAAAAAAAGTGACCATACAAACGCGTAAAAGCTCTCAACTTAAAAAATGGATTACACTTTTATTGCGACTTCTAGCACTTGCTTGTATTATTATAGCATTTGCACAGCCTTTTACCGCTACAAAAACTGCTTTAAACACAGAAAAAGAAACAGTAATCTATATTGATAACTCTTTTAGTTTGCAAGCTAAAGGTGCCAATGGTCCTTTGCTTACTAGAGCTTTACAAGATTTGTATGAACTTAAAATAGACGCTGAAACGCTAAGTTGGTTTACCAACACTGAAACTAGAAAAAATGTTTCAGTTCAAGATTTTAAAAGTGAAATACTTTCAGTTGATTATTCTTCAAATCAATTAGCACTTTCTGAAGTTGTACTAAAAGCCAATCAACTTTTTTCACCTTCAAATGCTTCAGAAAAAAGGCTGATTCTTGTCTCAGATTTTCAGCAACAAGAACGTTTCCCTGAAATACCTGAAAATGTGACAATAAACACTGTTGCATTACAACCAGTAAACACAAATAATATTTCAATAGATTCGGTTTTTATTGCTTCAAAAACCGGGAAAAACATTCAACTTAAGGCACTTGTTTCTGCTACCGGAAATACTCCTGAAGGTGTTGCGCTATCACTGTATAAAAATTCAGATTTAGTTGCAAAAACGGCCATAGATTTTTCAAATTCTAATGAAAATTCAGCAACTTTTGACATTGAAAACACATCTGAATTTAATGGTACTCTAGAATTAATGGATGCAAATTTAATTTATGATAATAAGTTGTATTTCAGCATTAATTCACCAAAAAAGATAAAAGTTTTGGCCATTAACGAAGCAGAATCTGGTTATTTAGAGCGCTTGTTTAATCAGGATGAATTTGAGTTTACACAACAAACTCAAAATACATTAAGCTATAATGAAATTCCCAATCAAGATTTTATCATCCTTAATGAGCTTACAGCCATTCCAGCATCATTGACTAGTGCCATACAATCTTTTACAAATGCAGGCGGAACAATGGTACTTATCCCCTCTCCAAATGCTAAACTTGATGATTATAACAACTTGCTGACCAATTTGGGAATGGGACGTTTTACCAATAAAATTTCTACAGAAAAGCAGATTACTCAAATTGTTTTTGACCATCCGTTATATCAAGATGTATTTGAAAAACAAGTTGTTAATTTTCAATATCCAACTGTACAATCTTATTATCAAACTGCTACAAATGCAAGAGCAGTCTTAAAATTTGAAGACGGTAATCCATTTATATTTCAGAAGAATAACACCTATGCTTTTAGCGCTCCTATAAACACTGAAAATGCAAATTTTCAAAGTTCACCATTGATAGTTCCTACACTGTATAATATGGCATTGCAGAGCTTGGCTTTGCCAAAATTATATTACACAATTGATGTACAAAACTCTTTTGATGTACCGGTTCAATTAATGGAAGATCAAATTCTAGAAATTAAAGATAGCGCAACAGCTTTTATACCACTTCAACAAACAAAAGCAAATAAAGTAACCATTACTACTACTGAAGAGCCTTCTAATGCCGGAATATATACAATAACAAACAAAAACGAAGCTGTGTCAAAAATAAGTTACAATTACAACCGCGCCGAAAGTAACTTGCAATATATAACTATTGATAATTGGGAAGGAGTAACAACTACAACTTCTATTGCTTCACTTTTGGACGATATACAAGAACAAAATAATATTAATAGCTTTTGGAAATGGTTTCTTATTTTTGCTATACTATTTCTAATACTAGAAATGCTAGTATTAAAATTTATTAAATAATACTGAAGGAGTAAACCAAAAACCGCCTTTAACACAATAAAAAACCGATGGATATACTTATAAAATCTGCAACCATAATAGATCCTCAAAGTGCGCATCACAATACAAAAAGGGATATACTTATAGAGAAAGGGGTTATTAAAAAAATTGCTGCAAGTATAAACACCCACAACAATGTAAAAGAAATAAGCTTAGAAAATTTGCATATTTCTCAAGGATGGTTCGATAGTAGTGTATCCTTTGGTGAACCGGGTTATGAAGAGCGAGAAACTATTGATAATGGACTTAAAACAGCTGCCGAAAGTGGTTTTACCAACATAGCCTTAAATGCAAATTTGCTTCCGGTTACCGACAGCAAATCAACAATTCAGTTTTTAACATCACAAGCTAAAAATAATGCTGTATCACTCTACCCTATTGGGGCTTTGACTGTAAAAAGTGAAAGTAAAGATTTGGCCGAATTATTTGATATGCACAGTGAAGGCGCTGTTTCATTTTATGATTATAAAAAACCCATTACCAATGCCAATTTATTAAAAATAGCATTGCAATACGCTCAAAATTTTGACGGTCTTGTTCAAAGCTTTCCGCTAGATGTTTCAGTTTCAAAAAACGGTATGATGAATGAGGGTGTAAATAGTACAAAGCTGGGGTTAAAAGGTATTCCTTCTTTTTCTGAAGAATTACAAGTAGCTCGTGATCTTTATATTTTAGAATACACTGGAGGAAAATTACATATCCCGACAATTTCTACCAAAAAATCAGTTCAACTCATTAAAGAGGCAAAAAAGCAAGGACTAGATGTTACGTGTAGTGTAGCTGTATCAAATTTATTCTTAACCGATGATTTACTTGAAGGGTTTGAAACTCAATATAAACTCCTGCCACCGTTGCGAACTAAAGAAGATACAAAAGCCTTACTAAAAGCTCTAAAAGAAGGTGTTATTGATGGGGTAACAAGTGACCACAACCCTATTGATATTGAAAACAAAAAAACTGAATTTGACCATGCGAAATTTGGTAGTATTGGTTTGGAAAGTTGTTTTGGTGCCTTACAGAGCCTATTGCCTACAGAAATTGCTATATCTGCTTTAAGCAACCTTAAAGAACGCTTTAATATACCTTTTGAAACAATTGAAGAAGGCAATCGAGCCAACATTACCTTCTTTAATCCAGATGTAGCGTGGACTTTTGCAGAAAAAGATATTATTTCAACCTCAAAAAATGCAGCTTTTATCAATCAAAAACTTAAAGGAAAAGCCTACGGTGTTTTTGCTAATAACAAACTAGTGCTGAAAAAATAATGGAGAACTTATCTGCCAAAACCAAAGCAATTATTGCCTACATGACATTTGTAGGAACACTCATTGCATTTTTTATTAATAAAGATAATAAGCACGAGTTTACAACATGGCATATTAAAAATATGTTTGGGCTCTTGTTACTGCTTATAATTTCGCAAGTGACACAGGCTTATGTAGATTTACTTTTTGGTGAAATTTTATGGCTTATTGCTTTTGTGCTTTGGGTTTTTTCTTTGATAATGGCAATTTTAAATAAAAAGCAGGCCATTCCTTACTTCAGTGATAAATTTCAAGAGTGGTTCACATTTTTAGATTAGATGCACTATCTTTATGAGATAGGAAATTTTAATCGATAAATCAAATGGAATCATTCAATACTACAAAAGACAATGGCAAGTCCATTGCTATTATTTCTTATCTTACTATTATAGGTTGGGTAATTGCATTGATAATGCATAATAATAATAAAACTGAACTTGGTGCTTTTCATATAAGACAAATGCTGGGTTTAATTCTTTTAGGGCTTGCATTATCAGTACTCAATATGCTTCTTGACATTTATATTCTTGGTATTATTATTCAATTAGGTATGATAGTTCTTTGGGTTTTAGGGTTATTATCTGCAATTCAAGCAGAAAAAAAGCCGATACCACTCATTGGCGATAAGTTTCAAGAATGGTTTGCCGGTATTGGGTAAACTTCAGTTAATATATATTACTTACCACTTTTGTACAGATAGCTTTCGTATAAAAGTGGCTTTTTTTATTTTTGTATTCTATGGAAAAGCAAAAATTACAGTTACAGCATAACTTTAAACCGGCTAAAAATACTTCAGAAAAACATCCTGCTATTATTATGCTTCACGGCTTTGGAAGTGATGAGAATGATTTATTTTCATTTGCAGGAGAATTACCTGATACATACTCTGTAATTTCATTAAAAGCTCCTATACCTATGCAACCCTACGGAAATGCCTGGTATAATATTTATTTTGACAATACCGATGGGAAATTTAGTGATACAGATCAAGCAATTGCCTCTCGTGATCTAATTGCAAACTGTATTGACGAAATTATCGAAAACTACAACATTGATAAAAATCAAGTTACACTACTGGGTTTTAGTCAAGGAACTATTTTAAGTTTTGCCGTAGCATTAAGCTATCCTCATAAAGTAAAAAATGTAATTGGTTTGAGTGGTTATATCAATGAAGATATACTGAAAAAAGGATATACTGAGAATGATTTCAGTACATTAAACGTTTATACATCACACGGAAGTGTAGATCAAGTAATCCCGGTAGATTGGGCTCGTAAAACAAAACCTTTTTTAGAAAACCTAAACATTAAAACCAGTTATTCTGAATTTCCTGTAGGGCACGGTGTTGCCCCTCAAAATTTTCAGGAATTAAAAGATTGGCTTCAAAAACATACTTAGGTTATTTTCCGTATAAAAGAGAACCAATAACTTTTAAATCAATACTATCGTCGTTATTGATGTAGTATTCTAATATCATTTCACCCCAATAGATTCCGTCTGTAAAATCTGCCGCCACCCAACGATGATTTAAAAATTTTACCTTATTAATTTTCATTCTTCCTTCTATACCATCATAAGGAACAATGGGGTTTTTACCAGCCTCTCCATTTAAATCATAAATGTACTCTCGTACGCTATTTTCAACATCGGCAGCTTCATATCCCATATTTTCAAAATAAGTCATTGCATTGTCATTGCCTTGTAAGGTAAAGTAATTAACTTCCATAATTTGATTTGACAATGAGTCATTCAGTACTTCTGTCTTTTCAAGTTTATTTTTCAGAAAAGTAATATCGTCTTGCTGTGATTCATAGATTTGTTTCTCATTCATATACTGAAATATGATAAGTAAAACAGCAAAAAAGAATAAGTACATAAATATATGCTTTCTCATAGTAAAGTCCCTAAATACGGGTGATTTAAAAAAATTAATATTCTATTTATATTTTTACTTTTAGTCCGTCGTAGGCTAAAAACACGTGTTCTGGTAGTTTTTTTGAAACTTCTTCATGAAAACCCATAAGGTGGCTTATGTGTGTTAAATAAGCGCGTTCAGGATTAACCATTTCAATAAAATCAAGTGCTTCTTTTAGATTAAAATGTGAGTAATGTTCTTCTTCACGTAACGCATTAATCACCAAAACTTTTGAATTCTTTATCTTTTTAATTTCCTCTTCAGCAATCGTTTTCACATCGGTTAAATAGGTAAAACCATCAAGATAAAACCCCAAAACCGGAAGATTGTTATGCATGGCTTCAACAGGAATTACCTTTTTATCTGCTATCGTAAAAGAAGTGGTTTTATCAATTTCAATTTCATCAAGTGTAGGCGCACCAGGGTATTTATTTTCAATTTCAAAAATATAAGCAAACCTGTCATGTAACGAATCAAAAACACGTTTATGAGCATAAAATGGAATGTTTCCTTGCTTAAAGTAAAACGGACGAATATCATCAATCCCGGCAGTATGATCACTGTGTTCGTGAGTTAGCAATATACCATCAAGGTGTGTAACGTTCTCTCTTAACATTTGGTATCTAAAATCTGGCCCGCAGTCTATCACATAATTATTATTATTCCATTGTAATAGCACTGAAACTCTAAGACGTTTATCCTTAGGATCAGTACTTTTACAAACCGGGTGATCGCTTCCTATTACTGGGACACCCTGAGAAGTTCCGGTGCCTAAAAATGTTACGGTAAAGTCTGTATTCATTCACACAAAAATAACAGTATTTTTTTTGAATAGCTATGGTATTTCTTACCTTTGTTAAAGCGGTTAATTAATAAAAGGAGACTATGCCAGATACTATTTTAGGGGATAAAGAATTTGAAAATATTCCTTCTATTCGAAGTAAAGCACTTCGAATAAATTTGAATGAAAATATTTACGGAACATTTGCCGAAATAGGTGCTGGTCAAGAAACCGTTAGAAATTTCTTTAGAGCAGGCGGCGCGTCTGGTACAATCGCAAAGACAATGTCAGCCTATGATAAAGACTTTAGCGATGCAATCTATGGCGAAGAAGAAGACGGAAGGTATGTGACCGAATCACGACTTAAAAAAATGCTATCACACGAGATAGACCTTATTGAGCAACGTATTGCTAGAAAAAAACACCCTAACAAACTCTTTTTTGCATACGCAAATACCGTAGCTACAATTGATTTTGCTAAAAAATATAAAGGTCATGGATGGGTAGGAATTCGGTATCAAGTTGATCCTAATGAAGATTATAATGAAATTTTGTTACACGTGCGCTTTCATGAGAATGAAGCCTTACTTCAACAAATAACTCTTGGAATTTTAGGTGTAAACTTAATCTATGGTGCATATTACAAATATGACACTCCCAAAAAGCTACTACGCTATTTATACGATCATATTGATAAAGACAAAATAGAAATTGATACTATTAATTTTTCAGGACCAAAATTTGAAAAAGTAGACAACCGCTTGATGAGCTTACAGCTTATTAAAAACGGTATGACCGAAGCTATTATGTTTGGCCCAGACGGTAACAATTTATTACCAGCAAGAATACTTTACAAAAAAAATATTTTAGCGCTACGCGGAAGTTTTAGACCCGTAACCAAAGTAAACATTGATATGTATGAAAATTCATATGAAATGTTTCTAAAAGAAAAAAAGGTAGAAAAAGAACGTACCGAAGTCATTTTTGAAATTACTCTATCAAACTTACGAGCCGAAGGAGAAATTGATGAAGAAGACTTTATGGATAGAGCAAAACTGCTATGTTCCTTAGGACATACGGTTATGATATCCAATTTTCAAGAATATTATAAGCTCGTTGAGTACTTCTCTAGATATACTAAAATGCGCTTAGGCTTAGCGATGGGTGTAAACAACCTTGTAGATATTTTTGATGAAAAATACTATCGTCACTTAAGTGGTGGTATCTTAGAAGCGTTTGGTAAACTCTTTTTTAAAGATTTAAAGGTTTACCTCTACCCTATGCGTGATGCTGAAACAGGTGAGTATACTACAAGTGAAAACTTAAAAGTTCACCCTCGTATGAAAGAGCTGTATAAATTCTTTAAATACAACGGTAAGGTTGTAGACATAAAAGACTTTAACCCAGATATTTTAAATATTTTCTCACGCGAAGTATTAGAGATGATAGAAAAAGGCGAAGAAAGTTGGGAAGAAATGCTTCCCCCTGGTGTTGCTGAAATAATTCATGAAAAAGAGTTATTCAATTATCATCAAAACAGAAAAATAGCAAATAAAGATTAAAATCTATTCATATAATAAAAAAAGGGTTGGTTTAAAAAACCAACCCTTTTTTTATTATATGCAGTTACTATAATTTATTCTAAAATTTGTGCCGCGTGATCTTTGGTCTTTACCTTTGCTATAACACGCTCAACTTTTCCTTCTTCATCAACAATAAAGGTAGTTCTATGAATACCATCATATTCTTTACCCATAAACTTTTTTGGTCCCCAAACACCAAAAGCATTAATCACTTCTTTATTTTCATCTGCAAGTAATGGAAAAGGGAAATCATACTTTTCTTTAAAGTTTTTCTGTTTACGTTCTGAATCTGCACTTACACCTAAAAGTTTATACCCCTTATTTTGTAACTCTTCATAATTATCACGAAGATTACACGCCTCTTTTGTACAACCAGGCGTATTGGCCTTTGGATAGAAAAAAACTACCAGTTTATGACCTTTATAATCATTTAAAGATACAGGATTTCCTTGTTCGTTATTTACTGTAAAATTTGGGACTTTGTCTCCTTCTTGTAACATTTTCATTTGCTATTTTTGTTTAAAATTACAGAAAAATGACGAAACAGGAAAAGGTAACCTTTGTTATTAAAACACTTCAAGAATTATATCCTCAAATCCCTATTCCATTAGACCATAAAGACCCCTACACTCTTTTAATTGCTGTTCTGTTATCTGCTCAAAGTACAGACGTTCGCGTGAATAAAACCACTCCTATTCTTTTTGAAATAGCAGATAATCCTTATGATATGGTTAAACTTTCTATAGAAGAAATTCGAGAAATAATAAAACCGGTTGGACTATCTCCCATGAAATCAAAGGGCATTCACGGTCTTTCTGAAATTTTAATTGAAAAATACAATGGAAAAGTCCCTGCAGATTTTGATGCATTAGAGTCGTTACCAGCCGTAGGACATAAAACAGCAAGTGTAGTTATGGCTCAAGCCTTTAATGTTCCTGCTTTTCCGGTTGATACTCATATTCATAGATTACTATACAGATGGGGCTTAACTACCGGCAAAAATGTAACACAAACTGAAAAAGATGCCAAAAGGCTATTTCCTAAAGATTTATGGAATGATTTACATCTACAAATCATTTGGTATGGTAGGCATTATTCACCAGCTCGCGGTTGGAACTTGGAGAAAGATATTATTACCAAGAAAATTGGAAGAAAAAGTGTGTTGAATGAGTATTTCAAGAAGAAAAAGAAATAAAAAAAAACCCCGAAAATAAATTCGGGGTACTTAACAAAGTTTAGTTTAGAAGTGCTTCAAACTTCAATTTATTATAATCTATAACACTTAAAGCCTTCGAATAATCCAGAAGAAACTTAATGGTTTCATCCTTTGGAGCCATTTTATTCACTCGCTCCGGCTGTGAGGTTTTAGAGTACATTTTTTGCATAGACTGTTATTTTGAGGTTAATGTTCTCTAATAACGTTACAAAAAATAGTTTATTGTATCAATTTGTCAATACAATATTGTGTTTATCAATTACTTTGCGTAAATTAATTAAAGCATACCGCATTCTTCCCAAAGCAGTATTGATACTAACATCTGTTTGTACACTAATTTCCTTAAAGCTCATTTCTTTGTAAATACGCATGATTAGTACTTCTTTCTGGTCTTCAGGCAACTCTTCAATTAATCTTCTTACATCACTTTCTACTTGACCTTTAATAATTTGTTTTTCAGCGTTTAATGATCCGTCTGATAGTACAGAAAAAATGTTGAAATCATCTTTATTTTCAAATTTTGGCATTCTATTATTCTTTCTGAAATAATCAATAACCAAATTATGAGCTATACGCATTACCCAAGGAAGAAATTTACCTTCTTCATTGTACTTACCTCTTTTTAATGATTTGATAACTTTAATGAAAGTGTCCTGAAAAATATCTTCGGTGATATCTTTACTATAGACTTTTGAATAAATAAAACTGTAGATTCTTTGTTTGTGACGCGTAATTAGGTGGCAAAGTGCTGATTCATCGCCATTTATATAAGCACTAACCAATACTGCATCCGTATGGGTGTTTTGTTTCATATCAATACTTTTTAAGTTAACAACTATCCTTTAGTTGGTTGTTTAGCCGTTATGTTTTTAGTCTAAAAAGTAATAATATGCTATAGGCAATAAATTTTATAATTATCGTTGTGAGCCGTAAATATAACAACAAAGAATCGTGAAATGCAAATAAAATATAAAATTTTCCTAAAATAATTATAATATTCCCATATGTGTATTCCCCATTTCTATGTAGTATCTTTGCAAAATCTTAGCTTGAAAAAGAACCATATATTTTGAATATAGACACTCTAGATACCAAAAAAAACATTCTCATTAAAGGAGCAAAACTTCACAATTTAAAAGATATTGATGTTGCCATTCCTAGAAATAAATTGGTTGTTATCACAGGTCTTTCCGGAAGTGGAAAATCTAGCCTAGCCTTTGATACACTCTACGCAGAGGGACAACGCCGTTATGTAGAAAGTCTCTCATCATATGCACGTCAATTTTTGGGACGATTAGATAAACCCAAGGTTGATGCTATAAAAGGTATTGCTCCCGCTATCGCTATTGAGCAAAAAGTAAACTCTACCAACCCTAGATCTACTGTCGGAACGTCTACTGAAATTTATGATTACTTAAAACTTTTATATACACGTATTGGTCATACATATTCTCCCATTTCAGGAAATGAAGTAAAAAAAGACACAGTAACCGATGTTATAAACTACATAAAAACTTTTTCTGAAGGAGAAAAAATGCTTCTCCTCGCTCCTATCCACTTGGAAGAAGGACGCACAATGAAAAATAAAATTCAAGCTTTAGCGCAGCAAGGATATGCCCGGGTTAAGCAAAACAACGCTGTTGTTCGTATAGATGAATTAAAAGAAAAAGACTTTGCAAAAAATATACAATTAGTAGTAGACCGCATCATTACAAAAGATGATGAAGATTTTTATAATCGCCTTGCAGATGCTGTTGAAATGGCCTTTTATGAAGGTAAAGGCGAATTGTATATTGAGAAACTAAGTGATAATTCTATTAGAGAATTCAACAACCGCTTTGAAGCAGATGGAATGACTTTTTTAGAACCCAACGTGCATCTGTTCAGTTTTAACAACCCATACGGTGCATGTCCCAATTGTGAAGGTTATGGCGATGTAATTGGTATTGATGAAGATTTGGTTATTCCCAATACAGCCCTCTCAATCTATGAAAATGCTATCTTTCCATGGCGTGGTGACGCGATGGGCTGGTATCGAGATCAATTGGTTAATAATGCCTATAAGTTTGATTTTCCTATACATAAACCATGGTTTGAACTTACCGAAGAACAAAAACAATTGGTATGGGACGGAAATAAGTTTTTTGAAGGATTAAATGATTTCTTTTCGTTTTTAGAATCAAAAAGTTATAAAATTCAAAACCGCGTTATGTTATCTCGCTATCGCGGAAAAACTAAATGTAACGTTTGTAACGGAAAAAGATTACGACCAGAAGCTGGATATGTTAAAGTTGGTGGAAAAGCCATTCAAGAATTGGTAGAACTTCCTTTAGAAAAAGTAGCCAAATTTTTTAAAAATCTTGAGCTTAATGAATATGATACAAATGTATCTAAACGATTATTGCTAGAAATAAACAATCGACTTCAGTTTTTAATGGACGTAGGGTTGAGCTATTTAACATTAAATCGAAAAAGCAACACACTTTCTGGAGGTGAATCTCAAAGAATCAACTTAGCCACCTCATTAGGAAGTAGCTTGGTTGGGTCTATGTATATTCTTGATGAACCAAGTATTGGATTACACCCAAAAGATACAGAACGGCTCATAAAAGTATTAAAATCCTTACGCGATTTGGGCAATACAGTTATAGTTGTAGAACACGATGAAGATATCATGAAAGCTGCAGATGAAATTATTGATATTGGTCCTGAGGCTGGTACTTTTGGTGGCGAGGTAGTATCAAGCGGTACTTTTAAAGATATTTTAAAATCAAATTCACTAACAGCAAAATATCTCAACGGAAGTTTAGAAATTGAAGTTCCAGAATCACGCCGAAGCTGGAAAGAAAGTATTCAAATTATTGGAGCGCGCCATAATAATTTAAAAAACATTGATGCACAATTTCCATTAGGAGTTTTTACTGCTGTTACAGGAGTTTCAGGAAGTGGTAAAAGTACCCTGGTGAAGAAAATAGTATATCCTGCTATGTTGCGAGAAATAGGTGGTTATGGTGAGAAGCCGGGACAGTTTTCAGAGTTAAAAGGAAATTTCAGCAGCTTAAAAAATATTGAGTTTGTTGATCAAAACCCTATTGGTCGTTCTAGCAGAAGTAACCCTGTCACGTATATTAAAGCATATGATGATATACGAAATCTTTTTGCTTCGCAGAAATTATCAAAAATCCGTAATTACAAAGCAAAGCATTTCAGCTTTAATGTTGATGGTGGACGTTGTGAAACGTGTAAAGGTGATGGCGAAGTAACTATAGAAATGCAATTTATGGCAGATGTGCATCTAGAATGTGAAACTTGTAACGGAAAGCGATTCAAGAAAGAGATATTAGAAGTTACTTTTGAGGATAAAAACATTGACGATATCCTTACAATGACGGTTGATGATGCCATTACTTTTTTTAAAAAACACAAAGAAAAAAAGATTATAAAAAAACTGAAACCACTTCAGGATGTTGGTTTAGGTTACGTACAGTTGGGGCAAAGTTCTTCTACACTTTCAGGAGGTGAAGCACAACGTATTAAATTGGCTTCTTTCTTAATAAAAGGAACTACAAAAGATAAAGCTCTTTTTATATTTGATGAACCCACGACAGGATTGCATTTTCACGATATTAAAAAATTATTGGCTTCGTTTTATGCGCTTTTAGAAAAAGGACATACTGTAATAGTTGTTGAACATAATATGGATCTAGTTAAATGCGCAGATTACATCATTGATTTGGGTCTAGAAGGAGGTGAAAATGGCGGAACTATAGTTGCCGAAGGAACCCCTGAAGAGATTGTAAAAAACACCAAATCTTACACGGCAAAATATCTTTCAGAAAAAATTTAATAATACTACTCATTTAATTTTGGCACAATCGTTGAAAGGCTACTAAATAGACAGTAGGTTTTTAGTCGATTAGTTTTTAGTTCTTAAACCCGATCTCTTTTATTAGATATCGGGTTTTTTTTTAACCCTAAACCTTCTAAAAACAAGGCTTTTACGTGTTTGGCACGATGATTGTATTTTTCAAAGCGTACACAAGCTGACCAAAAAATTAAGCGAGTACAAATTAAATCTATCTATTATGAAAAAATTATCATTATTCTTATTCAGTATCTTCTTGATAAGCTATTCTGTACATGCAGAGACAAAAGCTTCAGAAGAAATAGCAAATTACAGCTACGATGGTAAATCGTATGTTTTTGTAGAAGGAAATGTTGAGTTTTCAGTGTTTCCAGATGGTCAGTTTGATTTTGTTTATTTAGGACAAAATAGAAGTAATGTACATGTAAACGTAAATACTCCCAATGTAAATATTTCATTTAATGGCGGATATGATTATGAAGCATTTGTTCAATATGATGATTATGGGGCTGTAATTCAGGTTGAAGAAATCCCTATATACTATGATGAATATGGGCGTGTAGCGCAAGTAGGAAACACAGAGATTCACTATAATAATAGACGTATTGTACGTGTTGGTGGATTGAGGGTGATTTATAATAATTATGGATATTTTTCACATTGTGTAGGGTATATTAATGTATGGACACCAAGGTATATTTACCGCCCTTGGCACGTGTATTATGCAAGACCTTTTTATTCAAATTGTATTGTATATGATTATCCATATAGAAGATATTATCGTCCACATAGATATAGCTGGGTAAATCATAGAGTATATTATAGAAATAGAAACCGAGTTGCCTATGTAAATGGAAGACGTAATTTTTACCGTCCTGGTAGTAGAGTACATTATAAAGACGGGCGCGTAGCTAGAAGTAAAAATTATAACCCGAACCGAAGAAACACATATGCAGTAAACAACCCTAGAAAAAATGCATCATCTGTTTCAAGAACTTCAGTAGCTTCAAACAAAGCTAGAAACAATGCAAGTTCAAAGCGTAATGTAATACGTAAAAATGACTCGGAAGGTGTAATTTCAAGAAATAATACCTCTAGAGTAAGAAATAGCTCAATAACTTCTAGAAGAAATAATACAGTAAGAAATTCTTCTATAAATAACAGAAGTGTAAAGCAAAATAGAAATGTAGTACGAAGTAAACCTAATTCTAGAAAAACAACCATAGCTAGAAATACGGCACTCAGAAAATCAAGTGCATCAAAAACTAGAAGTGTAAAACGTTCAAGTGCGTCAAATACTAGAAAAGTAGTATCTCAAAAACGTAGTTCTACTTCTCGAAACAAAACGTATCGATCTACTTCGGATAGAAAAGCAAAAAGTAGAAGTTCGGTATCAAAGTCTCGCTCACGAGATAATAATAAAAGTAAGCGTTCTTCATCAAGAAGTAGTAGAACTCAAGGACGCGGATAATAAATTTTTGGTTGGTTAGTTAGAAACCCTTGCAAAACGGAAGTTATGCAGGGGTTTCGTCTTTTTTACAGATTGTACGTTGTATGGTTTCAGCCATTTTTTTAGTAAGGCTTTTACGGCTATATTTTGAAATGTTTTTTGAGTTTACATCAAGCCTACCTTCTTTAAATCGACTATAGAGCTGTGTTATTTTAGCTTTCAAATCTTTTTGTTCTGAATAGTTAAAAAATGCTCCACTGTTAGTTTCGGTGATAAGTCCTTCAATATCACTACCTTTAGGTCCCAAAGCAACGATGGGTCGCTGTGCGGCAAAATATTCAAATAATTTTCCGGGAATAATGGCGCGCGTTTCTTCTCTGTCAATCTCTAGTAGTAATAAAACCTGTGCATTATGCTGCATTTGTAATGCTTCAGAATGAGAAATATAATCCAAAAGATCTAAGTTAGGCTCTAGACCATATGATTTAATACTTTCAACAACCGAATCACTTATTGTCCCGGCAAGTTTTAATTGAAAATCGTTGGCAAAGTTTTTATTTTCTGAAATAAGCTCTGAAAGCACTTCCCAAAGCACTATTGGATTGCGTTCACTTAACAACGATCCTATATGAACCATGCTAAACTTTTTATCAAGACTGGCAGAAATTTCTTCCTTGCTTTCATACCCGTTTGTTATTACTTCAATAGTTTTTTTTGTGATTTCTTGAAACTCTTTTTTGGTAGTAGGACTCGTAACAGTAACTACACTAGCATTATTCAATACACTTGCTTCTAATTTTTTGTGTTTTCTTTCTGAGGCTTTTGTTAATCGTAACGATTTATGATAATGAATGGTAGTCCAAGGATCTCTAAAATCTGCTAACCAAGGCAAGTCAAGTTGCTTTTGTAGCTTCTGCCCTATCAAATGTAAGCTGTGAGGCGGACCGGTTGTTACAACTATATCAATTTTATTATTAGAAATATACTTTTTTAAGAATGAAACAGAAGGATTAACCCACCCTACTCGCGCATCTGGAATAAAAAAATTACCCCGAATAAATAGCAGTACCTTTTCAATAAAAGAAGGCTCTTTTTCAGAAATTATACCACTGCTTATTTGTTTGGTTTTGTTTTTTGATAGTAGTTTGGCAAACTTATAAGGCTCATTTACAGGATGTCTTAGTATTTCAATATCTTTTTGAACTTCTTGATTAAAGCTACTGTCTATTAAAGGATAATGTGGATTGTCAGGAATATACACAATAGGTTCTATCCCAAATTCTCTAAAGTATTTGACAAAATTTAACCAACGCTGCACACCTGGTCCGCCTGCCGGTGGCCAATAATATGTGATAATCAAAGCTCGTTTCATATAGATTTAGGCTTTGTTGTTGGCTGCATTTCCTTTAAAGACAAAAAAACCACCACCTATCACTATTAATATAAACAAAATACTACTGAACAAGCTAATGGTACTACCAGTGTTTATAACCTTAGGCTCAAATTTAAATTCAATTTTGTGAATGCCTTCAGGAACCGTCATCGCTCTCAAAACATAATTTGCACGATAGTGTGTAGCGGGTTTACCATCAATATAGGCGTTCCATCCATCTGGATAATACACTTCAGAAAAAACTGCTAATTGAGGAGATTTTGCTGAAGTTTCATAAACAATATGTTGTGGGTTATGGCTAACCATATCAATAGTAGCAGTGCTATCTCGTGCTATCTTTTCAGTGGGAAGTTCAGATTTAAATTTGGCAGCGATTACTGCAGTCTTTTTTGTGTTAAGACTATCCAATAATAGTAACTCATCATTTGCATTATCAGCCAAAATAACATTCTCTACAAACCACGCATTACCATTTGCATATGGATTGCGTTGAGCCACTGCACCTCCATTTTGTCCCTGTGTAATAATGTATTTTACATTTAGCATATTTAACATACCTATGTTTCCTTGACTGATGTAAAACTCATTTAAATCTTGCATTCTACCTGGTTTGGCTGCGTGATATCCGCCTAAAGCATTATGATAATAACTAGCACGACCACTATTAAACGCGTTTGTAGTTGCATCATAGACTCTATATGTACCGTCGTCTTTTTCTATTTGTAAATCAGCTCCATTTTTCTGAAATGGCTCTTCCATAACTCGAGCTTGTACAAAATCATCGTTGTTTACATAACGTCTATCTACACCAACCAGATCAATAACAATCAATATTGCCAAAATACCAACGACTGAAATTTCTTTTAATTTTCCTTTTAAAAAGAACCACAAAGTACCTGCGGCTAAAATCACAAAAATTAACGAACGAATTGCATCGTTTGTTAACATTGATGCTCGATCTTCACGAACTGCATCTAGAACTTGAAGGCTTAAATTTTCACGTATGGAAGCATCGTAAAACGAATTTGAAAAGTCTAATAGTGTTGATTTTAAAAGAATAAATATAATAGCAATTCCTGCTGTGATACCGGCACTGTACAGTAATGCTTTTTTCTTTTTTTCTTCAGATTTAAATCTGCTAAAATAGTGATGCAACCCAATTACTGCTAACACCGGAAGTATTACCTCTATAATTACTTGAATAGATGAAACCGCTCTAAATTTGTTATACAACGGAACATAATCAATAAATATTTCTGTTAATGGAATTCTTAAATCAAAGTTTTTAGTTATCGAAATTGCAGCATTATCAAGATTTTTTCCCCAAGAAAGAAATAAACTCAGTAAAAAAGCAGCTACAATCCACCACTTAAAGCGACCTTTTACTAAAAACAAAGCTAAAAGTGCCAGAAAAATTACCACAGCTCCTATATAAGCTGGAGCAGCCACAATAGGTTGGTCTCCCCAATAAGTAGGTAGTTGATTTAATATTTGACTAGCTTGTTGTGGTGAAACCCCCATTTTTAATAAAGCTTCTTGAGTAGCGCCATCTTGTGGTAACGGATCACTTGAACCACCTCCCATAAAATTGGGTATAAATAGATTAAAACTTTCTAAAATTCCGTAGCTGTATTCAGTTATGTAATTATAATCAAGACCTTCTACATTATCTTTTGGAGAGCCGTCTGCTTGTATAGTGAGTTCACTTTTTCCGCGAGTAGATGTATCTGCATATTCTTTGGTTGCTAAAATATTAGTAGCATTAAGGCCAATAGCAATAAGAACTCCAATTACCATAATCCCTACAGACTTAAAGAAGTGAGGAAGTTGTTTTTTCTTATAAGCATCAATTAAATATGCAACACCTATACAAATAACAAGAAACAGTAAATAATAAGTCATTTGATAGTGATTGGCCACTAGTTGTAATCCCATCGCCACAGTTGTCAATAAAAAACCATAAAGATATTTTCTTCTGAAGGTTAGCAAAATTCCGCTTAGTACTAAAGGCATATATGCTATAGCATGGGCTTTAGCATTGTGACCTACTCCAAGAATAATGATCAAATAGGTAGAAAAACCGAAGGCAAGTGCTCCAAGAAAAGCAAGTTTGTAATCTACTTTTAATACCAATAATAAAATGTAAAGACCTATAAAATAAAGAAACAAGTAGTCTGCAGGCCTAGGTAAAAAACGGATTGCTAAATCTAAATCTTTAATATAGTTATGAGGATATTTTGCGCCTAGTTGGTACGTAGGCATTCCTCCAAAAGCAGCATCTGTCCAGTAAGTTTCTTCTCCTGTTTCAGCTCTGTAGTCTTTCAACTGTTTAGCCATTCCTTGATATTGCGCAATATCACTTTGGAAAATAGTTTTACCTTGCAATACGGGGCTAAAATAAGCCAAAGCAGCTACAATAAATAGAACTAAGATTACTAGATGAGGAAGAAGTTTTTTAAGCAAATGCTTCATAGCAACAGTTAATTTTTTTGAAGTTTGAAAATTAACAAAAATATGCTACAAATACCTTTAAAAAGAAGATATAAATACAATTAAAGTAAGAATAGAAAAAGATTAATCTATTTCTTCATAATCTACATAATCACCTACAGTAGATTGCTTGGTCCTTTGCTTTCTAGGCATTTTATCGATACTAACTTTTCCTTCTTTTTCTTTAGAAGAGTTGGTCGTTCTTTGTGCACCGTTAAAAGCCTGCTCAAAGCGCTGCCCGGCTTTTTTAGCCACATATCGCATTAAATACGGTGTAGCCCAACGGATTAGAAATTTTAACCCAAAATATACCAGAAGGATTATTAATATCGTTTTTAAAAACGTCATCATAGAATTCAAAATTACACAAACCTCATTAAAAAGACGAAAGCAATTTATTAAATAAATGATAAATTCTTATATCTTTGAATTAAACCAAAACACCCATGTATAAACGAGTTGTTTTCCTTTCCTTACTAGTATTAAGTACCGTAAATGCTACATACGCTCAGTATACTGAAATGATAAATACCAATAGACCGGGAGTTTCACAAGGCGCATTTTCTGTGGGAACCAATGTGTTACAATTTGAATCTGGTTTAAGCTTCGGAAAAGAAGAACACCGTTTATTATTTACAGATGCTAATATTTTTTCTTGGGATTATTCAGTAAGGTATGGATTATTAAAAGAGCAACTAGAAGTAAGTCTCATAGGAGAGTTTCAATCTAACAAAGTTACAGACACGAGGGCAAATAGTACCTATGAACGTGATTTTGCAAATTTTAAAAGTAACACACTGGGAGCTAAATATTTAATTTATGATCCCTATGTAAAAAGAGAAGCTGAAGGTCCAAATTTATATAGCTGGAAAGCAAATAATAAAATTCAATGGCAGGATTTAATTCCTGCAATCTCAATATACGCAGGTGCCAATTTTGATATTACCGAGGACAACCCCTTCACCCCTGAAGCAGAAAAGTCTATAAGTCCCAAGTTTGTTTTGTCTACTCAAAATAATTTTGTGGGAGGTTTTGTATTTGTAACAAACTTAATTGTAAACAGAGTTACCACAGATACTCCAGAGTATGGATACATACTTACACTTACACACGCTACTAATCGTTATTTTTCAATATTTTTAGAAAATCAAGGTATTAAAAGTGACTTTTACTCAGATCAACTATTACGTGGCGGTGTAGCAGTACTTATTAATGAAAACCTTCATGTTGACCTTTCAGGAACTATCAACTTTAAAGACACCCCTTCTGTTTTTTACGGAAGAGCAGGTGTAGCGTACCGTTTTGATATGCACAATAGAGATGAGTTTATTGAAGAAAAGGGAAAAAGCGGACGTGAGAAAAGAAAAAAGTATCAAAAACAGAAGAAAGAGAAGAACGAACGAAATAAAAGAAAAGACCTTTTAGAAAGCGATGGAAAACGCTAGCAACAGTAATAAAGCGCATGATAGAAGTTAAAAAAGTAACCAACAAAAAAGAATTAAAACAATTTGTAACATTTCCGTTCAAGTTGTACAAAGATTGTCAATATTGGGTTCCGCCACTGATAAAAGATGAAATGGAAACTCTTGACAAAGCAAAAAATCCGGTATTCAAAAATGCCGAAGCAACATATTTTTTGGCATATAAAAATGGCTCCATTGCGGGTAGAATTGCTGTAATAATCAATCATCTTGAGATAGATCAACAAGGAAAAAAGAAAGTTAGATTTGGCTGGTTTGATGTAATAGATGACATTGAAGTGACAAAAGCTTTACTTAAAAAAGTTTTTGAAATAGGAAAACAACACAACCTAGAATATACAGAAGGTCCCGTAGGCTTTTCAAATATGGAAAAAGCTGGGATTTTAACTATGGGGTTTGAAGAACTAAATACCATGATTACTTGGTATCATTACCCTTATTATGCTGAACATTTTGAAAAATTAGGCTTTGAAAAACAAGCTACTTGGGTAGAATTTAAATTAAGCATACCTAACTCAATAAAAGATAAAGTTGCCAAGTTTTCAAAAATTGTAAAGCAACGATACAACCTTTCTGTGATTCGATTCAAGAATAAAAAAGAAATTCTTCCTTATGTAGACAAAATGTTTGAGTTACTTAATAATACGTATGACAAACTTCAAACTTTTGTTCCTATTCAGCAATATCAAATAGATTATTATAAAGAAAAATATTTCAGTTTTGTTCATCCAGATTATATAACATGCATTAAAGATGAAAGTGGCAAACTTATAGCCTTTTCAATTGTTATGCCTTCCTTTAGCAAAGCTTTGAAAAAAGCCAATGGGCGCCTATTTCCTACCGGTTGGTATCATATCTTACAAGCTCAAAAGAAAAATGATGTTGCGGCTTTTTATTTAATAGGAATTGACCCTGAATTGCAAGGCAAAGGAGTAACAGCAATTATTTTTGAAGAAATGCAACATTTATTTAATTCAAAAGGAATTGAGCAAGTAGAAACCAACCCCGAGTTGAAAGAAAATACTGCAGTGCAATTACTTTGGAAAGATTATAACCCCATTCAGCACAAAGAACGTAGCACATTCCGAAAAAATATTGAATAAAAAAACCACTTCAGGTTTGAAGTGGTTTTATCTAGTTTATTTTCTAATATATAGCTCTAGTTTATTCGCCCATTGCTTGTGCAACAGCTGCTGATAACCTTTTGTAGGTCCCATCTTCCAGTCTGTCACGTATTGCTGAGAATGCGTCTAGAGTTTCATTAATATCTTCAATAGTATGTGATGCTGTTGGAATCATTCTCAACAAAATCAATCCTTTAGGAATTACAGGATAAACTACGATTGAACAGAAAATACCGTGATTTTCACGAAGGTCTTTTACCAAGGCCATAGCTTCAGGAATACTTCCTTTTAAATAAACTGGAGTTACACAACTTTGAGTTGTACCAATGTCAAACCCACGTTTTTTAAGACCGCCTTGTAAAGAATTTACGTTTTCCCAAAGTTTTTCTTTTAATTCGGGCATTGTGCGCAACATATCTAAGCGCTTTAATGCTCCTTCAACCAATTGCATTTGCAATGATTTTGCAAACATTTGAGAACGTAAGTTATATTTTAAGTATTTTATTATTTCTTCATCTGCAGCTATAAATGCTCCTGTGCTTGCCATAGATTTTGCAAAAGTAGCAAAGTAAACATCTATATCATCTTGTACACCTTGCTCCTCGCCTGCTCCAGCTCCTGTTTTTCCTAGTGTACCAAAACCGTGTGCATCATCTACAAATAAACGAAACGTATATTTCTTTTTAAGGGCAGCAATTTCTTTTAGTTTTCCTTGCTCTCCACGCATTCCAAAGACACCTTCAGAAATAAGAAGAATACCACCTCCTGTTTTTTCAGCTACCTTTTCAGCACGTTTTAAGTTTTTTTCGATACTTTCCATATCGTTATGCTTATACGTAAAACGTTGCCCTAAGTGAAGACGAACACCGTCAATTATACACGCATGAGCGTCAACATCATAAACAATTACATCATCTTTTGAAACCAAAGCATCAATGGTAGAAACCATACCTTGATAACCAAAATTCAACAAATAAGCAGCTTCTTTATGTACAAAAGCAGCTAATTCTTTTTGAAGTTGTTCGTGAAGATCGGTATGACCGCTCATCATTCTAGCTCCCATAGGATATGCCGATCCATATTTTGCAGCAGCTTCAGCATCTACCTTACGTACTTCAGGGTGGTTAGCAAGTCCTAAATAATCATTAACACTCCAGGTAATTACTTCTTTACCATTAAAGTGCATTCTGTTTCCTATAGGTCCTTCAAGTTTTGGAAAAACAAAATAGCCTTCTGCTTGCTCTGCCCATTTACCTAACGGTCCTTTGTCTTTATAAATCTTATCAAATAAATCTTTCATCAAGTTGCTATATTTCAATACAGGCTGCAAAAATATACAAAATACTCACTATAGCCATATAGTTTTGCGTAAGTTATTGACACATCAATAAATTAGCATTAACAAACCATAGTTGTTGTGTGTCTACTTGCAGAATTATGCCGTTATTTTATAATTTGAATAGAAGCGGCTTCTTCAACCTCGGTATCAAGAAACCCTTGTTGTTCCATCCAGTCATCACTGTAAATTTTACTCATATAGCGAGATCCGTGATCTGGAAATATAACAACAATATTACTTACAGTAGAAAATTCTCCAGCTTCATCAAGTTGTTTTAAACCTTGCATTGCGGCTCCACTGGTATAACCGGCAAAAATTCCTTCTTTTTTTGCTAATTCTCTGGCTGTGTGTGCGCTTTCATCATCTGTTACTTTGATAAATGAATCTATTGAATCAAAATCTGTAGCAGAAGGAATTAAGTTTTTTCCTAATCCTTCGATTCTATAAGGATAGATTTCATTTTTATCAAATTCACGAGTTTCGTGAAATTTTTTAAGAACCGATCCAAATGCATCAATCCCTATTATTTTAATATCTGGGTTCTGTTCTTTCAGAAAACGTGCTGTTCCTGAAATAGTTCCACCCGTACCACTGCAAGCTACTAAGTGTGTAATTTGCCCGTTGGTTTGTTTCCAAATTTCGGGTCCTGTGGTTTTATAATGTGCATCAATATTTAATTCATTAAAATATTGATTAATGTATACAGAGCCCGCTGTTTCTTTATGTAACCGTTTTGCTACTTCATAATAAGATCGTGGATCATCTGCAGCAACGTGTGCCGGACAAACATATACCTCTGCTCCCATTGTACGGAGCATATCAATTTTATCTTTTGAAGATTTTGAACTAACAGCCAAAATACATTTGTAACCTTTTAAAACACTCACCATAGCAATACTAAAACCGGTATTACCACTTGTGGTTTCAATAATTGTACTTCCTGGTTTTAAAATTCCTTTTCTCTCAGCTTCTTCTATTATATAGAGTGCAATTCGGTCTTTTGAAGAATGACCTGGGTTGAACGCTTCTACTTTTGCGTAGTAGTTGCCTTTCATGTTCGCCGTAATGTTATTGAGTTTGATTAAAGGAGTATTTCCTATTAACTGCAACACATTATCGTGAGCCTGAATTTCTTCTTTCATAAAGGGAGTTTTCGTTAGTAAAATTATGAGCGTAACTCATGATTTAAAAACAGGGCAAAGTTACATTAAAAATTTTAATTATTCTGAAATTTGCTCTAAGTCAAGTATAAATGCATAATCCATAGCTACTTCTTTTAAAGCTTCAAACCTTCCCGAAGCACCTCCGTGACCTGCATCCATATTGGTATGAAGCAAGAGCTTGTTATCATCTGTTTTCATATCCCGTAATTTTGCAACCCATTTGGCGGGTTCCCAGTATTGCACTTGCGAATCGTGCAGTCCTGTTGTTACCAATAGATTAGGGTAATCTTGCTTAGAAACGTTATCATATGGTGAGTATGACTTGATGTAATCATAATACTCCTTATTATTAGGATTTCCCCACTCGTCATATTCGCCAGTTGTTAAAGGGATGCTTTCATCAAGCATGGTTGTTACAACATCTACAAATGGCACCGATGCAATCACTCCGTTGTATAATTCTGGAGCCATATTCACAATTGCTCCCATAAGTAATCCTCCCGCAGATCCTCCAGATGCATATAAATGATCTGGCGAGGTGTATCCTTCTTCAATTACATATTTTGAAGCATCTATAAAGTCTGTAAAGGTATTTTTCTTATTTAGAAGCTTTCCGTCTTCATACCACTTTCTACCTAGATATTCTCCTCCTCGCACATGGGCAATAGCAAATATGAATCCACGGTCTAGTAAACTAAGTCTAACAGTTGAAAAATAAGGGTCTATGGTTGAACCGTATGACCCGTATGCATATAATAAAAATGGATTGCTGCCATCTTGTTTAATACCTTTTTTATACACCATTGAGATAGGAATTTTTGTTCCATCTTTGGCGGTGGCCCAAACACGTTTTGATGCGTAATTTTCTTTATTAAAGTTTCCGCCCAGTACTTCTACCTCTTTCTTAACCGTTTTCTCACGAGTTTTCATATTAAAATCAATTACTGAAGCTGGAGTAATTAATGAATTATAACCGTAGCGCAAAGTATCGGTGTCAAATTCTCTATTTTGAATGGTATACGCTGTATAAGTTTCATTATCAAAGGGTAAATAATAATCATCGGTTTCATCCCAACGCATAATTCGGATTTTATTCAAACCGTTATTACGTTCACTTATTACCAAATAATCTTTAAAAATGTCAATATCTTCTACCAACACAGAATCACGATGTGGAATGATATCTTTCCAGTTTTCTTTTAAGGTTTTGGTTTCTGGAGTTTTCATCAATTTAAAATTGGTAGCTCCGTCTTTATTGGTTAGGACATAAAAATCACTTCCGAAGTGAGCAATATTATACTCCAAACCTCTTTCGCGCGGTTGAAACATCCTAAATTTTCCTGTGGGATTATCAGCTTCCAGAATTTGATATTCTGAGGTGAGTGTACTGTTACTACCTATTATTAAATACTTATCAGATTTTGTTTTGTATATATAGGTGATAAAGGTGTCGTCGTCTTCAGTATAAATTAATTGATCTTTTGAAGCTTCTGTTCCTTTGGTATGTCTAAAAATTTCATTAGATCGAAGTGTCTGTGCATCTTTACGAGTATAAAAAAGAGTTTTATTATCATTTGCCCAGGTTGAACCTCCTGTTGTGTTTTCAATAGTTTCAGAAAGAATCTCTCCGGTTTCTATGTTTTTTATGCGTAAAGTGTATTGACGACGGCTTACTGTATCTACACCAAAAGCAACCCACTTATTGTCCGGACTTACATTTATACCTCTCAAATTATAATATGAGTGGTCTTTTGCCATTTCATTTACATTAAAGAGAATTTCTTCATCTGCCTCTAGTGACCCCTTTTTTCGTGAATAAATAGGGTAATCGTTTCCTTTTTCAAAACGAGTGATATAGTAATATCCATTGTAAAAATAAGGTACAGACTCATCATCTTCTTTAATGCGGCTTTTCATTTCTTCAAAAAGCGTTTTTTGAAAAGCTTTTGTATGCTGAGTCATCTTATCATAATAAGCATTTTCTTTGTTCAAATAGTCAATAACGTCTTCATTCTCACGATCATTTAGCCAATAATAATTATCAACGCGAGTATCTCCATGAACTTCAAGATTTTTCGCAATTTTATTGGCATCAGGCGGTGTAATATTCATTTTTTCTTCTGAAGTTTTATCTGTTTTACAAGAAACGGCAAAAGTAAGGCATACAAAACAAATGAGTAGTGTTTTTTTCATCTTTAAAAAGTTGAGTAATAACTAAGCAAATTAGTAAATTTGTATCAAACTAAAAATAAAAAGATATGTTTGGAGATATGATGGGAATGATGAGCAAACTAAAAGAAGCTCAAGAAAAAGTAGAAGCAACAAAAAAACGCTTAGACACTGTCCTAATAGATGAAAAAAGCAGCGACGGATTGTTAAAAATAACCATTACTGCTAATAGAGAAATTAAAAATATTGAAGTTGCAGATTCTCTTCTTGAGGATAAAGAACAGCTTGAGGATTATTTAATTATAAACCTTAACAACGCTATAAAAAAAGCAACCGAAGTAAACGAAGCAGAAATAGGCGCTGTTGCTAAAGAAGGTATGCCAAACATCCCAGGAATGGATATGTTTAAATAATTTCTGTTAACTAGTTACTTTTCTAAATGTGTTTTTAAAAACTCAAAGTGGTTTTTTGTGTCACGTGAAGGACTGTAGCCAGAAATTCGACCTATTTCTTTACCCTTTGAATTGAGCATTACAATTTTAGGAAACGTTTGTTGCTTGTTGTACTTTGCAATAATTGTTTTATTGTAATCCAGTTGTTCTTCAGAAATTATATCAACTCTTCTGGGATAATCAATCTTTACCAAAACTAGATTATTAGCTTGTTGAGTAAACTTTGGGTTTTCAAAAAAATCTTCTTTAAGTCGCATGCAAGGCGCACACCAATCGCTGCCGGTAAAGTAAATTAAGATAGGTTTATTATCAGTCTGTGATATAGTCTGTGCTTCGTCAAGGTTTGTTAACCAAGATAATTTGGTGTTTTTCATTTGTGCTGTAGAAATTGTAGCAACAAATAATAATGTAAAAAACAAAATGCGTTTCATAAATCTTTCTCTTTTCTTTTTTCTAAATTAAACACAATTCATGCCAAATAAAAATTGAAACGGCATATTTAAGTTAAAATTAAATTGTTTTAACAAAAGTTACCTTCATTTTATATTTTAATTTAGTCTTTAGGCAAAAATAGTCGCTCTACATCGATAAACAACTGTATATAAACCTTTTAAAAACAACTAGTGACTACGGTATTTACAAATAGATTTATGAATTCAGTTTTTCAAACTTCCAAAAATGGATTTTTTTTCGGATATTTAAATACTCAAAAAAGAATTCTAACTTTTTAAAACAATATTATGTTTGAACTTAAGAAAAAAGGAGATCAGTATCATTTCAACTTAAAAGCAAGTAATGGTCAAGTAATCTTATCTAGTGAGATGTACAATTCTAAAGCTGCTGCTAAAAACGGAATTGAATCTATCAAGAAAAATTGCGGAGATGATGCTCGTTATGAAAAGAAAGAAGCCAAAAATGGTAAGTTTCATTTCAATTTGAAATCTACAAACGGACAAATTATTGGTAGTAGCCAGATGTATGCCGGTGAAAGCGGTATGAATAATGGCATTGAGTCTGTAAAGAAAAATGCTCCTACTGCCGAAGTAAAAGAAGTAGAATAAACACTTCTTGATAAAGATTAAAAAAGCTCCTTTAAGAGGAGCTTTTTTTTAATTGTATTTTTTCAAAACTTCTAAAAAGTGATTGTGCATATCATCGGTGTAATCTAGATGCGTGACAATGCGCAGTTTTCCCTGTCCCATATTGCTAATGATAATATCTTGAGATTGTAAATCATTCATAAACGTTTCTTCTGAAAGATTTTCTTGCAAATAAAATATTACAATATTGGTTTCTGTAGGTTCTACTTCTTTTACATATGATTGCTCAGATAGAATTGTCGCAATTTCCGATGCTTTTTTGTGGTCCTCCTTGAGTCTTTCAATATGGTTTTCAAAAGCATATAGTCCGGCTGCAGCCATAAAACCTATTTGTCTCATACCACCACCCAACACTTTCCGAACACGCATGGCATTATTCATCAGCTCTTTTTTCCCTAAAAGAACTGTTCCTAAAGGTGTTCCCATTCCTTTACTCAAGCAAATTGTAAGTGTGTCAAAAACATTTCCGTAGTCTTTGGGGTTTTCTTTTTTGGCAACAATAGCATTCATTAACCGGGCACCGTCTAAATGAAGTCCTAAATTATGTTTATCACAAACACTTCGTATTTTTTTAATTTCTTCAAAATCATAACACGCGCCACCTCCTTTATTGGTAGTGTTTTCTAGACATACCAAGGTGGTTAATGGACTGTGATAAAAATCTGGCGGATTGATGTTTTCTTCAACTTGTTTTGCTGTAATCATACCGCGATGCCCATCTACCAATTTACAAGAAACACCACTGTTGAATGAAGCGCCGCCTCCTTCATAATTAAACACATGCGCCCATTTATCGCAAATTAATTGCTCTGCAGGTTGTGTATGTAATTTTATAGCAGCTTGATTGGCCATACTTCCGGTAGGAAAAAACAATGCTTCATCCATTCCAAAAAGATTGGCAACGTATTTTTCAAGTTTATTTACAGTAGGATCTTCTTTGTAAACGTCGTCTCCTACTTCAGCATTTATAATTGCTTGCAACATGCCTTTGGTAGGCTTTGTGACGGTGTCACTTCGTAAGTCAATTTTCATATAGATTATTGTCTCCTTAATGAATCTGCAGTTTCAAGTATTATTTGATCTATCATTGCTTCAAGTTCAATTAACTTTAACTGCTGATTGTATTCATAGTTAAGATTTTTTTGTTTAGAATCATTTGTTAAATCAAACTCATCAAACTTTTGTGTAAAGGTACCCATTGCAGTTGTAAATGAAAACTCCTGCGAGCACGGATGTACTTTGGTACGTTGTGTAGGAGCATTTTCTGGATTGGCTACTTCGTATTTTTTTACTGAATTATTTTGTATAGCATCCTTATGTTTCAGAAAAAAATTAAACATTGTAGTGTCATCCAGTTTCAGCTTTATAAATGGACCACAATTGTCTGCTTTTGAAATGTAAGTAGTATCATTTTTTTGCCAAAATAAATAATATTCACTAAAATTTCCGCTGGTAAAACAATTAGTACCGTCGTTCATTTTAATAATTCTAGTCTCTCCCAGACACGTTTTATTCACATAAAAATAGGTGTCAATATTTTGTTTTTTTAAAGTTTTGGTCATTTCGGTAACAATTGATAACGGAACCAATTCATTGTTATATTGTGCTGAGCAGAACGAACTGAAAACTAATACTATGCATACTAAAATAGATTTCATAATTAATTGACTTACTTGGTTAATCAAATCTAAAGTTATAAAAATAGCTCAAAATAATTTCCACTTGGCAAGTTAAACCCTATTTTTGTTTCAGGAAAAACTACAAAACGTAAAAGAGTTTATGATTACCAACGATCAACTTCAAGACCTTAAAGATCGCTTAGATGCTTTGAGGCAGTATCTTTGACATTGCCGGAAAAAAGATAGAAATTCAAAACGAAGAAGAAAAAACTTTTGATCCACACTTTTGGGACAACCCGCAAGAAGCAGAAGCTTTTATGCGTAAACTTCGTAATAAAAAGAAATGGGTAGAAGATTATGAAGAAGCCATCAATCTTACCGATGACGCCGAAGTAATTTATGAGTTTTTTAAAGAAGGTGAAGGCGAAGCAGAAAATGTAGAAAACCGCTATGATAAAGCTCTAGAAGCGATTGAAGCATTAGAGTTTAAAAATATGCTCAGCGAAGAAGGTGATGATTTAAGTGCAGTACTTCAAATTACAGCTGGTGCTGGTGGCACCGAAAGTTGTGATTGGGCTAGTATGCTCATGCGTATGTATTTAATGTGGGCAGAAAAAAATGGCTTTAAAGTTAAAGAACTTAACTATCAAGAAGGTGACGTAGCCGGTGTAAAAACAGTAACTCTAGAGATTGAAGGTGAATATGCTTTTGGTTGGTTAAAAAGTGAGAATGGTGTACACAGGTTGGTACGCATCTCCCCTTTTGACAGCAATGCCAAGAGACATACAAGTTTTGCCAGCGTATACGTTTACCCTCTTGCAGATGACAATATTGAAATTGATATTAACCCGGCAGATATTTCTTGGGATTTTGCTCGCAGTAGTGGTGCCGGCGGTCAAAACGTAAACAAAGTAGAAACCAAAGCAATATTAACCCATAAACCTTCGGGTATTGTAATTCATAACTCTGAAACGCGTTCGCAACTGGAAAACCGAGAAAAGGCCATGCAAATGTTGAAATCGCAATTATACGAAATTGAACTTCGGAAACAACAAGCACAGCGTGCAGAGATTGAAGACAGCAAAATGGCTATTGAATGGGGATCACAAATACGGAATTATGTCTTGCATCCATACAAACTTATTAAAGACGTTCGAACAAGTCACGAAACGGGTAATACAGATGCTGTGCTAGATGGGGATTTAAATGACTTTTTAAAAGCTTATTTAATGATGACCGGTCAAAAAGAAAAAAGTAACGAGTTGTAAAACCTTGACTTAATTAACTACAAACGTTTTTTGTACCGAAACAGGCTTTCCTTCACTGGTAAAACCCTCTATGCTAATTAAATAATTTCCTGAAACATCTGAAGTATAAAATTCAATTTCTTTAGGTAAAGTAGCGTCTAGACGTATATCAGGCTGCCACAACAACTGCCTTCTGTAATCGGGTATTCTTGAAGTGTTTTTTGAATCTTCTGAATAGGTTTGAACAAAATATTGTTTTTTGGGTTGAACGGGTAATAAATCAATTTTTTTAATTCCGTTTTGAATCATTGTATCATAAAAATCACCTTCAATAGTTTCAACCAAAATTACTCCTTGAAAGGTTTGTGCACCATAATAGTATTTATCTCTAAAAACACTTATGGATGCAACTTTTGTAGCCTTATAGTTAATAAGTGTCTCATGGTTTTGAACAAAAAAACCATCTACAATTAATAAAGGAGGTTGATTTGATGGTGTGCTGTTTTCCTTTTCTCTTACTTTAAAAACTTTTTTGCTATTTTGATTGGCTACCCAAGCATTGTTTACAATTTCAACCATCGTTTCTTCCATAGTGGGAAAACGTGTATAGTTATCCAAGGTATAAGTTGTACTACGTTTTTTATAGATTGAAGTATCTGCTTGAACTGTTTTAATAGTATCGGGTTTTACGCCGTAATAACCGTTTTCAATTTGATTGTAAACACTACGCTTGATTATCATTTGTTTCATTGCTGGAGTAATGAAAAATTGATTAAAACGTAACTCTGAATAATCAATCGCCACTTCAGTATCAACATGAATGGTAAATACATTATTAACATCGTCTATTACTTGCAACGCAGCTTCATTATTTGTGTAGGTTTTATCAATGTTGAAGTAAAAATTTCCGTTAGCATCTACTTGAGCAATTTTAAATATAAAAGTATCTCCGGGAATGGATAAGGCAACCTTTTGATTGGCTACTTGTGCCGAAGGACTATTAGTTGATATAGAACCTTTTATTAGTTCACCTCGTAACTCCGGAAGAATCATTTGCGATGCTTTTTTACTATTTACTTCATTAATTTCTGAAGCAAATTCGTTGGCACGAAGTAATTTGGGATGTGAAATAGTATCTATTTTTTTTACAGATATTGAGTAGTTTCCGTTACTTACATTTTTTTGTAACGAAGATACAGTAAGAGAAACTCGACTACGTTTTGAATACTGTTCTTTATCAAGGTTTAAGGAAAAATGCTCATTTGTATCTTGTTTATAGGTTTTGGAAGGTTTTAGAGCGGTTGTAGTATTTTTTTCTGTTTCTAAAATTGCGTTTTGATTTCCTCGGTATGGATTTACAATACTTATATCTTGTTGAAAGTAATTATTAGAAGCTTTTGTAAGCATATTTAAAGTATAAGAAATAAGCTTATAATTTCCCGAAGGTATTGTTGTAGGGATAAAAATATCTCCTTGTCCAGTACCTGAAGTTAGTTTTACTTTTTGTTTAATTACCGTTTCCTTATTTTCATTTACCAATTCTATATAGCCAATTTTACTATAGTCACTTAATTTTTGCGTGAGAGTGTTCACAACATACGTTTTATAGTATAAATATTCTCCAACAAAGTATAGTGAAGCATTAACGTGTACATAAGTATTTTCAGCAGGAACCGGAGATACATCAAGGGCTTGATTTCCCGAAGTAAAAGATGACCTGCTGGTTTGTGCAGTCACATTATAACTTAATATTAATGCTAGTAACGTATATAAAACTATTTTGTTCATTTATAAATTTTAAATTATTCTTCCCAAAATTCAGGAGGTACATTTTCACCAAAAACAGTACAATCAACACAAATTCTAGGAGCAACTGTATAAGGACCGGTATCACCCTCAACAGTACCTTCTCTCACAAACTTTGCAGTATTGTTCTGAATTAAAGGTACAAGCGCTCTAGGATCTGGACTGTTTAATCTGCAATTGTCACCTAGAAACAACCCCGGAGAACCATCTTCTGGATCAAAAATATCTGAATAGTTAAAAAATATTCGCTTGGAAGAAACGGTAACTACATTAAAAATACCAATTACCTTTTCGTTTTCGTTTGTTGTTGACGATATGTTCCCTTCAATAAAGCCCGGTTGCACTTGTGAAAAAAGACTTTCAGTTTCTGAAAAGTTTTGTAAGGTTTCATAAAAGGTGTACGCTTCTCGCGAAATATTTTGCTGTTTTGCAAGTATGCTATACCGTTGAGCAATTACCGGATCTGTACGCTCAATAAAACGTATTTGATATTTCAACAATTGATCTTCAGACAATGTATTGGTGTTTGCTAATAGAATTTCAGTTGATGGTTTTGTAACATAACAAATTTCTTCTTCTGTGGTTTTTGGGACTAATTCAAATTGTGGAGGATTTGCACTAATTACTTGTAAATCTAAATCTGAAGAATATCGAGAGATTATTTTATAAGTTTCAACGTATTCAAAACGATAGTAACTTCCCATTCCTTGCGGATTGGAGTTGTCTAATAGTATTGATACGCCTTTAACACCTTCATTATTTGTTGATTTTTCTGTGTACAAGTTGTCAATTGAAGTGCTTTGAGGAAGTTGTACTGAAGAAGATTCATAAGTTCTTCCATTTGACGTAGTTATTTGAAGGCTATAATCTCTATTAGGCAATGCCGCAAACGGTGTTGTTGAAATGTAAACTCCTAGACTGTCAGACTCTTGAAAGGTGTATTGTGTTCCGGTTGCGTCTAGAATAGTAACTTCAGCATTTGTTTCGGGTGATGGGCCGTCTTCTTCAAATTGAAAGGTTCTACTTAATGATATTGATTGAGTTTCAGTTTGGTCTGTTATAGTTGCTTCAATAACCAAGGCGCTTTCAAAATTTTCAGTTTCAAGATCTATTTCTTCAATACATCCATACAAAAGAAATGTTGTAAGAATCACTGCCAAACCTTGCAAATAACTCAACTTCAAATTTTTATATTTAAAACTATTCATCATCAATTAAAATTTAAAGTTATACGTTATGGTTGGAACCGGAATAGAAAATATAGAGCTTTGATAGGCTTTTACCTCGCCATCTTTGGTAACAAAAAATACCGAATATGGATTATTTCTTCCCAAAACGTTATAAATTGATATATTCCAAAAGCTATGTGCTAACTTTTCTAGTTTGTGATTTCCTTCAAAATTAATACTTAAATCAAGACGGTAATAGTCTGGTATTCTGTATTCATTTCTATCACTGTATAAAACAAATTCAGAGTTATTAATAACATAACTACCTACGGGGTAAGTAATTGGTCGTCCTGTTTGATAGACAAAATTTGCAGAAACACTAAAACGCTTGGTCAATTTATAATTGGCGACAACACTTATATCGTGTGGTTTATCATAATTTGAAGGAAAATAGTCACCGTTGTTAATGCGCTCTTCTTTAAACTCACTATCTAGTTTTAAAAAGGAGCGAGAATAACTATAGCCCAACCAACCGTTGAGTTTACCTTTAGTTTTTTTAAGTAACAGTTCGGCGCCATATGCTTTTCCTTCTCCTTGAAGTAATTCGGTTTCTACATTTTCATTGAGAAGTAATTGTGAACCGGTTTTGAAGTCTAAAATGTTTTTGGACCTTTTATAATATCCTTCAAGGCTTACCTCATATGTATTATTATCAAAATTGTGATACAGCCCCAAACCATATTGATTTGCTCTTTGTGGTTCAATATTTAAATCTGAAAGTTTCCAGGTATCGGTTGGAGAAACAGTTGTATTGTTTGAAAGTGTGTGAATGTATTGAATGGTATTATTAAAACTAGCTTTTATAGAAAATTCCGGATTAAAAGAGTATCTAGCAGAAACACGAGCTTCTGGTCCGCCGTATGTTTCAATAACCTCATTGTTGTTAAAGTTTAAGGTGTCTGTTACTGTGGCATCACTAATAGGTAATCCAGCTACATAACTGCGCTGAGAAGCCTCTCCTAACGCTGCAAATTGTGAATAACGTATACCGGCATTGAATTCTAATTTATCATTAACCGTAAATTTATCTGAAATAAACACAGCCGTTTCCAGCCCTTTTTCCTTCGGAATTGTAATAGGATCAACAATAGAGTTTTGCGTAGGTTTTAATTCTCCGGGTTCTACGTTATACAGTTTTCCGCTTACGCCATAATCTAAAGTATGCTTTTTATTCAGCTTTGAAGTAAGCTTTAGCTTTAATTGGGTTTCATTGATACGATACCCAAGATTAAAATCATCATTTGTAGCTCCGTCATATTCAATATCATATGCATATTCGCTATTTGCCAATAATAAATTAGACTTATTATTTTCATTAAATGTATGATTCCATTGAGCAGAAATTAAGCGATTACTATATAAGAATAATGAATCTGAAGTAATGCTATACCTGTCTTTGCTGTAATATCCAGTAGCTTTAATTTCATCACGTTCTCCAATTTTTTGATTAAACTTGATGATTCCATCATAAAAAGATGCTTCACTATTTTGTAAAGATTCTTCATCTAAGGAGTTTAAAATCCAATCTGAATAAGTTGCTCTTACACCAACCATCACTGCAGATTTATCTTTTACAATGGGCGTTTCTAGTGTTAAATTTGCTGTTACAGGACCAATAGAACCTTCTCCACCAAACTCTTCAACATTTGCATCTCGGGTAGAAATATCAAATACTGAAGAAAGTCGACCACCGTATTCTGCAGGAATGCTTCCTTTGTAAATTGTTACATCTCCGGTTGTAAAAGGATTGATTGAAGAAAATATTCCGAAGAAATGCGAAGGATTATAAATCACTGCATCATCTAAAAGTATTAAGTTTTGATCGGCTTTACCGCCTCTTACATTATAACCGGCAGCTCCTTCTCCGGTATTTGATATTCCCGGTAAGGTTGTAGCTACTTTTAAAATATCACGCTCTCCCAAAACCAAAGGAATGTTTTTTATCACTTTTACATCAATAGTTTCAGATCCAGTCATGGTTTCTTCAATATTCTTATCTGCTTCATTCTCTAGAAACACCTCTCCTAGCAACTCGTAATCTTCATTGAGGGCTATGTCTAGTCTACCATTGTTATAAATAATAACACGCTTTTGAACATCTTCAATACCAATTAATTTTGTTTCTAATACGTTTGCCCCCGCTTTTAGCTTTATTGAATAAAAACCTTCTTCATTTGTTGTGGTTCCGGCATTACTTCCTTGTACAAGAATGGCAAGATCTTCAATGGGTCTTCCGGTAAGTATATTGGTAACATAACCGCTTAACACATAGGTGTTATTGGTATTTGTCAAACTTTCTTTACCAATACGTACAGTTTCAATAGGAATAGATTTTTTTGAAGTCTCTTGATTATAAAATACAGGTTGGTATTGCTCCTTTTTTACAGTTGTTACTGTAATGGTACTATCTTGCTCTTGCGGAAAAAAGCCTTCGGGTAATGTATTATAAACAATGCTATTTTGAGTAAGAATGATTCGTTTGTCTTCGGTTATGTAATAGTTTAAAACGGAATTGGTCAATAAAGTATCCAATAATTCATGAATAGAAATATTGCTATACGTTCCTGAAACAGATTGATTGTTAATCCAACTATCTACATAAAAAAATTGGTAGTCGGTTTGACTTTCAATCTTTAAAATAGCTTCTTCTAGTGAGGAATTATTAAATGTAATTGACGGTAGTAGTTCTTCTTGAGAATAACTTATGTTTAAAAACATCAGCAAAAAAACTATTGAGCTGAAAGTATGTTTTTTTCTTATAATTATTTTTTTGATAACAGTACGTTTATTTGGTTTATATAAGCAAGCATATAAGCATCTGGGTTTGAATTTCTCAACGATCTATCTACAGAAACTTCTTGAATTATATTTTTCAATTCAGGAAATATCTTTATAAAATCACGTTGGTTTTTTACTTCATATACGTTTTGATTATACATAACGTAATAGTAGGGTGTTTTAAATTTATACTTAAAATACAGTTTTCTCTTTCGTATTTCTCTCAACTGTGTTTTTCTGTATTTTTTTAAAAGTTGTATTTGAGATGAATTGTATACAACTTCATAAAAACCTGAAAGTGCTTCAGAGTCATCTTTAATTGACAGGTTTTTAATATGTTGAAAAGACTTTGATCCTATTTGAAATGCACCTACCTTTTCTTTAAATAACTGTAGAATAGTTGTTTTTTGTTCTGTAGAAAGTTTTATGATTATTTGATCATTAAATACATCATATTTTAACGGAATATCAAAATAGCGTTGATTTTCATACTCAATCATACTTTTTTGAAAGTCGCCAGAAAATAAAAACTTTTTAAAGCTATTTTCTCCTTGTTCAAAATCAATATACTCTACTCCGTTGTAAAGTGGTGTGTTTTCAATTCCTACTTTACTATCAAACCAAGTGTAAGATTCTTTTTCGGTTGATGAATTTTGAGCTAGACTACTTGAACTTACTATAAAAAAGAGAAATAAGTAACTAAGTTTTTTTATTTTCATAGCGTCTAAATTACAAATAATTATAATTAAATAGACAAGTATTGAGTAATTGAAAATTAATGATTTAGCAAACAAACCTCTAGATCGTTGTTAATCAATTGTTTTTTTCAATTAAATCGCATTAAAAATGCGTTTTTTTTAACATATGTAAGTACAACAAAAATGCCTGTAACAAAAATATATGATGTTCTTATCATAGGAGCCGGGCCCGCCGGTTGTGCTTGTGCATATCAACTAGCAAATAGTGGATTAAACATTGCCATTGTGGAGCAAGCTAGCTTTCCGCGTGATAAAATTTGTGGTGATGCGCTTAGTGCAGATGTTATTAATCAATTTTACAGAATGAATGACGCTCTTGCTTCCTCATTTTTAAAACTTCGTCCTAAGTATGCTTCAAACGGAATTCGGTTTTATGCACCCAATAATACCAAACTTGATATTCCGTTTAAAAAAACATCTCAAAAACAAGCTGCAGGATATGTGATGAAACGGCTAGATTTTGATTCTTTCTTTGCTTCAGAAATAAAAAAGCTACCCAATATCGATTTCTTTGAAAACAAGAAAGTAATCAATATAACACCTCATAAAAACTACGTAGAAGTACTATCAAACAATGCTCGTTTTAAAACACAAATCATCATTGGTGCCGATGGAGCAAACTCGATTGTAAATAGAAAACTTAGCAACAATACCATAAATAAAAAACATCATAGTGCAGGATTGCGCCAATATTATGAAAACGTTGCAGAGGTATCCTCCAATGATTTAATAGAGCTACACTTTTATAAAGAAATACTTCCAGGTTATTTTTGGATTTTTCCATTACCAAATAATGCTGCCAATGTAGGAATAGGGATGCTTTCTAGTGAAATAAGTAAGCAAAATATAAACCTAAAAGAAAAATTTACAGAACTAATTACATCTCACCCTAATCTTAAGGATAGGTTTAAAAATGCAGTAGCAAAAGAAGGTATAAAAGGGTTTGGACTTCCTTTGGGTTCAAGAAAAAAACAACTTTCTGGAGATCGGTTTCTACTTCTTGGTGATGCTGCAAACCTCATTGATCCTTTTACCGGTGAAGGTATTGGCAATGCAATAAGAAGCGGCAGAATAGCAGCTGAGCATGTAAAGAATGTATTTAAAACCAATAAATTTGATGCTCAATTTAATGCTCAATATGATAAAAAAATTTATCAAGCCATGTGGAAAGAGCTAAGTGTGAGTAAATCACTTCAAAACCTGCTTAAATATCCTTGGCTATTCAACTTTATTGTTAAAAAAGCTAATAAAAACAAATCGATACAATTACTTTTAACGTCGATGCTCGACGATGTTGACTTAAAAAAAGAACTTACCAAACCTAGTTTTTACGTTCGGCTTCTTTTTAATTAATTTCAAAAAAAATATACCTAACTTTTTATGAAACCAGCTACTGTTGCTCAACTAAAAAAGGAATTAAAGTTTCGTTCTTCAGAAGAATTAGAAAATCTCTGTCTTCATTTGGCAAAGTTTAAGAAAGAAAACAAGGAGCTCCTCACCTACTTATTATTTCAATCTCATGATGAAGAATTGTATATTCAAAGTGTAAAAGAAATGATCGACGATGGTTTTTCAGAAATAAACACCACTAGTTATTATTATATGAAGAAAACCATCCGGAAAATATTACGAATGGTTAAAAAGTACATTCGGTATTCAAAAAAGAAAGAAACCGAAGTGGAATTGCTTTTGTATTTTTGTGTAAAACTAAATAACGTAAAACCTTCCATACATAGAAATAAAATGTTGACCAATCTTTATGAACATCAAAAGGTGCTTATTAAAAAGCGTATTAACGCTTTACATGAAGACTTACAACACGACTATACTCTTGAAATGGAAAGCTTAAACATATAACTATGACAACTATTTATCATAATCCCAGATGTAGAAAATCTAGAGAAACACTTCAACTACTTGAAGATAAAAATGAAGATTTAAACATTGTTAAATACTTAGAAAACCCTCCATCAAAAGAAGAGTTAAAAGATATCATCAAACTCTTAGCCATAGAGCCTATTGCCTTGGTACGCAAAAATGAACAAATCTGGAAAGATCAATTTAAAGGAAAAGAGTTAACTCAAGAAGAAGTTATTGATGCCATGATTGACAACCCAAAACTAATTGAACGCCCGATAGTTGTAAAAAATAATAAAGCTACTATTGGCAGGCCACCAGAGAATGTTTTAAGCATATTATAATCCTTTAAATTTATTTAACACAATTTTAGGAAAAACAGACTAAACCCACGAGTATTTTCGCAGTCAAACCCCCTAAAACTGACTATGAAATTATACACTTTTGTACTAGCAGTGTTATGCAGTACTATTTTACTAGCCCAAAACAAATCTCCAGAAACTATTACCGTTTCCGGAAAAATTATTGAAGAAGGATCAAATGTTCCTTTAGAATACGCAACAGTTTCTTTTATCGATGCACAAGGAAACGTTGCCAATGGAGGAATTACAGATACAAAAGGAAGCTTTTCATTAAAAATTCCGCCGGGAGTATATACTGTTAAATATGAGTTTATTTCATATGAAACAAAAGAAGTACCCAATCAAAATTTAAGAAAAAACACAACGCTACCCACTGTATCATTGGCACTAGACACAGAAAGTTTAGACGAAGTAGTTATACGTGCCGAAACCACAGAAGTGCAAGTACGTCTTGATAAAAAAATATATAACATAGGTAAAGACCTTACTACCAGCGGTGCAACAGTTAGTGATGCATTAAGTAATGTTCCTTCGGTTAATGTTGATGTAGAAGGTGCTATTAGCCTTCGCGGAAATGAAAACGTACGTATTTTAATTAACGGAAAACCATCTGCAATAGCTGGTTTTGGTTCAACAGATGCCTTACGACAGCTTCCTGCCGAAGCAATAGAACGCGTTGAAGTTATTACCTCTCCTTCAGCTAGATATGATGCAGAAGGTACCGCAGGAATTTTAAATATTATTTTACGTAAAGAAAAAACACTAGGATTAAATGGTTCTATAACCACCAACGTAGGTGTACCTACAACAAGTGGTGTTTCAGGAAATATCAATTTGAGAACAGATAATTTTAATATTTTTAATACCACTAGTTTACGCTACCGCGATGCTCCGGGTAATGCTTTTTTCAATAACCAATATTTCCCAACAACTTTTACAGATCCTGATACTGGTGAAGAAATTACCACAGATCCTCGTTTTGACCGTGTTATTGAAGACAGAGAGTATGAACGCCAAGATCAAGGATTTAATACAAACTTAGGTATTGAGTACTTTTTAACCGAACGTTCTTCAATTACAGCAAGTGGTTTTCTTCGGTTAGGAGATGATGAAGATTTAACAACCAATAATGCAAGAAAATTTAGCGACGGTACACTTCAAGAAACAACTGTGAGAGAAGAGCTAGAGACAGAAAAAGATGAAAGTTACCAATTTTCATTAAACTATGTAAATAACTTTAATGACGAAGGCCACAAGCTTACTGCAGATTTTCAATATGAAAATGATAAAGAAGAAGAACGCTCTTTTATTACTGAAAGACGCATTCAACCATCATCTTTTGATTTTCCTTCAGAAGACATCCTTAATAAAGAAACCCAAAAGGAATACTTAATTCAAGCCGACTATGTACTTCCTATCGGTGAGAACGCTCAGTTTGAAGCAGGATACCGAGGTAATTTTGAAAATGAAGAAACAGACTATACCCTTAATCAAGAAAATGAAAATGGTGTTTTTGTAAGAAATGATACACTATCAAATATTTTTGATTATACTGAAAATGTAAACGCAGTGTACACTCAATACGGAAACAAGTTTGGGAAATTCTCTTTCTTATTAGGTTTACGCCTAGAGCAAACACAGCTTAAAGGAAAAATTGAATCAAACCTTGATGAAGATGCCTTTTCTGAAACTTTAGGAGTTGATATTGATACAAACTTTGATAAAAATTACTTAGGTCTTTTCCCTACTGTAAACTTAATTTATGAATTAGCCGAACGTGAAAACATTACATTAGGCTACAACAGAAGAATTAACAGACCGCGCGGATGGTTTATTAATCCATTTCCTTCTCGATCTAGTGTGACCAATGTTTTTCAAGGTAACCCAGATCTAGATCCTGCCTATGCAAGTGCTTTTGATCTTGGATACTTAAAACGTTGGGATAAGTTGACACTTACTACTTCTATCTATTATCAATATGAAACCGATTCTTTTGAGCGCATTCAAGAACAAACAGGCCAAGTGATCAATGGGGTAAACGTAGTAAGAACCATTCCTATTAACCTTTCAACAAATGAGCGTTATGGATTTGAGTTTGGTCTTTTATATAATCCGGCAAAATGGCTTCGTTTAAACGGAAGTTTTAATTATTTCAACTTTAGTAGTGATGGAAGTTTTAATGGTGTTGAATATGGTACAGAAAACGACAGTTGGTTTGCCAGAGGTAGCGCCAAAGTGAGCCTTCCTTGGAAAATTGATTGGCAGACTAATGCATTTTATCGTGGACCTACAAACAATGCACAGACAGAAACAGAAGGGTTATTATCTATAAACTTAGCCTTCAGTAAAGATATTATTAATGACAATGGTACAATAGGTGTTAATGTAAGTGACCTGCTTAATAGTAGAAAAAGAAGATCTTTTACTTCTACAGATACTTTTACCAGTGATAGTGAGTTTCAATGGCGTGAGCGTAGCGTAAACCTTTCATTTACCTATAGATTTAATCAGAAAAAACAACGCCAGCGTAGAGATCAAGATATGAATGATGATGATGGCGATTTTGAAGGTTAAAATCAAGAAATTGCAATAAAAAAAGGAAGTCATTTTTGACTTCCTTTTTTTATAATATTAAATAGAAAAAAAACTTACGCTTCTTCTCTTTCTTTTTTCTTTGCTTCACGCTTTAATTTCCAGTTTTCATATAGAGCGCCTCCTATCCAGTAAGGAAGAATAGACACTAAAAAAATCATTAACCAAAATCCTATGGTTAATATTATTAAAAATGCTAAAAAGCCAAGGTATTGATCAAATTCAAACATGAGTAAGCGTGTTAATTTTTTGTATGGTTCAAAGATAGTAGCTTTTTTTCAAAATCTACAATAAAACGACTCTATTTATTCACACTTAATTAACGACTTGGTTTTGAGTAAAGCACCTGATTTAAGTACCTTTGCGTAGTTTCTAAAAAAATAAAACAACTACCCAACATGGAATATAGAATAGAAAAAGATACCATGGGCGAAGTAAAAGTCCCTTCAGATAAATTATGGGGAGCCCAAACTGAGCGTTCTCGCAACAACTTTAAAATAGGAAAACCAGCCTCTATGCCACTAGAGATTGTATATGGTTTTGCTTATTTAAAAAAAGCCGCTGCTTTTACAAATTGTGAGCTAGGCGTTCTTTCTGAAGAAAAAAGAGATTTAATTGCTCAAGTTTGTGATGAAATTTTAGAAGGTAAACACGATGATCAATTTCCGTTGGTAATCTGGCAAACCGGAAGCGGTACGCAAAGTAATATGAATGTAAATGAGGTAATTGCAAATCGTGCGCACCAAATAGCAGGAAATAAAATAGGTGAAGGCGATAAAACCTTACAACCAAATGATGATGTGAATAAATCACAATCTTCAAATGACACCTTCCCTACCGGTATGCACATTGCTGCTTATAAAAAAATACTTGAAGTTACCATTCCGGGGGTGGAGCAACTTCATAAAACACTTCAGAAAAAATCTGAAGAGTTTAAAGACATCGTAAAAATTGGTCGTACCCATTTAATGGACGCAACACCTTTAACACTAGGTCAAGAATTCAGTGGTTATGTTTCACAACTTGAACATGGATTAAAAGCTTTAAAAAACACCTTACCTCATTTATCAGAATTAGCACTGGGCGGAACTGCTGTAGGTACAGGATTAAATACACCAGACGGGTATTCAGAAAAAGTTGCCGGTTACATTGCAAAGTTTACAGATCTTCCTTTTATAACAGCTGAAAATAAATTTGAGGCCTTGGCTGCACACGACGCCCTAGTTGAATCACACGGAGCTCTTAAGCAACTAGCTGTCTCGCTCAATAAGATTGCCAATGATATACGTATGTTGGCTAGCGGACCTCGTTGCGGAATAGGAGAAATAATAATCCCAGCCAATGAGCCCGGATCTTCTATTATGCCTGGAAAAGTAAATCCTACCCAATGTGAAGCTCTTACTATGGTATGTGCACAAGTTATGGGTAATGATGTTGCTGTAAGTGTTGGTGGTATGCAGGGTCAATATGAACTTAATGTTTTTAAACCTGTTATGGCTGCAAATGTGCTACATTCTGCCGAATTAATTGGAGATGCTTGTGTTTCATTTGAAGAACATTGTGCAAATGGTATTGAAGCGAATACAGAAGTTATCAAAAAACAACTAAATAACTCATTAATGTTGGTGACTGCCCTGAATACAAAAATAGGGTACTATAAAGCTGCCGAAATTGCAAATACCGCACATCAAAACGGTACAACACTTAAAGAAGAAGCTGTAAACTTAGGGTACTTAACTGCCGAAGAATTTGATCAATGGGTTAGACCAGAAGATATGGTAGGTAAAAAATAGTAAAATTCAGACTTAAATTTTAAAAAGCTGTCTACTAAGACAGCTTTTTTTATATGTTAAAATATCGATTAAATGCAAAAAAATTAGTTTAAATGTAAAAAATACGTATATTTCACTACCCAAATATTTTAAACCTACTTAAATGAGACAACAGTTTGCCCCCCTTATATTGTGTCTATTTATATCACTTTTATGTGTATTTCAAGAAAGTGAAGCATCTATAAATATGATAAAATATAACTATGAAAACTCTTTAATTAAAGGGATTTCAGACAGTTTTATTGAAGAGAATTCTGCTTCAGTGATAGCTAATTCTACTGCTGAAAAATCAGTATTCACTTCTCAAAAGTCTGATGAATTTTTAACCGATTCAAAACGTTCTTTTGCCACTGACAATCGATTGCTTTCGGAATTTTCTTACAATTTTTTGAATCCGGCATTGGTCAATTACAGCCCTATTTCAAAAAAAATATTGAAATCTTCATATCAATATTCTGAAAATCCACAGTCGATATTTTATCAGGGTATTTTTTACGGTTTTGTTTTAATGGTATTATTAATGAATGTAGTTTGCTATTTCATATTTGAAGAAAAACTCTTTCTGTATTTCTTTGGAGCCATCTTTGCTCTTACATCTGTATTATTTTATGGTGATGGACTACTAAGCTTATTAAATGCTAACATTCAGGTTGATTCAAAGTTATTTGAAGCTTCACTCCTTTTTATATCTATAAGCATTGCAGCATTGTTTGCGCATCGTTTTTTAAATGTGAAAGATTTCTATCCAAAAGCAAAGATTTTGAGTTTTTCATTGCTAGGTGTTGCCTTTGTTGTATTGGCCTCTGCGTGGATTACAAAAAGTAGTTTATTAGCCTCAATATCAAATACTGCGTTGTTTATAGTACTAAGTAGTTATTTTATTATAGGTACAATGTTGTTCAGTAAAAAAAGCTATGCACGCTTTTTTGTAATTGCATTTTCGGTACCCTTACTTTTTGCTATAGATTATTTTGTGCTTCAAGGTTTTGGCGCTACTCTTTTATTTACAGGAACGACACACTTGAAAGTTGCAATACTAATAGAAGCCATGTTATTGTCTTACGGAATCATTTATAGAATGAATGCTATTAAAGATGAAGTAGAATTAAGACAAACGGAAATGAGAATATTTATAAAAAAACAAGAAATGATGAATAGAGAAAATATTACAAACCTAATGAAAGACGTCTATCTTGAAAACTTGATTATGCAACACGACTTAGACGGACTGGAAATTAAACTTCTTCAATATATATCTGAAGGTGTTGAAAACTCAAAAATAGCTCGCAAGCTTAAAATGAGTGAAACAAACGTAGAAGAGCTTACCAATGAGCTGTACGAAAAACTAGAAATTAGAGAACAAGTAAAATCTGATTACCGAATGGTAGAAACCCAACCAGATTATATTTATAACTAATCTAGAGCAATGTAGTTTATAAATAATTCGTAAAGGATACGTAATTTACTTACGTATCCTTTTTTTGTTTTTATAATGCTTCTCATAACTGAAGTATGACACAAACGTAAGAATCACAAAGAAAGCTATAAGGTAATAAACAAATGTTGGCGTCACCGGAACATCACCACTCGCGTATGAATGCAACCCTGTTAAGTAAAAGTTTACACCAAAATACGTCATCATAATAGTAGCATAAGAGAAAATTGCCAATACATTAAACAACCAGCGTCCTTTTAATCCAGGTACCAATCTAGCGTGAATTACAAAAGCATATATCATGATACTTATTAAAGCCCAAGTTTCCTTAGGGTCCCATCCCCAATAACGACCCCAACTTTCATTAGCCCATTGACCTCCTAAAAAGTTACCAATAGTAAGCATTACCAGACCAACTGTTAAAGCCATTTCGGTAATAATGGTTATCTCTTTAATGTTGATATCCATTTTCTTTTTATTCTTATCATTGGTTAATATCATTAATAATAGAGCGGTTGCTCCTAGAATCATTCCTAATGTAAATGGGCCATAACTTGCTACAATTACTGCTACGTGAATCATCAACCAATAACTATCAAGTACTGGTACAAGAGTAGAAATAGCAGGGTCTAACCAGTTTTGATGTGCAACCCATAAAATTATAGAGGCTACAAAGGCCGTAGATGCTATGGTAAGATCACTTTTTCTACCAAATGCCAACCCAAAGAAAACAGTTGCCCAAGCGATGTAAATTATAGATTCATAAGCATCACTCCAAGGTGCATGACCACTTATATACCAACGCGCAATAAGACCTAGTGTCATCAATGCAAAAAAGACCCAAATAATATATTTACAAACCTTAATAAGTGTATTGACTGTTTTACCTTCTTTAAATATCTGGAAGATGATAACAATAAACATGACAATACCTATTAAAGCGAAGTATTTGTAAAGCCTGTTAAAAATATCAGCTTTGTTGTAAGCTATTTCAGCGTCTATTTTTGAGTCGCTAGGCATCACTTCACTTCCGTATTTATGCTGAAACTTATTAATACCTTCAAGTATTTGTTCTGCTTGAGCATAATCACCCGTTTGTCTTGCTTTTTTTAAAGTCTGAAAATACACCGGCAAGATGCTTTTTGTAATTACCGAATCGGTTCCTTTAAAGTTTGCCTTTTGTAATTCAGGATATGAAACCCAGGTATTATTTTCGTCATTTGGTAATGGAAATATCTTTAAAATACTACCACTAAGCGCCCGGTTAAGTAAAAAGGTTTTTTCATATATTTTAATGAAGTCTTTTTCAAACTGGTTTGGGTTTGTTTTACTGGTAGCTTCTTCAATATAGGGAGCTATTTTACTGTTTCCGTTTTCATCAAAAAGCTGTATCAAAGAAACTTCACTCGTCTCTTTTGAAACACCTATAACCCGTTTTATACTGTCATTTCTCCAGTCCAATTTCAGCAAAGGTGTTTCTAACCATAACCGAGGAAATTCTGTCATAGATAAAAACACTTGATTTGCATCTAGACCACGATACGAGTCGTCTTTACTTATTTTACGTAGCAATTGGCTTGCAAAGGTGTGTACCGGTTTCATACGTCCGTTATCTTGTATAACTAGACGTGAAAACTTGGCTGCATGTTCTTTACTTACAGCAGTTGTTTTTATTACGGAATCTAACCTTGCCTCAGGAGTTTCACTATGCATATGCATAGGTTCTGTAGGGGTTTGTTGTGCAAATCCTGTAGCTGAAAGAAGCACCAAGACAAGCATAGCCATTTTTGCCTTCTTCTTTTTAATCTTTGTAAGCGCTCGTTCTAAAAATCCAAAGCGAGTGTTTTTATCAAATAGTATAGCCATTAAACCAATGTAAAGTAAAAAGTAACCTATGTAAGTAATCCAAGTTCCCCAAAAGTCGTGGTTCACAGATAATATAGTACCGCCTTCATCTGGGTCAAAACCTGATTGAAAGAACCTATATCCACCATAATCCAGTACATGATTCATATAAATACGATAATCCATCGTACTACCATCTTCTTTATTTACGGTTACTTTACTTTCAAAAGAAGCATAGTTTTTTTCGGTTCCGGGATATTTTTCTGCAATAAAATCATTTAACGTAACGCTAAACGGAAGTTCATAACTTTTTGAACCATAAGTAAGATAGACGTCTAGACCACCCACCGTTACTTTCTTTGGGTTTGAAGCTGTTCCCTTGCCACCTAACAATTCTATTGTTTTTGTCTCACCATTTGAGGTTACATCAAGAATCAAAGCATCTTTATTGGTTTTTTCTCCGGCATCGGCTTTAACTACTCCGTTTTTTCCGGTGGTCATAGGCTCAGGAATCACAAAAGCCATACCTGCCAGTTGATATAATGAGCGCAACATTAAGGGTTGTAAACTATCTTTTGCAACGCTGCCTTGTTTTTGGTCTGCCATTCGCATGTATGACCCTTCAAATGGTGATTCTATATCGTAGCTTCCATCCTCGTTATAGGTAATATTTATAGCGCCTTCGGTAGGTTTATTTACGGCAAACAATACATTGTGAATACTTGCTACTTCGCCTACTTCTAACCAGTGGTCGTGACGATTGCCATCTCCTGCTTCAACAATTTTTAAAAATTGACTACCGTCTTCAGTTTCAATTAAACCTTCTTTAGCGTTTTTAATAAAGTCTTTATACTTTATTGTAACGGGTTGTTCATTATAATCGGTTTCAATAGTAAAATCGTTATCTAAGCGTTCAGAGAGACGTAACTTTTTGGGAGGTAACTTTCTGCGTTGTGCAACACCGTTAACCATGTAGTCACCATCTATAAAGGTGTTTAAATAGGTGTGTTCTGAAAGAATAACATTCTCTGTTTCTCCTTCACGAATGTGCATTACACCTTCATAACCAATATACCTGGTCACAAAAGCGCCGATAATTATTAAAATAAAAGAAATGTGCAATATAAAGGTTGCCCACATCTTTTTTGTGTTTAGGTTGTATCGAGAAATATTACCCAAGAAGTTTAAAACAAATATTCCCATAATGGCTTCAAACCACCAGGCGTTGTAAATCATTTCCCGACTGTACGGTGTGGGTGATGTTTCAGATGAGGCGTCTAGGAAAGTACCAATTCCCATGGCGACAGCAAAAACAATAAATAATACGGCGGTAAGACGAGTAGAAAAGAGGATTGAGGCTATTCTTTTAATCATTATAGCGAATTTTGGTGCAAAAATAATGATTTAGGCTCATATTTTCTACTCAAATCTGTTAATGAATTTTATTTTAATTTTCAGCCTTCGTTCTTGCCTCAAAAATTTTTAAATGGATAAAAGTTCCCATATTCCGAGCTCTGTTTTTAGCTAGCTGCGCCCTATCGCCTTCAAATAATCTATCAATGGTTTGAAACCAAAGGTTTAACCAAACCCCAAAGTGCATTTCATTGATGGGACGCTCTTGTTTTTTATCTACTTCAACGTGTTTTACTAATGGATTTCCTTTATATTTTTTCTGAAAAAACAAATTGCTCTCCCAAAAGTCTGTCAGTTTTTCAAAATGACCTTCCCAATCGGTTATGATACCATTAAAAATAGGCCCTAACAAATCATCTTTTCTAACCAATGCATAAAACTCGGTTACTAGTTGATACACATCGTCTCTATTGGTAATATCGGTTTTTGACATAGGTTTATACTATATTTACAAAGATAAGCAACATGTTAACCACCAAGCTTATTCCTAGTAATCTAAAAGATAATTTATACGGTGCTTGCGCTAGTAACGCAGCGTTGTACCCCATACACAGACTCACGCACAGCACTAATTCTATAAATGGAAGCGTTGTTGTACCCTGCGCAAGAATAACCATCGCTGCTATTGATCCTATACAACTTTGAAGGATGATGGTTAACGGTACATAAGCATAGTAGTTTTCTTTAAATTCTGTGAGTAAACTTTTTTCTGAAATCGTTTTCATAACTTTGAATTTTATAATAACAACACAAAAGTAGGAAGCCACTCACCTATTAGTTTATGAGGCAAATCATAAAGCCATGATTCATCACAACATTCTTTTTGATTACGGAGCTCAATCGCTAGAACTCAGTGCTAATGACGTGATATTTTCTGAAAATCAACGTGCTCTGTTTTACTATCAAGTAATGAATGGAACGGTAAAAATGTTCAACCTCAACGATGACGGTAAGGAGTTTGTACAAGGTATGTTTACCGATGGTGAAAGTTTTGGCGAACCGCCTTTATTTGGTGAATTCTCCTATCCGGCTTCAGCAATTGCTGTTTCAGATTCTAAAGTGATTCGCTTAAGTAAAGAACAATTTTTTGCGTTGCTCAAAGACAACACAGACATCCATCTTCAATTTACGGCTACCTTGTCACGTAGATTAAGCTACAAAGCCATGATTATGAAAGAAATATCTGTTTACCCGCCAGAGCATCGCATTTTGACGGTTATAGACTTTTTAAAACAAAAAGATGGCAACCCATCAAACTATCAAGTAGAACTCACCAGACAACAACTGGCAGACCTTACCGGTTTGCGAGTAGAAACAGTTATACGAACGGTAAAACAACTGGAAAGCAACCAAGACATTAAAATAATCAATAGAAAAATTTATAGATAAACCTTAAAAAAGTAAGTACCTTCATCATCATGCTTAACGTTATTATTTTAGGATATGGAAACATAGGTGTTAATATAACCAACGCTTTACATACTTGTGACACCGTAACTGTTAATCAAATAGTTAACAGAAATACCATAAACCCCAACTATACTATAGACTCTATCCCTACTACAACCAACCTTTCTGAAATTCAAGAGGCAGATGTATACATCATTGCGGTGCCAGATGATGCCATTGAAGATTTTTCGGCTTTGCTTCCTTTTAATGATAAACTTGTAGTGCATACATCGGGAAGCGTCTCGATGCAAACGCTTGACGGAAAAAACAAAAAAGGCGTGTTTTATCCTTTGCAAACCTTTACCAAAAACAAGTTGGCAGATTTTACAAACATTCCTATTTGTATTGAAGCTGAAGACTCTACCGATTTAAATACGCTTCAAACACTAGCCGGAGCTATTTCAAATTCGGTTACGGTCATTTCTTCCGAAAAACGAAAAACAGTACACTTGGCTGCTGTTTTTGTAAACAACTTTGTGAATCACTTATACACCATTTCTGAAGCTATTATGCAAGAACAAAATCTTGACTTTGACCTATTAAAGCCGTTAATTGCTGAAACGGCAGAAAAAATACAACACCTAGCGCCCGGCGATGTACAAACCGGTCCTGCCAAACGCAATGACTTAAAAACTATAGAAAATCATTTACATTTGCTGAAAGATAGTCCGTATAAAAAAGTGTATGAGCACATGACAGAGGCTATCAAGAAGCACTATTTATAATGATAAATTTATTCAATACATTAAATAGAATAGGCTAGGTTTTGGTTCGGTTATTCATTGATGTAAAAAATGAACACGATACTACCTAGATTATAGTATAACTGATAACTAATTAAAAAAACTCCTGCCCGCGCAGGGGATTGTATATGGAAAAAAGCTATAAAGAATACTTACAACACATTACCACGTTTATTTTTGACGTAGATGGCGTCCTTACCGATGGCTCTATAAGCATTACCACCGAAGGAGAAATGTACCGCACCATGCACACCAAAGATGGTTTTGCTTTAAAAACAGCATTAAACAAAGGATTTAATGTATGCATTATAAGCGGCGGCACCAATGAAGGTGTACGGGCTCGTTTACGAGGATTGGGTATAACCGATATCTACCTGGGTGCGCACCATAAAACCGATACTATGGATGAATACTTGGATGTGTATGATATAAAACACGAAAATGTATTGTACATGGGTGATGATATTCCAGATTTGTATGTGATGCAACAAATAGGATTACCGTGTTGTCCGCAGGATGCCGTACCAGAAATTAAAGCTATTTCAAAATATGTATCTCATAAAAAGGGTGGAAAAGGATGCGTACGTGATGTTATAGAACAGGTTTTAAAAGTGCAAGGCAAATGGATTAATGATGAAAATACCAGTGCTAAATATGATTAACCCATATCTGTTATGGTATTAAACTATCTTAAACTCATAAGGCCTATTAACCTACTGTTAATAGTACTTGTTCAGTTGCTTATTAAATACGCTTTGTTCAATCCATTTGAGGCTTTTACAACACTTAGCGACAGTCAGTTTTTACTATTGGTCTTAGCTACTATTTGTATTGCTGCCGGAGGCAATGTTTGTAACGATCTGTATGATGTAGCCATTGATCGCATTAATAAACCTTCAAAAGTTATAGTAGGCAATTCTATTTCTGAAAAAAAAGCAAGTATATTTTATGTAGTAACCACCTCAGCAGGTGTTTTACTCGGGTTTTATTTAGCCAATATCATTGGTAAACCGGCTTACGTTACTCTTTTTATTGGTATTGCAGCTTTGTTATATGTATATGCAACCTATTTAAAAACAATGCTTTTAATAGGAAACATTTTAGTAGCGGTATTGGTTGCTATGAGTTTACTTATAGTAGGTATTTTTGATTTAATTCCTGCTACCTCGGCTTCCAATCAAGCCGCCCAATGGGCTGTTTTTAAAATAGTGGTACACTATGCCTTATTTGCTTGCATTCTCAACTTTATACGTGAGTTGGTTAAAGACTTGCAAGATATTAACGGCGATAAAAATGGTGGTAAAAATACATTGGCTATCAGCATTGGCAGATCAAGAGCTACAAACGTAGTTTTCGTCTTGGGTGCCTTGTTAACGCTCGGCGTTATTTATTATATGTATGAGGTTTTATATGCTCATACTTGGGCTGTTTTGTATTTTTTATTCTTGGTTGTGGCTCCTCTCCTATTGTTTTGTATTAAATCGTTTGAAGCCGAAAAGCCTAAAGATTACAAGCTGCTATCTATTTTACTTAAACTAACGATGCTTACTGGTATTTGTTCTATGTTGTTGTATCCTTTTGTAATTTTATAAATCAAAGTCAAGAAAAAACATGATTCTTTCAAGGTACCATAGCCGAATACCAAAACGGACGCCGGGCTTTCATAACAAATTCAAATACTAGCGTGTAGTCTTTTTTATCTATGCCATTTTATGTAATCTATTTTCAATACTATTAATAAGTATGCTTAAACAAAAACTTAAAAACCACCATATCATCTTAGCTTCGGGATCACCCAGGCGGCAAAAATTCTTTCAAGAGCTTGACATTCCTTTTACTATTGATGTTCGTAAAGTCAATGAAGTATATCCTCAAGCATTAAAAAAAGCTGAAATAACCGACTACCTGTCTCAATTAAAAGCTGCTGAGTTTGATGCTTTATCCGGCAACGATATTCTTATAACCAGTGATACCATTGTCTGGAAAGAAAACAGCCCTATGGAAAAGCCTAGGGATGCTCAACACGCCAAACAGATGATTAAAAGCCTAAGCGGCAACGTTCATGAGGTAATCACATCGGTTTGTTTTACGGGTGCCTCCTTTCAACAAACGGTTAATGAAACTACCAAAGTTTGGTTTGCAACCTTGACAGATGATGAAGTAAACTATTACGTTGATACCTTTCAACCTTTTGATAAAGCCGGTGCGTATGGTATACAAGAATGGATTGGGTATATAGGCGTTGAAAAAATAGAAGGTTCCTTTTTTAATGTGATGGGATTACCCACCCGTCTTGTTTATAAAACGCTGTTACAAATAGCTGAAAAAGCGAATTAATCCGTTAATTTTTCAGTAATTTTAAATTTAAATTCATTTTATGAAAGCTCCTTCATACACTACGCTGTGTTCGATTCTATGGGTGGTAAGTAGCATGCTTATGATGTTTTCTTGTAACGATTCTGAACACAGTTTAATTCCTGCTAGTGATACTTCAATACAAGATAGCGTAAAGCAACAACGCCAATTACCTGAAGATTTTAAAAGCTATTGGTATTCCGGTAAAGCCGAAATAACCTCCTTCAAGCTCATGCAAGAACGATATGGCGAACTACGTGAAGGTACGGCTACGACTATTTTTGTAACCGAAGACTTCCTGCCCGATGCGCAAGTAAAGGCCAATACCCAATCTGGCGATAATACATCTGTTTTAAAATTGAATAGCGTTAAAAAATTTACTACCGGAATATACCCTTACTCGATTATGACGAGTACCTTTAATCCCATTCAAGCACAGCAACATCCTTTAAAGATTACGCACTCGGTGCAAGAATGGTGCGGACAATCATATATGCAGTTAAACAACCGAGAAGCGTTTAAGATACAATCGCATTCCTATTTTGAAGGCGAAGCAGATCAAAGCCTATCCCTTTCTAAAACGTGGCTGGAAGACGAACTGTGGAACCGCATTCGTATCAACCCTGAAGAATTACCTACCGGAGCCATTCAACTCATCCCTTCATTTGAATACATACGCCTGCGCCATACCAAAATTAAAGCATACCCGGCAACGGTAAATTTAAAACAAGGTGATTCGCTGTCTATGTATTCTGTGATGTATCCAGAACTAGAACGTGAACTAATTATTTACTTTAAGAGCACCTTTCCATACGAAATTGAAAAATGGTCTGTTACCAACGGTACCCATCCCAATGATAGTACACGCTTAAAAACCACCGCAGAAAAAATGAAACGCATTCGTATTGATTATTGGAATAAAAACAAAACCGTTGACGAACGCCTACGTGACAGCTTACAACTTAATTAAACCGCTATGAACCTAGAGTTTTATATCCCTCAAATTATAAAATCCATATTGGTACTGCTTATCTTTTTGATACTGCGGTATATGTCTATTCAAGTAATAAAACGATATGCCAAAAAGTTTGAACGCCTAGAGCATCGCACAGGTTTAATCATTAAGCACGTAGATTTTGCTATAATCTTTTTTGTAATCCTATTCTTTACATTAATCTGGGGAGTACAGATTAAAGATTTAGGCCTTGTTATGTCATCGGTTTTTGCTGTAATTGGTGTGGGCTTTTTTGCCCAATGGTCTATTTTAAGCAACATCACCAGTGGTATTATTATGTTTTTTACCTTTCCGTATAAAATAGGTGACTATATTAAAATACATGATAAAGAGTTTCCGTATGAGGGAATGATAGAAGACATTAAAAGCTTTCATATCATTGTACGTACCAAAGACAATGATGTGATTACTTACCCAAACAGTATGATGCTACAGAAAGGAGTAACAGTAATTAAAGCTGAAGAATATCACGAGTCCATTCAAGAAGAGGAAGGACAAAATAAAAACCTTACCGATCACGGTACAGACTAGAGATTTAAATACCAACAAGCCTAGTCTCTTTACTGTTCATAACGGCTACTACCCACTTTCACTATCTTCCTAAAAAACTAGGTGCTGCTTTAATACTTTTTTGTTAATCCAAATCAATACAACGATTACAAAGCATAAAATTTGTATCAAGCTTACATAATGCAGTAATACAAATAGGCATCGATATGGTTTTTCGGACCTCAAAATCATTCAAACGTACAGTCAGTGTATAGCTTCTAACCAAGATGCAAAACAAGTACTCTCTTTCTTCTTAAACCTTTCAGCAAAACAATCTTTCTTCTTTATTAAAACGCTACGTGTTTCACTATATATTTTGGTATATTTGATTCGTTCAGGAAAAAACATAATCACAACTATGCGCAACTTTTTTAGGGTACTTTTTTTAATAAGTATCAGCTTCACTGCCTCTATCGCTCAACAACCTCAAAAACCTACCGCTTCTGAAATTTACCACAACCTCAAAAAGCTTAACTTTCTAGGGGCTGCTATGTATGTCGCTGCGCATCCCGACGATGAAAACACACGATTAATTTCTTATTTGGTAAATGATGTACATGCGCGCACAGCCTATTTATCACTTACTCGAGGTGATGGGGGGCAAAATCTTATTGGTCCCGAGATACGAGAATTACTTGGTGTAATACGTACACAAGAATTACAAGAAGCACGTCGCACCGATGGCGGCCAACAGCTTTTTACACGCGCCAATGATTTTGGGTATTCTAAGCATCCAGATGAAACTATGGCTATTTGGAACAAAGAAGAGGTGTTAAGCGATGTTGTACGCGCCATTCGTAAATTTAAACCCGATGTTATCATCAACCGCTTTGACCATCGCAGTCCGGGTACTACGCACGGCCACCACACCGCCTCTGCTATGTTGAGCGTAGAAGCGTTTGATATGATTAACAATCCTGCACAGTTTCCTAAAACCGCAAAAACCTATGGTACTTGGCAACCTAAGCGATTATTTTTTAACACCAGCTGGTGGTTTTATGGTAGTAAAGAAAAGTTTGATCAGGCCGATAAAAGCAATCTAGTCTCTGTACAAACCGGTAATTACTTTCCGGCTTTAGGTCTTTCAAACGGTGAGATAGCCTCGCTAAGCCGAAGCAAGCACAAGTCGCAAGGTTTTGGCGCCACAGGAACGCGTGGTAACGAAACCGAGTGGCTGGAGTTTTTAAAAGGTGATTTTGAACAAGGGAATAACAATCTTTTTGATGGTATTGACACGTCGTGGTCACGTATTGAAGGTGGTGAAACCATTGGTGGTATTTTATATCCGCTTGAAGAAAATTTTGATTTTCAAGATCCCACCCGTATGCTACGACCCTTATTACAAGCGTATGAGTTGGTACAACAACTTAAAGACGATCATTGGCGCACCATTAAAACCAAACAACTGGAACAACTTATCATCGATTGTGGGGGTGTGTTTATAGAAGCTGTAGCCGAAACCAACGCTATTAATCCCGGTGATCAATACAAGGTAACATTTGAAGCCATTAACCGAAGCAACTTCCCGGTGGTGTTACAATCGGTTACTACGCCCTCTGGAGCTACTATTGTAAATGAGAACACAACCTTAGCTCCTAATGAAAAGCATACATTTGAAGCCACCCTTACTTCTGAAAGCACACGTAATTCAGGTCCGTATTGGTTGCGTGAAAAAGGATCTTTAGGTATGTATAAAGCCCCAGATGCTATGATTAACAAACCGGAAACCCCGGCTCCCGAACAAGTGATATTCAACCTTGCCATGAGTCGTAGTACACTTCCGGTAGCTCGCAATGTAGTTTACAAATACAATGACCCCGTAAAAGGTGAAGTATATCAACCGCTAGAGGTGTTACCGGCAGTAACTTCTACCATTGCGGAAAAGGTTGTTATTTTTTCTTCTAGAGATGAACAATCCATTCCGGTGACTATCAAAGCGGGACGCGATAACGTATCGGGTACGGTACAGCTTAACCATCCTACAGGCTGGAAGGTGTCACCTGCTCAACCTAGTTTTACAATTTCAAATAAGGGCGATGAGCAAACCATTGTGTTTACCGTAACCCCACCCAAAGAACAAAGCGAAGGGTATTTAAAGCCTTTGGTAACTATGGGCGATCAGTTTTTTGATTCAGAATTACATACTATTGATTATGATCACATACCGTATCAACGGGTGTTATTACCTTCTGAAACTAAAGTAGTACGTATAGATATTGATAAAGAAGGTGAATCTATTGGTTATATTGCCGGTGCCGGTGATGCCATTCCGGAGAGCTTACGACAAATAGGATACCAAGTTACCCCTATTTCACCGTCGGCTATTTCTTATAAAACCTTAAAGAAGTTTGATGCTGTAGTTGTGGGAATTCGTGCTTATAATACTGTACCTGAGTTGGCTTTTAAACAAGCTGCGCTCAACACGTATGTACAAGAAGGCGGCACCTTGGTTTTACAATACAACACCAGTCACCGTTTGGTTACAGAAGAGCTAGCTCCTTATTCTTTATCGCTATCTCGTGACCGAGTGACCGATGAGTTGAGTGATGTTACGTTCTTAGCTCCAGATCATCCGGTATTGAATACACCCAATACTATTACACAAGCCGATTTTACCGGCTGGGTACAAGAACGCGGACTCTACTTCCCCAATCAATGGGCGCCAAAGTTTGTCCCTATCTTAGGGATGCATGACAAAGACGAACCCCAAACCAAAGGGTCGCTTTTGGTTGCAGAATACGGTAAAGGCTATTACATTTATACCGGTCTTAGCTTCTTTAGAGAGTTACCTGCCGGCGTGCCCGGTGCGTATCGATTGTTTGCTAATATTTTATCTTTAGGTAATTAATTATGAGTGACACCAGCAACAAACCCGTAAAAAAGTGGAGTTATATAACCATTATTGTACTTAACACCCTGTACATTTTCTTATTTTATTTACTGATGAAAAGCTTTTCCTAATGCAGCAGATTGATTGGATTGTCCTTATTGGAACCCTTGTTTTTATAGTGCTGTATGGTACTTGGAAAACCCGCAAAAACAAAACAGTAGACGATTACTTAAAAGGCGGTAACGATGCCAATTGGTGGACCATCGGGTTGAGTGTGATGGCCACACAAGCGAGTGCCATTACCTTTTTGTCAACCCCGGGGCAAGCCTTTCACGATGGAATGGGCTTTGTGCAGTTTTACTTTGGGTTGCCTATTGCCATGATTATTATATGCTGGGTGTTTATTCCTATTTATCACAGGTTAAAAGTGTATACGGCTTATGAATATTTAGAAAGCCGTTTTGATCTTAAAACACGTACCCTTACCGCTATCTTATTTTTAATACAACGTGGTTTGGCAGCTGGGATTACTATTTTTGCACCGGCTATTATCTTATCTGCGGTCTTGGGTTGGAATTTGCATTACCTCATCATCGGGATAGGTACACTGGTGATTATCTATACCGTAAGCGGCGGCACCAAAGCTGTAAGCGTTACCCAAAAACAACAAATGGCTATCATTTTTGCCGGGATGTTTATTGCCTTTTTATTGATACTTAATTACCTACCGCTGGATATATCGTTTACTAATGCGCTAGAGATTGCCGGCGCCAACGGAAAACTGGATGTGCTCGATTTTTCATTCGATTTTAAAAACCGATACACATTCTGGAGTGGTATTATTGGCGGTACCTTCTTGGCCCTCTCCTATTTTGGTACCGATCAAAGCCAAGTGCAACGGTATTTATCAGGACGCTCCTTACGTCAGAGTCAGATGGGGTTAATCATGAATGGGCTGTTAAAAGTACCTATGCAGTTTTTTATTCTCTTAGTTGGGGTTATGGTGTTTGTGTTTTATCAATTTAATGCCTCGCCATTGCATTTTAATCCGGCAGCAGTAAAGGATGTAAAAGAATCTGCTTATGCTTCCAATTATGAAGCGCTAGAAGCCGAAAAGCAAAGCTTAGACAAACAACTCAACGAAAAGCAAATTGCCTATTCTGTAACAGAAGATGCTTCAGAAAAAGAAACGTTACTTGAAGAAATTAAAATAATAAATGTCACGGAAGAGGAACTAAGAGAACAGTCACGAGGGTTAATTAAAAAAGCCAACCCAGAAGCCGAAACCAACGATAAAGATTACGTTTTTATTCACTTTATCTTAAACAACTTGCCTAGAGGGTTAATTGGCTTGTTATTGGCGGTTATTTTAAGTGCTGCTATGTCTTCAACCGCATCAGAATTAAACGCCTTGGGGTCTACCACTACAATAGATTTATACAAACGTAACACCCCGGGGAAAGATGAAAAACATTATATGCACGCTTCTAAGTGGTTTACCTTGCTCTGGGGTGTCGTTGCCATTGGGGTAGCCAGTGTGGCAAACTTATTTGAAAACTTGATAGAATTGGTCAACATTATCGGTTCTATTTTCTATGGAAATGTACTAGGTATTTTCTTGTTGGCATTTTTTGTTCGGTTTGTAAAAAGCAAAGCCACTTTTATTGCTGCTATCATCACGCAACTCATTATTGTATATATGTGGTCGGTAGATGCAATGCCCTACTTATGGTTAAACCTGGTAGGCTGTGCGTTGGTAATGGGGATAGCGGTGTTGTTGCAAACGGTGTTACCGAATGCTGAAAAACCATCAAAAGAAACCGATTAAATAAACAAAATGAAACTATTGTATACCCTAGCGTTATGCTTTCTCCTCCTTCCCCTTTCAAACAGCTACGCGCAAGAATACTTTGAGGGTGTTATAACCTATGATGTGACCTATGAAAGTGTTCATCCTGCTATTGAAGAAAAACAAATAGACATATCTTTCTTTGAGCCTAATCCCAAAAAAGTAGTTGTTGAAGAGTAACCTGCTGCTTTGTTTAAAAAATCATTCCCAGTATAACCAACTGTAAAAACTTCCATATGCAACCCAAAAAATCATCCTTTGTTACTACGCTTTCTATCCTTTTAATCATCTTTTCGGGGTTTGGGCTGCTGATTGCTATTATTCAAAACCTAATGATTTACCTTATATCCGGTTTTTCTGAACCTGAAAATCTTTTAATTAATGATCCTTTTGAAACCATACGATTAAATGTCGAATTAATTATCGGGCTTTTTAGTTTGGCTACGCTCTTTACATTCATTAGCTCTATTGGTTTGTTCCGAAGAAAAAATTGGGCACGAATCAGTTTATTGGGGTTACTTGTTTTCTGGATACTATGGATTCTTATCACGCCTACATTGCAATGGTTTTACTTTTTTGATGGGGAAGGACTACCTCTCTCAGCCGAGCCGGAAAACATACTAAGCCTTGTGCTCACCCTTGTTCTGGCTGCCATTGTTTTGGCGCTGGTGTTGGTTTGCATATGGATCTTTCGCAAGCTTTCTTCTGAAAAAATTAAAGCTGAATTTAAGTAGCAGTTAATCACTACATATTCAACACTCCTACTCCTTCTTAAAAATTGTACCTTTGGGTAATACCTAGTTGTGTACGCTGTTTATACATACTACTAACTAGTGCGTACACACGCTTTAAAACATCTGTTATTATGAATAAAGTAGTACTTGCTTGCCTTGCTTTTATACTAACCTTTTCCCTACACGCGCAACAATTTGATGTTTCTTTTTCTGAAGATATCCTTTCTGAACCCTTTACAGGGAATGTACTTCTTTATCTTTCACAAGAAAACAAAAACCCAAAAGATGCTTTTGTTCCCTTAGAGTTACCACCCGTGTATCGCAAACAAGTAACGCAATTGCAACCCGGCGCAACCCTTCGGTTTGATGATTCGGCAATTTCATATCCCAATACCCTTTCCAATATTGAACGCGGCTCCTATTATGTGCAAGTGGTTTTTGACCGTAATTTGGGCGGACAAAACATAGGTGGCAGTCCCGGTAACTTATATTCTGAAGTGCAACGCATCACCTTTGATAAAAATTTTGATGCCGTGCACACCCTACAAGCCAATCAAGTAGTGCCTACGCTTTCTTTTACAGAAACCAAGCATATGAAAGAACTCGCTTTACGGTCTCAATTGCTTAGTAATTTTCACAATAAAGACGTAACCATTGCCGGCGCTGTGCAACTACCAAAAGGTTATTATGAAAACCCAACCGCTACCTACCCTGTGTTGTTTAGCGTGTTTGGTTTTGGTGCCAATTATAAAACCCACGCCGGAAGTAAAAAATACGCCATGAACCACCTTAACGACACCCCGGCAATCGTGGTGTATCTGGATGGTAATTGTGCCCAAGGGCATTCTACCTATGCCAATAGTGACATTAACGGTCCTTAGGGCGATGCCTTGGTAAAAGAATTTATCCCTGCGCTTGAAAATCAATACCGCACCAATGGCGCCAAATTGGTGTTTGGGCACAGCAGTGGCGGTTGGACAGCTTTATGGCTTCAGCTTATGTATCAAGATACCTTCTCAGGAGCTTGGGCAAGCGCACCCGATCAAGTAGATTTCAGAAATTGGCAAGGCGAAAACATCTATACCGATACAAATTTATACTACGCTCCCAATGGTTCGCTACTAGCCGATATCACAATGGGAGGCGGTTACCCGATTATTGCTGCCAAAGATATGTATCAAGTAGAACACGTAGTATATCGCGGCGAACAGATTCATTCATTTGATGCTGTTTTCAGCAGTCGGGATGCCGATGGGGAGATTATACGCTTGGTAGATGCAGCAACCGGAACCATCAATCCCGAGGCGCTTCCGTTATTTAAACGCTACGATCTTTCGCATCAAATTACTACCAATTGGGAAACCTATAAAGATGTTGTCAATAACAACATTCGTATTTCCATAGGCAAACAAGATAACTTTCACCTGCATAAAGCCGTACACTTACTTGATGATGCATTAAAAAAACGAAATTCAACCATTACGATTGACTATTACCCGGGTGATCACTTTACCGTATATACCCCGCAGTATAAAGAAGATGGACAACGCTTTTTGGACAAACAATACCAAGCGTGGCAACAGGAAAACAAGTAACTATTTTTAAAACTTTATTTTTCAGCAGTATACAAACTATTTTATTAGGTTATACAACCGTTATACTACCTACATAGTCGCTAATGGAGTACTGTTTCGATGCTTTATTTTTAAACGTTGCCCACACCTCTAGCGTATGATCTTGCAGTTCTTCGGGGAATTGTAACACCACTTCCCCCATATGCCGTTGGGCGGCGGCTTCAAAGAAAATAAAGTTTTGCGTAGCGGGCACATAAGCTATAGCCGAAAGTACATCCTCAGCATATGCCAAGCCCAGTGCGCTATTGTCTGTCCATTGTAACGATGCTTTCTGCTCGGCTTGTGCTGTGATTGATGCATTTAGCAACCCGCGTATGGGACCTTTGCTAATAAGCACTTTTGGATAATCAATTATAAAACTATCTGCCGTGGGAATCATGGCCTCTGTTAAAAAGTAGGACTTCGCGAAATCGAATCGGCTTTTCTTTTCTTCGGGTTGGTCAAAACTTTCGTTTAAAAAAGCTTTTATTGGTAGCATAAAAGCGTACATCATTTTAAACTTTAGTCGGTTGTGCAGTTGTGCAGGACTCGGCTTTTTGGTCGATTTTCTCGGTTTGCTTCGCATCACGGGAACACCGCGCCACGTAGTACCTACCACAGTACCTACCGTACCGGAAAAACCACCGAGAATACCATTATTAAATGTGGCCATAACAAGTAGAATTTGGTTTCGTTAGTATAAGGGGAGCCCCGAAATATAAAGCGTATTCCCTTAAAAAACAAGCGTGTACCCAAAAAAAGCAAGATGCACTCCCCTAGTTTCATCCGAGTTTTCTTCGAGAATACTTCGACCATTGCCCGTAAAAGCAGGTGTTTCTCGAAAAAACCTCGAAGGAATATCGAGCCAGTATCGAACCAAACCTGAGGATAACCCTAAAAACAACACAGCATACAAGTGCCCTATTTTGTGATTTAGGTTTTTTACCTATATTTGAAAGATACTCCCCTTTGATTATTTACAATAAAAATAGCTTATAAGCGCACAAACTGCTCTTGGCATACCAAATAAGGTTGGTAAGGGAACTAAAAGTGCTTGAATAAACTAGTTGTGCAATATTTAACAAAAAAGCAAAAATCAATGAAAAAACTGAACTACATTTTATTGTTTTCTTTCTTTTTGACTTTTAATTTAATTCAAGCTCAAGACGAAGTAAAAGAATCCAAATTTAATATAATTGGATACGGTGGAATTGGATACGGAATTGTAGAAAACGATAGCGAACCAAATTATAATTTTAATAGTAACAGTGGAGAAATTCTTTTGAATTACAATCTAAATCAAAAATTTGGGATTGCAACAGGAATTGGATTAAACAAATTATCAGGTAATGGATTTAACTCAATTGGAAATTTTCACCACGAAAGAAGTTTGTTAAAAATTCCATTGTTGTTTACGTTGAATTCAAAAATATCCGATGACTTTAAAATATTTGCGAATTTAGGATTCTTCGGACAGTCCATAATCAAAGATGAATACCAATTTATAAATAATACTCAAAAAGACATTTACGAAGGCTGGAATTTTGGAGCACAAATTGGACTTGGATTTTTATACGAGATATTTGATAATTTTTATTCTGGAATAAATTATAATGGACAATCTGACTTTAGCAAATTTGAGACGAATAGTAATGTTGGAATGAATGACGAACAGAAAATGAAAAATCTGAATTCCATTGGAGTTATATTAATTATCGAGTTATAAAATGTTGCACAACAATGTATAACCGCAATTTATTCACGCATATATATTTACTAAAGGAGTTATTCGGTCGTTCCACTCGGGTCAGCGGATTCGACTACGTCTGAATCTACTCGGAATTGCTAACGTCAGTGCTTAACCGAAAATTATCGCTACTTTAGCCGTAACTGACGGTTATACGAGACCGTTGGGCTTAATATGAAAAACCAAATATGACGACAGAAATAATACTTCTCATAATACTGATAATCTTGCTTGCAGTAAATCTGATTGTGACTTTAGTTAAAAAGCTAAAACTTGATTTTGACATTGAAGGAAATTTTAATGAAACGAAAAACTCATTAGTGAAATTTGATTCAACATTGGAAAGAACCGATAAGTCAATGAAAGATGAATTTCAAAGAAATAGAGAAGAATCAAATACTTCTGCAAAAAATCAAAGGGAAGAATTGACTAAATCGCTTGATGGTTTTAAAGAAGGATTTGACAATAATACCAAACGCTTAAATGACCTATTAAAAGAGAGATTTGATGCATTTAGCAAACAACAAACCGAAATAAACCAAGAATCAGAAAAAAGAATTAAAGAGGTAAAAGAAACAGTTGAAAACCAGCTTAAAGAAATCCGAGAAGATAATACGAAACAACTTAATGAAGTCAGAAAAACAGTAGATGAGAAATTACAAAAAACATTAAATGAACGCCTAACCCAATCATTTGAAACAGTTGGTAAACAATTAAAGTCTGTTCAAGAAGGTTTGGGCGAAATGAAAAATTTGGCTACGGATGTTGGAGGATTAAAAAAAGTTCTGAGTAATGTAAAGATGCGTGGTGGTATTGGAGAGGTTCAACTTGCTATGTTATTAGAGCAAATACTTGCACCTGAACAGTATGAAGCTAATGTCAAAACAAAAAAAGGCAGTTCAGCTACTGTTGAATTTGCCATAAAATTACCAGGAAAAAATGATGACAACTCTGTAGTATGGCTTCCGGTAGATGCTAAGTTTCCAAAAGATGTTTATGAAAAACTTCAAATGGCTTATGATGATGGAGATTTAGATAAAGTTCAATTCGCACAAAAAGAATTAGACAATACAATAAAGAAAATGGCTAAAGATATTAGTGAAAAATATATTGACCCACCAAATACTACTGATTTTGGGATAATGTTTTTGCCATTCGAAGGAATTTATGCAGAAGTTGTAAGAAAAGCAGCTTTACTTGAAACATTGCAAAAGGACTATAAAATAATTGTAACTGGACCGACAACATTAGCTGCTATTTTGAATAGTTTGCAAATGGGCTTTAAGACCTTAGCAATTCAAAAGAGAAGTGGTGAAGTTTGGCAAGTTTTAGGAGCAGTCAAAAAGGAATTTGAAAACTTTGGAGGAATGATGCAAAAAGCTCAAAAAAATATCCAAACAGGATTAAATCAATTAGATGATGTTATGGGCAAAAGAACGAGAGCCATTCAAAGAAAATTAAAAAACGTTGAAACACTTGACGAGGGACAAGCGAAAGCAATCTTACCGGAAATAACAGATAATTTGTTGGACTTAGAAGAAGATAATGGATAGTGTTGAGAAGCTAAAAGAAAATTTGAACGAACAACAGTTGAAAGCTGTAACAGAAACCGAAGGTTTTGTTAGAGTAATCGCAGGTGCAGGTTCGGGAAAAACAAAAGCTCTAACTCAAAGATATGCCTACATAGTTGAAGCATTAGGAATTAATTCTTCAAATATCCTCTGTGTAACCTTTACCAACAAGGCAGCACAAGAAATGCGAAAAAGAGTAAAACGTTTAGTCGGAGAAAATTCAGATTTAAGTTACATAACCACTTATCACGGATTTTGTGTTCGAGTATTAAGAGAGGACATAAACAAAATCAAATACCCAAAGAACTTTATAATAATGGACGTTGAAGACCAAAAAACTGTTCTTCGACAAGTTTACAATGAATTGGGTTTAACATCAAAGGTATTTACTTTCAAACAAGTTTTAAGGTACATAAGTAAACAAAAAACTTCGCAAGAATATCTGCAATACATCCTAGAATTAAAGAAAAAAGAAACTGACAACGAAATAGAAAAAGTCTTTATTAGGTATTTAGAAAAGCAACAAAGAAATTTCGCTTTAGACTTTGACGATTTACTCAATTTTGCTCTTTACATATTTGTAAATAATCCTGACGTTCTTGAAAAGTGGCAAAAGAGATTACACTACATTCAAGTTGACGAAACTCAAGATAGTTCGCAAAAACAATTTATGTTAATTGAGATGCTTTCTCAGTTCCATAAAAATCTTTTCGTTGTTGGTGACCCAGACCAAACCATTTATGAATGGCGAGGTGCAAAACCTGAAATTTTGGTTGATTTTGACAAACAATTTACTGATTCAAAAACAATCATTATGAATCAAAATTATCGTTCAACACCAAACATTTTAAGTCTTGGTAATCATATAATTAAAAACAACAAAATTCGAGTAGACAAGGATATGTTTACTCAAAATCCCGAAGGTGTTGAAGTTGTTCACTTTCACGGAGAAAATGATTACGAAGAAGGATTATGGGTTGCAAATGAAATCAAAAGACTTGCAAAAGATGAAAACTGTAAATATTCAGATTTTGCAATATTATATAGAGCAAATCATATTTCACGTAGCATTGAACAATCGCTAATTAGAGAAAATATTCCTTATTCAGTTTTTGGCGGTATTCGATTCTTTGAGCGTAAAGAAATTAAAGATGTCTTGGCATATTTACGATTGATTGAATTTGAAGATGATTTTTCATTTTTAAGAGTTGTGAATACACCAAGTAGAGGTTTAGGTAAAAAGTTCATTGAAAATGTTGCAAAAATTGCTGAAAAAGAAAGCATTTCTCTTTATTCGGCTTTGCAACAAAATATAACGCAAAAAGATTTAAGTCGTAAAGGAGCAATTGAATTTATTGAACTTATAGAAAAGTATAAAAAATCAAAAGCAGATTTAATTATTTCAGATTTAGTAAAAGAAATAATGGACGAAAGCGGTTTATCTGCTTATTACAGAACTGACGGAGACACAGATAGATTAGATAATATCAAAGAACTTCAAAACTCAATAATTTTATTAGAAACCCAAGATGAAGAACAAATAAACCTTACTGAATATCTGCAAGAAATTGCACTTTATACAGATATGGATATTGAAGATGATAGAAATGACCGAGTTAAACTAATGACTATCCACACTTCTAAAGGTTTAGAGTTTCCTTACGTTTTTCTTTGCGGCTTCACAGAAGGTGTGTTACCGAGTGCTATGTCAATCAAAGAAAGAAGAGCAAAAGCAATTGAAGAAGAAAGACGTTTAACCTATGTTGCAATAACAAGAGCCGAAAAAGCATTTTATATGACTGAATCAGAAGGTTTCAATTTCAGCACAGGTTTAAATAAATATCCTTCTCGTTTTTTATTTGAAATAAGCGACAATTATTTTGTGCGAAAAGGAGAATTAAGTCAAGAAATCATAAATGAGGCTAAAGAACAACTTAAACTTGATGCAAACAGACAATTAATTCAAAAGAAATTTGACGTTGGAGATTTGGTAAATCACTTGATTTGGAAACAAGGAAAAGTAATTGAAGTAAACGAAGAGAAAGGAGAATATCAAATTGAGTTTGTAGAAACAGGAAAAACCAAACCAATAAATTTTGAATTTAGAGGTTTAACAAAAATCGAGAAGCAAACTGAACTTACAGAGGAAGAAGAGACTGAAAAATCAAAATCGGATGAAGATTGGAATTCGTTTGTAGAAAACGAAATTCAAATTAAACAAAGTGAGAAACCTGAAATTCCCGAACCGAAAGAAACCAGTGTAGAGGAAAAGAAAGATTTGATTAGAAAAAGAATAGCTGATTTAAAAGAAGAAAAGGAAATACTTGATAAAATAAATGCCGAAAATATTAAATCAGAACTAATAGCCGAACCAAAAAAAGCGGAAAAAGAGACGACTAAGAAACAAGAAACGGAGGAAAAAATACTAAGCCCAACAACGTATAAAAGTAATGGCGGCAATAGTGCTAAACCTAAAGAAAAAGATAAAATTAATTTATGGTCTAAACTGAAAGGTTTGTGGTCTTAAACCGCCACTACTCTTATACAAGACCGTTAGCAATAATTAGAAAGTAACCGTAAATCCAAAATTAAATGAAAAATTTAATACTTCTTTTAGTGACAATATTTCTTATTTCTTGCAACGAAAAAAACAAGCAAACGGAAATAAAATCGATGGATGAAACCAAAATAGATATTCAAGCCGAATTAGCATCGATTGAGGAAACTCGCGCAGGCTTTCAACTGGCAATTAAAGAAAAACGCTATGCTGATTTAAGGAATTATGGTACTAAAGATATCATATCATTAACACCTATTTGTGGGACTTGGGAAGAATATAAACGTCTACGAAATGAACCTGTGGGCTCTTTTAGTTACGACAGTTTGATTATGAAACCTAAAGAAACAATTATTGTAAGTGATAGTATAGCGTATGACTTTGGAACAAGCTCTGTTTATTACACCAATGAACAAGGTGAACCGATAGAAATTGAGGATACATTCTTGGCCATACTAAAAAAGGACAAGAGCGATGGAAAATGGAAATTACACAGAGAAGTAGCCACAACTAATAAATTGGAAAAATAACTATTGCCAACAAGGTATAACCTCAATTAGCTACCATAAGTTATCAACAGAAAAAAACTACCTTTAATCACGTACCTTCCACTATACACTACGGTTACTCATAAAAATACATCAAGTGTAACAACGGATCCTATAGACAGTCATTACAGTAAAAGAATCTATATGAACATAGCACGAACTGTACTTATTTTAAGTACTCTATTACCTACATTTGGATTGTGCCAACAATTGGAACCTCAAGTAGATAAAGTATACACAGTAAAAGAGAATGCACCCGGGTACTCCATTATAATCGCTAAAGGTGAAACCATCTTATTTGAAAAACAATATGGAGTTTCAAATTTGGATTATAACGTACCTATTACAAGTGAAACTGTTTTTGACATTGGTTCTGTGGCGAAGCAATTTACTGCCTACGCAATACTCCTACTAGAAGATCAAGGTAAATTATCTATCAAAGAACCGGCTTATAAGTACATAGATAATCTACCTCGGTATAAAAAAGGCAACCCAACCATTGAGCATCTATTGAATCAAACAAGCGGCATTAAAGAAGTGGATGGCATAGCGGGAATTGCAGATTATGGTCGGAGTGATTTGCTTACGCAATCGCAAATGATGAATTTTATTACCAAAACTAATTCTTTAAACTTTAAACCGGGAGCGTACTTTCAATACACCAATTCAAACTATATTTTACTTGCTGAAATTATAGCCAAAGCATCGGAAAAACCTTTTGCAACGTTTATGCAAGAGGCGGTTTTTAAACCATTTGGAATGAAACATACCATCAAGAAAACAAGCACCTATTCCATTATCAAAAACAGGGCAATAGGCTATATAGAAGATGAAGGCGATTATTATAAAACGCATCTACACAGCTTTATTTATGATGGTGACGGACAAATACTTACTACTGCAAAAGATATGTTTAAGTGGCATTTGGGCTTACAGAATATAAAAAATAAATGTCCTGAATTGTATAAAAAAATGCATACCAGAGCCACGTTAAACAATGGTAGTATTCTCGATTATGGTTTGGGTGTAGAATTTGAAACACACGCTAACTATGAAGCCGTTGGTTTTGACGGAATGATACTAGGCGGCTTTGTTTCTAAGTACCTTTATTTTCCTGAAGTGGATATGATGTTTTTCACCACACAAAATACGTTTGATTCAGATTTTGAAGAGCAGTTTTTTCAGTTAGTTGATTTGTACCTTCCGAATACTACGTCCAACAATGAAACAAAAACGAGCACACAACACAAAACCATACACCTTTCAGAAAAAGAATTACAGCAATACGAAGGAAACTATCTTTTTAAGGGTAGTGATATTGAAACTATAAAAGCAAATACCATACAACTTAAAAATAATGAGCTTGCTGTGCTTACGACAGATGGAGAAGAAATCACACGATTAAAACCTATTGGAAATCATCAATTTATGTTTAATGATAAATTAGTTGTATTTGAATTAAAACCCGATGGAAAAAGCTATAGCTACTTCAATTCAAAAAACGAAGTACCTTGGCTATTTAATGAATACAGTCCAACTACCTACAACGAAACGCAATTGAGAGCGTTTGAAGGACACTACTTTAATGCAGATTTTCAAATAAGTAAAAAAGTAGTATATAAAGACGATACTCTTTTTGTGTATGGTAGAAATGGTGCTTGGAAATATGAAATAGAACCCCTGTACAAAGATACTTTTGAATACTCATCAGACCTCTTAACCTTTGTTAGGGATGATACTAAAAATATAATTGGGTTGAAAATCTTGGGAATTGTATTTGATAAAATATAAGTACGATAATACATTCTACATAAATTATTACGGTTATATTGCTAAAACAAATAAGAAAAAAGCAATAGAACATTTATAAAGACAACCGCAGCAACTATTTCTATGAACTTATCTGAGCACATATGTTTGCATTTAAATGAAATAAGGAGACGAAGTAGTATGCTGTGGAGTGTACTTCCTGAGAGCCATTATAACTGGAAACCAGACGATACTGCTATGAGTGCTTCGGCAATGATACGGCACGTACTGGAAGCTGATTATGGGTGGCATATTATTATCAATCAAGGTGATATGAGATCTTATAAAACACCCTGGAACAACCGCCCTTTCACTACTGTCAAAGAAGAACTTGAATTTGCTGAGCCATACAGAAAAGCCTTTTTGGAGCGTATAAAACAATTTTCAGATAAAGAATTAAACGAAACACAACTTATTCACCCCGGAAATGGAGAAAAGAAAGTCCTTGCCCCCTATTTGTTCCGGATTGGGTATCACGAGTCTGTTCACGCCGGGCAGTTTTTATCCTATTTAAGAGCGATGAATATTGCTAGACCTACTATTTGGGATTAAGCCCCTTCCGCCCTACTTCCTTACCGTTGCAATTTATCGATACGAAACAAGTGTAAAAAAGATGTATCTTTATTGCAGTAACGTTCTATTGCTTAAGACCGTTGGCAAGTATTAAAACTTAACGCTATGAAACAAAGCCTATTGATTGCATTAGGAATTCTACTCCCTTTCTTGACTATAGGGCAAACTAAAAATACCCTTTCAAACAATGAACTAAACTTACTTTTTGAAAAAACTAAAGACTTTCCCCAACACACCGAGTTTTCAATTGCCTTTATTAATAACGACCAAGTATCATATTATGGATTTAAACGGGTACAAGATACCATAGCATATGTAGACAATTCAGATACGGTTTTTGAAATAGGTTCTATAACAAAAGTGTTTACTTCTACATTGCTTGCAAATTTTGTACTAGACAACAAAATAGCCTTGGACGATCCTATACAGCAGTATTTTGATTTCCCTTTACAGAACAAACAAATTACAGTAGTACAACTCGCTAACCATACCTCCGGACTTCCCAGATTGCCTTCAAACCTGAAACTAAACGAAGTAGATCAAACGAATCCGTATAATGAATATAGCGAAGCTAAACTAAAAGAGTATTTAACCACTGAATTAGCGCTAGATACGCTTTCAGGCAGTAACTATGCTTACTCAAACCTAGGCGCAGGGATATTAGGCTATCTATTGGAAACTCAAGCAGACACAACGTATGAGTCTTTACTTCAAACCTATATTGCATCAAAATATGGAATGAAACATACCACAACCAACAAAAATAAGGTACAAGAAAAATTGATTAAAGGGCGAGATAGTAATGGAAATGAAACTTCCAACTGGAATTTAAACTCACTTGTAGGAGCCGGAGGCATGGTATCAACTGTTGAAGATCTGGCAATGTTTATGCAAGCTCAATTTAACCCTGAAAACAAAGCACTAAGCTTAACTAGAGAAACTACGTTTAAAATTCCGGCATATCAAATGGAAGTAGGTTTGGCTTGGAATAAAATAAACCCAGACTCACAAAATACTTGGTATATGCACAATGGCGGAACGGGTGGCTACTCGTCTATACTGGCTATGGACACAGATAACAAAATTGGTATTGTTATACTTTCAACAGTATCTGGATTTCATAGTCAAAATAGAAACATAGATCAACTGTGTTTAGGCTTAATGAACAATCAATATAAAGAATAGAAAACTATTGGTTAAACAAGGTGCTTCTACTCGCCTGGGTATAACCTAAATGATTACAGAAAAAACTATGAAGAACCTTCTATCCCTCTTGGTTGTTGCGGTACTTTTAACCAACTGCCAAACAGAAAATCAACATTCAAACGTTGTTACTTCAGACATACAAAACTTCTGGGAAGCCTATGACAAAATACAGACTACGCAAGATTCGGTTCTGCAGTATGCATACCTTGATAGTTTATATTTTCAAAGAGGTACGTTGGGATTAGAAGGTATACGGCAAGCTCGAAATTATACACCACAAGCATATATAGATGCCATCAACAACTATCCTAAGTTTTGGAATTCGGTACGAAATAACACCTTGAAGGCAGACTCGTATCGAGATGAAATACAGAAAGGACTTGAAAAGGTAAAACAACTATACCCAGACTTAAAACCAAACAAAATATACTTTACCATTGGTGCATTGCGTACCGGGGGCACTTATCTAGACAGCTTGGCGCTTATAGGTAGTGAGATGGCTTTTGCCGATGAACATACGGTCGCTACAGAGTTTCCGGTAGCTATCCAAAAAGGTAGACAGACGTATTTTAACCAAAACCCAATAGATGATGTGGTGTTTTTGGCTATACAAGAATTTGTACACACACAACAAAAACCATTTGTGCATAATCTTCTTTCTTATTGTTTGCACGAAGGGGTGGGTGATTTTGTTGCGTATACGGCATTAGACCTAAAACCCAATTTGCCAGCCATTACATATGGAAAACAACATAAGGCAGTCAAAGAAAAATTTGAAACAGAAATGTTTTATATAAACAACCAAAACAAATGGCTATGGAGTGATGCTCCTAATGAATTTGGTGTAAGAGATTTGGGGTATTACATTGGTTATCAAATTTGTGAAAACTATTACAAGCAAGCAGAAGATAAAAAGGAAGCCATTAAAACCATGATTGAGCTTGATTATGAAAATGAATCACAAATTGAAGCGTTTGTAGAAAAGACTGCTTTCTTTTCAGCTTCTTTAGAAGCATTGCACCAAGCCTTTGAAGCTAGACGACCTTATGTTACCGGTATAGATCAATTTAAAAACAATAGTGATGCTGTAAGTACCGATATTAAACAGATAACCGTAACATTTTCCAGACCTTTAAATGGATATAATACCGGAGTAGATTATGGAGATTTGGGTGAAAATGCCTTTCCTAAAAACGATATTAACGGTAGGTATTGGTCACAAGATCACGCATCGTGGACCATACCCGTGGATCTAGAGCCTAACAAAACTTATCAATTGTATATTACTAATAACTTCAGAACACAAGATGACATTCCTTTAAAACCGTATTTAATTGAGTTTAAAACAAAGGATGAATAATACTACATAGGTGAACCTTTACAAAAGTTAGTGCCTATGGTAGCTTGAAGTAATCGCTTACCTCCCTTCTCTTACACTACCATAACAAACTGTATGCTTGTAAGTTATAAAAAAAAATAATCACTATCTTTAGGTATCTATTTACAGCTTCAGTTTGCTGAAGCTGTTAGTACTTTGGTGAGATAGGATATCTATCGAGCAGTGCATTCAGAATATAACTTATTAAATAGCTAGTTAAAGAGTATAGACAAGTCGTGTAACCTATAAACAAAAGAATATGAAAAAAATGTTTGCAATTTTTACCGTGGTACTTTTATTACTTTCATGCAATGAAATAGAGAAAAAACCTAATATCACCGCCACGAAAGAAATAAGTAACGGACAAACTGAACAAGAAATCTGGAATGCAATTGAAGGCCGGTTCAATTCATGGAAAGATAATGACTTTGACATGTACATGGGGTATCATCATCCTGAATGGAGAAAGTGGGCTTCACAAGAGAATGAATTAACTACTAAAGAACAAATGGGTGAATTTTGGAAAATTATGAAAGCTGAAGAAGAGTGTTTAGAAATGGAGGTTACCCCTATAGCTATTAAAATAATGGAGGATGGAAAATCAGCTATTGCTCACTACACCCACACGGAAACGTTCACTTACCACGGAGAAGATATGCCAGATGGAAGAACGAAGGGAAATACATTTAGAGGTACGTTAAGGTGGAGTGACTTTATGGTAAAAGAAAAAGGAAAATGGTTTGTAATTGGAGGACATAGAGACATGAGCATGCCTGAAGGTAAACTAATTCAAGTTAATGATTAAGTCAAGAGACTTAGCTTCATTAAACTAATAACAATAGATAAGCTTTCTAAAATTGTTTAAAGTCAAAACTACTACTTTTAATACTTCGCTAACGCTTAGTTACCATTGGTGTGTAATAATAATACGCTAAACATACACAAAAATTTTTCTATCTTTAATTGCAAAAAAACATTTTAACAATACAATAGTACATCTAGTTGAGTAATGGCTTATAAAAAGTTAAAGTATTGGTTTGATAAAGACTTAGCTATGTTATTAGCTGATAAGTTAGTTGCTATTGACCCTACATTTAACACAACTTCTTTTATTCAGAATATAGAAGGACAACTAGATACGCTGGAATTAAAAGACCGAGTTGAAGCATTTGCTGATGAATTATACCACAGTTATGACACTAATTACAGTAACGGTCTTTCAAAGTTAGTAGCTATATTAGGTCCGGAAATTAAAAGTGAAACAGGTATGTTTTCTACATATTACTGGATAATGCCCATTGCAAAATATGTAGAAAAATACGGTCTCCACGATTTTACCATATCCATAAAAGCCATAGAAGAAATTACCAAGCGCAATACTGGTGAATACGCTATACGCCCCTATATAACTAATCATAAAGACAAAACACTAGAATATATAAAGCGTTGGTCTACCAGTTCAAACTTTCATTTAAGAAGACTAGCAAGTGAAGGTGTAAGACCCAGACTACCATGGGCAAAAAAGCTCGATGTGTTTATAGAAAATCCTCGACCTATTATTCCTATTTTGAATACGATGAAAGATGACCCTTCAAGGTATGTTCAAAAATCTGTAGCCAATTGCTTAAACGATATTCTGAAGGATAATTTTGATATAGGTAAAGAAATAATTGAACAGTGGAATCACGCAGATATAGGCAAAGAACGAAAATGGATTATCAAACACGCCCTTAGAAATTTCATAAAATCTGAAGATACATGGGCGCTCAGTATTATTAACAATAAAACCAACGTATAAACTTAAAAAACCAACGTATGAAACGTATTTACACACTTATTTTTATGATGGTATTGTCAAGTACCGCATTCTCTCAAAATTCTGAAACAGATGAATTGATACAGTCTAAAATGAAACAACTCAGTTTTATGACCGGTGACTGGAAAGGCAGTGGATGGATGCTCGGCAAGAATGGAAAATCAGAATTTAATCAAACCGAAAAAATTCACTACAAACTAGATTCTACTGCCATTTTAATTGAAGGCAAAGGAAAATCAAACGGAAAGGTCGTTCACGATGCGCTTGCTATACTTACCTATGATAAAAACAAAGAGCAGTATTCGTTTCGCTCCTACCTACCAAGCGGAATGAATGCAGAGTTTAAAGCAGAAGTGATAGATAATAAATTATATTGGTATCCTAATGATAACGTTCGCTATGTCATCTGGTTGAACGAAAACGGACAGTGGTATGAAACAGGCGAGTACAAAAAAGGAGAAACCTGGAATCAATTTTTTGAAATGACCCTTGATCGAGACGAGTAATTGTAAAAGTTTTTAAAGGTTATATTTATTGTTTGTATAAAACAATGATATCCTTAACTAGTTACTAGTTGTATTCATAAAAAGTAGTATCCTTACATTACCTATTGATAGACAGGTTATATATGTACATTATCTTAGTATCATCAATATTATAAACCTATGACAAAAAAGAAAACCAAGCGGGTTCTCAAGCTGTTTCTCATTGTAGCATCTATAACCTCTCTGTTCTTTGTTCCTTGGACGTTGGTAAAAGCCTGGATACTCCCCTTACCCGATACCATTGAAGAACAAATGGATGAAGCCCTAGCATATGACTTTGAGGGGATGATAGTCTATATAGATCAATCCGGTAAAGCTCCTCAACAGTATGCTGCCGGTTGGCACAATAGAGAAACCAAAACAGCTGCAAAACCCCAAGCGTTGTTTAAAATTGCCAGCATCAGTAAATTATATGACGCGGTAGCTCTTACCAAATTGGTTCACAAGGGGCGTATTTCACTAGATAAAACTATTGCCGATTACCTTCCTGAACTTGTAGGTAAAATTGAATATGCCAAAGAAATAACCTTACGAATGATGGTACAACACAGAAGTGGTTTACCTAATTTTACAGATACACCCGATTTTTGGTCAGCACCAACAGCTTCTTATGAAGAAAGCCTCGCTTTAATCCTAAATAAACCTGCAGACTTTAAACCCGATGAAGACTATGCATATTGCAATACCAATTATTTAATACTCAACAAAATAATGGATAATGCATTGGGGTATGATACATTTCGATTTATTAAAGAAGAAGTTTTAATTCCTCATAACCTTAGCAATACGTATAATTCGGTGTTGGATGTAGCTGCAGAAGATATAATGAGTGGCTACCATATAGGTCATTCAAGTGATTTAAAAATGGCTGACCCTAATATAAGTATGGTGGCAACAGCAGAAGACGTAGGGATTTTTTTAAGAGCCTTACATGATGGATCTGTATTTAAAGACGAAGAAAAAGAAATATATGCTTCGTTATATGAGTTTGAGCATGCCGGTTGGGTGCCGGGTTATCAGAGTTTTGCCAACTATTATGAAGATATTGATGCTGTAGTGGTACAATTCTACAATACAACAGACCCCAAACTCATCAACTGGAACCTGTCTGAAATAATAAACAAGCGATTGTATAAAATTTTAAAGAGACAGTGATTTATAGGTTAGAGATAATTTATAAAAATACTCTATATTGATGAATTGTTTTTAATATCAAAACACCCAATATATGAATCGATTTATAGTTTGCTTTTGTCTTTGTATAGGATATACTATTCTAGCACAATCAAATGCAGAAATAGCTTTATCAAATGCAAAAAAAGCAATAAAATTAATGGATGAAGGAAAAATAAATGAGAGTATTGTCATGCTTCAGGAAAGTGAAAAACTAGATCCTGAAAATTATATCTATCCTTATGAAATTGCCTATGCAAAAATTTTACAAGATAAACATGAAGAAGCTATTGATATTTTAGAACGAATTGAAACATATGATTCAATAAATAGCCAAGTTTATCAAGCTTTAGGTAACAGTTATAGTTATTTAGGAAATCCTGACAAGGCCCTTGAAAAATATGATGAAGGACTAAATAAATTTCCAAATGCGGGAAATTTACATTTGGAAAAAGGAAATATTTATAGTCAACAAAAAAAATATTCTGAAGCAATTAAAAACTATAAAACGGGTATAACAGTAGATCCAATGTTTCCATCCAATTATTACCAACTTGCTTCTTTATACCTTAACTCTAATGATAAGTTAAGCGGTTTGATTTACGGAGAAATATTCATGAATATAGAACGAACTACTTCAAGAACTCAAGAAGTTAGTGAATGGCTTTTTCATACTTATAAGGAGTCTATAAAATTTAAAGAAAACTCTTCCGAAGTTAATTTTTGTGATATTGTAATTGACGGTGATCAAGTTTTAAAAGGCAATCTAGAAGCACCATTTTGTATGGTATTTGAAAAAAACGTATTGCTATCATTAATTGGTAAAGAAAAGGTTGACCTTACATCCTTGTCTCAAATACGAATTGATTTTTTAAATAACTATTTTAATGAAGATTATAAAACCCATCCAAATGTTTTATTTAGCTACCACAAAGAATTAATGGATAATGGCCTTTTTAATGCTTACAACCATTATATTTTTCAAATAGCTGTACCCAATCAGTTTGATACTTGGCTTAATTCTCATAAAACTGAGTTTGATGATTTTGTTGATTGGTATACTCAAGCAGAAAATAGCTTAAAAATTTCAAAAAACAATCTATTTATCAAATAGTCATTTGAGTTAAGCTAATGGTTAAATAAATTTTATCAACGTATAGCCGTTAAGCAAATATTATTTTGGATTACTTAAAAGATAGGTTAGAAAAATTAAATTATAAAATTGTTCTAATTGAAACACTTGCTCTTTTTTCTATAATCATCGGCATTCAAAGATTGTTTTTAGGATTTCAAGGAGATAGATTTAACGCAGTGTTGAGCAATGATACTGAAAAATATTATATATTAACATCAATTCCATAAAGTGATTTTTTCTTTAGACGTGGACTTTGGGCTTTGGCAGGTTTTGGAATTGGAATTGCATTAATTAGAAAAGTATCATTAATAAAGTTGATACAATTGCTACCTTTCTATAAAATTTCATTGCATTTCCAACAGGAATAGTGATGGTATATTAAATGATTTTTTTAATATGTTTTGCTTTATGTTTGATAACGATTATAGTATATCTTTTATAATTGGTGGGAGTATTATTACATTAGTAGGGTTATGCCTTTTATTAATGATCATACTTATAAAAAAAAGATATAAAGCTTATATAGAACACCCCAGATATATTCTTATCTATTAGATACAGAATTTATCCATACCCCCTCAAACTAAAACTGTATTTTTAAGACTCAAAAAAAATATATAGGTATTAGAGTTAGTTGTAGCAACACCAAAATAAAGTAAGAGCATTTAATATGGACAAAAGGGTAAAAGCGTATCTATCAAGAGCAAAACAATGGAAAGAAGAAATGAAAATGCTTCGAGAGATTATAATAGATTGTGATGTTGAAGAAGACTTTAAATGGATGCATCCCTGTTACACAAATAAGGGTAAAAATATTGTTTTAATACACGGTTTTAAGGAGTATTGCGCTTTACTATTTCATAAAGGTGCTTTGTTAAAAGACAGCCAAGGTGTGCTTATTCAACAAACAAAAAATACGCAAGTTGCCAGACAGCTTCGTTTTGCTAGTGTAACTGAAATAGAAAAACAAAAACATATCATTAAAGATTATATAAACGAAGCAATCAAAAATGAACAAGAAGGTAAAGAAGTTGCATTGAAAAAAAATTCTGATTATGAAAAACCTGATGAGTTGCTTGCTGCTTTTAAAGAAGATAGTGATTTTGAAAAAGCATTTAATTCATTAACGCCAGGAAGACAAAGAGGATATTTACTTCATTTTACTAGCGCCAAACAGTCCAAAACTCGTGTATCGAGAATTGAAAAAGCAAAACATAAAATCTTTGACGGAAAAGGATATAATGAGAGATAAATAATATGTATTTATGACAGTAGACACCACCAAAATAGCGTCTTTCTTTGATACAGAATATCCTCTAAACAAACATGGATTGCAAGAATTGCTTAATTTATTCAGTGTACAAAATATTGAAAAGAACACTCAAGTATTATTAGAAAACACTCATGAAAAACAGTTGCGTTTTTTAAATAAAGGTACTATTAGAGAATATTATACCGCTCACGATAAAGAGACAAACATAAACTTTTATAGCAAACCCCAGTTTATTACAGACTTAACCTCATTTATAAACACTACAACCACCAAAAAGAATCAGGAGACCTTAACACCCGTAGAGGTATTGGTTATTGACAAAATACCCTTTACACAGCTTCTGGAAAAATATGACTGTGGAAAATCATTTATTGATATGTCTTTTCAGAAATTATTAAAACAAAAAGAACTCTTTGAATACAACAGAGTGACCAAATCACCCGAAGAGTTGTATAATGAATTATGTATCTACAAACCACATTGGTTACAAAACATCCCACAATATCACATTGCTTCGTATTTAAATATCACCCCCGAAACGTTAAGTAGAATTCGTAAACGTATTTCTTGATTCAAATCAATGTAGTAAAAACTTCCCTACACTACCTTTGTTTCAAAGAAATATTATTATGAAAATACATCACGTAAGAAACGCTACAATGGTTCTTGAAACCAATGATAAAGTTATTTTGATAGATCCTATGCTAGGTAAAAAAGGAACAGTAGGCCCTTCTTTTACATTGTTTAGATATAAACCAAAGCGCAATCCAATTGTTGATTTGCCAGCTAACATTATGGATATAATAAATAAAACAACTCATTGCTTACTTACACACCTTCACCCCGATCATCTAGATAGTGAAGCCGAACGCTTTTTAAAGTCAAATAACATACCGATACTTTGCAGTATAAAGGATGAAGAAGCGCTTCGCAAAAAAGGACTGAATGTTTCACAAACAATTAGGTACTGGGAGAAGTCAGATTTTTTGGGAGGAACTATAGAAGGTATCCCTGCAAAACACGGTTATGGTTTTATAGCCAAACCAATGGGAAATGTAATGGGCTTTTACATAAAATTACCCAATGAAAAAACGATTTATATAAGTTCAGACACGATTTACACAGATGCAGTTGACAGCGTATTACGAGAGTACAAACCAGAAATAAGTGTTGTTGCAAGCGGACGAGCACAATTAGATCTTTTTAAACCATTGTTGATGACAATGGAAGACATCATTAAGTTTGTAAAAAATTCGCCATACAAAGTCATTGCAAATCACCTAGAAGCGGTAAACCACTGCCCTATTACTAGAGAACAATTAATTACAGAATTAAAAAGAAACGGATTAATAGAAAAAGTCTCTGTACCCCAAGATGGAGAAGTGATGGAATTTTAATGACGATTCAGAAATGAATACAAAATTAATTAAGAGTCGCATCTAATTAAATAGCTAGTAGTCATTAGTTATTAATATTTATATTATCCCACTTCTATTCGTGATGGGTTTTATGGTGGGTCACATTGAATAAGTTCTAGCAAAATCATTAGTTTTATATTTCTTATCTTATTATTTGTAACAGCAATGCCTAAAATTGTTTTAGAAACTAAAATCGATGCGAACATAAAAATCGTTTTTGATCTTTCAAGAAGTATTGATTTGCATAAAATATCGACAGAGCATACCAAGGAAGAGGCTGTTGCTGGTAAAATATCTGGCTTGATTGGATTAGGAGAAAGTGTTACTTGGAGAGCAAAACACTTTGGTATCTATCAAAAACTAACTTCAAAAATAACCGAATTTAAAAGCCCAGTATATTTTGCAGATGAGATGGTTTCGGGAGCTTTTAAAAGTTTTAAGCATGAACATTATTTTAAAAACGTAAACAATAAAACCGTAGTGACAGATATTTTTTATTACAAAACTCCTTTAGGTGTAATTGGGAAACTTGCAAACATATTATTTCTTAGAAAATACATGATAAACTTACTAACAAAAAGAAACTATATTATTAAAGAGTTTGCTGAATCACAAAAATGGAAAAAGATAATAAGAAAGTAAGTTGGTGAAAGTAATATTTTAAAAAGTTAATTCTATATATTTAAATTTAAAATTGGGCTACATTATTTCATTTGTTTGTAGTTTTAGTTACAGTTGTAATAGTAATTTTAACTAAAATATCTTGAGTATATTCTCTTATCATTTAATAGAACTTTCCTTTTTTGAAGCAATAAAAAATATATTTTCAAAACCTATTTTAAAAAACACAAAAGGACTTATTCATTCAGAATATATGACTGTGATGACACTTGGCTCACCAGTATTTTCTAAATCGAGGGTTTTAATTGGTCAAGTCGCTGTTTTTATACAATGGAATGATGAAAATGACCTTGAAACTTTTTTAACTCAAGACAACTTTGGTAAAAAATTGGCAGAAGGTTGGCACGTACGTCTATCATTTATTAGAGAATGGGGAAAATTTAGCGGATTTAAAATACCGATTCTTAAAGATCAATTAAATAAATCAAAGTCACCCGTTGTTGCTGTAACTATAGCTAGAATGAAACCATTGGCTATACCAAGATTTATAAATTGGGGAAGACCTGTAGAAAAGCTAGTTAGAGACCATCCAAGTGCTACTCTAGCTTTAGCATCAGTAAAATTTCCTAATACCGTATCTACCTTTTCAATTTGGAAAACGGAAAAAGAAATGACAGATATGGTACAGGGACATAGTTTAGTTAAAAGACCTAAAAGACATTCTGCTGCTATGAAAGAAAGAGAAAGAAAGAGTTTCCATTTTGAATTTACAACTTTAAGGTTCAAACCTTTATCCGAGTTTGGACAGTGGAAAGGTAAGTCAAACTACACCTCAACACAATAACTTCTTTTTATTAATGGGATTAGCAAATACCAAACAAAATGTACAGGACTGGATTACTCAACAATGGGTTATTTTATTTGGAAAAAAAATTAGCCCTATAACCCACAAATGGCTTTTGGGTCCTTTCGGAAGTGAAAATGGTATTGGTTTAAAGTTTATTAATCAACTTGCAGAAAAGGAAAATTTAACTATAAATAATCAAACCAAAAGCTGTGGATTAATTCAATCCATAGAACAACTTAAACTTTCAGAAAAAGAAAAAAAATTATTATCCAAAAATGTTATTGATTTTTATGAAAATACATCTAACTATGATTTAAAGTTAAAGGTTAAATGGAATCCTTTTTTTAAAATTTTTGGAGTTCTATTACAATTAATATTTAGTAAAAGAATTCAACAATTAAACGTACCTATAAAAAATATAAAAGATACTTCTGGATTAACAAGTGATATAATTCAACTCATTGATTTAAAATCAAAAAAAATTAAAAGAACTGTTTGGCTTAGAACATTTCAATCAACAGGTCATATAGTTTATTCAGGGGTTTATGAAACCTGTAAACTACCATCAGGTAAAACGTGTATAAAAGCAGTTTTTCCATTACCAAATGGGAATGCGACGGTAATTTTAAAACCAAAGGTAGGAAAGGATGGTGAGCTTATTTTAGATTCATCTGGAAAAAAAATTGGAGATAGCGGTTTTTACTTTTTATTAAAGGATTCAAAAGAAAAGTTATACACCAAATTTATTAAATCATTTAAAGACAAGTTAATTGTTTCTAGTAGTGATAACAACATTACTGCTATACAAACCTTAACTTTATGGAATAGTACCGTTTTAAGGTTTGAGTATAACATAAAAAGAAAAAAAGTATGAACGATTACATAGACGCATTTGTTTTTCCAATTGATAAAAAGCACTTGAAGCAATACAAAGAAATTGCTGAACAAGTAGCCGAAATGTGGAAAGAGTATGGAGCTTTAGCCTATTTTGAATACATTGGTGATGATTTATCTCTTGAAGCAACTCGCTCTTTTCCACACGCTATAGCCTCAACTACAGATGAAGAAGTTATTTTTGGGTGGGTTGTCTTTCCTTCAAAAGAAGTAAGAGATAAAGCCAACAAAAAAGTACCGTTAGATGCAAGAATGACCAAGCTTGTAGCACCTCTTTTTAAAGAAAATAATAAAATTTTTGATGCTGGTAGAATGGTATATGGAGGCTTTAAACCTTTTATAAACTCGCAGTAAAAAAATTGAATCTACTTTTACCAAAGACTAGACTACAAAGAAATCTATACTTTAAGTTATTAAAATTCAACATTAACAGTACTAAGTAATGAAGTTTAATTACTCCTTTTCTTCTGAAAAAAGAAGTACTTTTAACGCTACTTAGTTAAATTTTTATGAAAAAAGAATATCACATATTAAATGGTGACGCACTGAAAGAACAGTTTCCGGAAGATATAAAGGGAACTTTAATAATTGCAAGAGAATGTCTTATTGAAGGAAATGTTGATGGTGATACTTTTGATTCTTTTTTTAATAATAGAGCCCAATTTATTAGTAAAAATTACGGTGACACAAAAGAAGCATATCTACAAAACGTTAAAACTGAGTTTCAAAAAATCCTTACGCTAGAATCTGATTCAAATGTCAATTTATGGTTTGAGGATGATTTATTTTGCCAAGTTAACTTTTGGTTTGTCATTCATTTACTTTCAGAAAACAAGGTACAAAACAATTTATTTTTGGTAAGACCGCCTAAACACACTCAATATGGTTTTGGAGCGTTAAACAAGCAAGAATTATTTGCGGTTTATCAAAACAGAACTAAGATTAAACCCCGTAAGAGCATTTCATCTCTCTGGCTGGCTTATAAAAATAAAAACTGGGATCTATTAAAGCTTACTGCCAAAAGTATTGAAGACACGTATCCTTTTATTTTGGCTGCAGTTCAAGCTCAACTGGATAGACTACCCAAAGATGGAAAACCCGGAAGACCAACACAAACCTTACAAAAAATTATGGCTGAACAACAAACCAAAGATTTTAAAAAGGTTTTTAAAGAGTTTTCTATAAGGGAAAGCATTTATGGGTTTGGCGATTTACAAGTAAAAGCATTATTTGATCAAATACTAAAAAATCAATAGAAATTTGTTTCAACTTAAAATATGCAAGAATTTACGCATTACTTTCTACATTTAGGATTTCCCCTTTTTATTGCTTATTTTTTCTATAAAAGAGAATGGAAAAAGGTATATATTATTTTACTGGCAACGATGCTAATAGATATAGATCATGTATTTGCAGACCCTATATTTCAAGCCAATAGATGTAGTATTAACTTCCACCCCCTTCACTCGTACTTTGCGGCATTGCTGTATATTGGTTTGTTATTTTTCAGAAAGCCGTTTTCTATCATTGGTATTGGGTTGTTGTTACATCTAGCTACAGATTTGATAGACTGTATTTTTACTTATGCAAACTGTCCCACTTGTTTAATTGATTCGCCGGCAGAATCGCTAGTTAAATCCATTTCTAGGTTTCTGAATATCAAGTAATTTACTACATTACAAGTGTAATTCATTTATTAAGAAAACTCACTTTTAATAGTTTCTGAAGTAAATTAAAACTCACATTTTTAACCATCATATTCTATATTTTAAAAACAGAAAAAGCTATTTCAGTATGTTGAAATAGCTTTTTAGTCAGAAATTGATTAGGTTTTGATTATTTCTGTTGAGGTAATTCTCTTGTTAACCATCCTCTTCTACTAGCTGTTGCAATGGCATATGGCGTAATCCAAAATAAACTAAAGGTATATAGAATACTATAAGTATATGCCCAGAATGATTCTGAAAAATTATACCGTTTAGCGTAAAAGATGGCTTGAAAACTTGATAGCACCAAAATACTTACTAAGGTTGAACTTACAAACAGTACCGGGTGTACTAGAATGAAATACAACATAAACAGTAAGAATGGGTAGCACATAATTAATTTTGTCGCTTGACTAAAGAATAATAGTCTAGATCCAGATTTTGCTCCTTCTCTAAAATCTGTAAAAACATATTTGGCCATTGCAATATTTTCACGCACGTTACTTCTACCCCATCTAATAAACATCTTGTATAAACCTTTATACTTTTCAGGAACGTTGGTATATGCATAAGCATTACGCTGAAATAATACGTGGTAGCCTTGTTTTAAAATCATATTGGTCATCGCACGATCTTCACCAATATCTGATGGTTTACCCATAAATGTTTGATTAATCCACTCATCTAGACAATTAAAAACAGCTTTTCTACGATATGCTGCCAGCGCTCCCGGCGTACACAATACTGAATTTAATTTACTTTCGGCAGAACGTACAAACTCAAAACTTAATGTAAAACTTACGTTCAGCATTTTGGGCAACAACGCTTTATTGTTGTTTAAAACTCTAATGTTTCCGGCTACGGCTCCACACTTTTTATTGGTAATAAAAGGGCTTACTAAGTTTCGTAAAGTATCTTCGTTTACTTCAGAGTCACTATCAACTGTAACAAATACTTCTCCGGTACCTATGTTAAAACCTCTGTATAAAGCGTGACGCTTTCCTTTATTTTCAGGTTGCTGAAAGATAGACACTCGATCACCTAATTTTTTCTTAGCTTCTTGCATCCAGTACCAAGTATCATCTTTACTTCCATCATCAATAGCTAATAATTGAATTTTATCTACCGGATAATCACTTTTTGCCAAACTAATAAGTGTATTCCATACTTGCTTTCCTTCATTATAAGCAGGCACAATTACTGATACGGTAGGTAACTCTTCATCTGAAACTGAAGCAATTGGTTTGTACCTAAAGTATAGATATAGTTGATATATAAAGAAACCTGCTTTAAAAACAAATAATGTTGCTGCAACTACGAAGAATATATAACCCCAAGTGGTGCTTAACCGTTCCATTCTAAATTGTGCAAAATCATTTTGCATTTGATACACTAGAAAAGCTCCACCAATTAATAAAAGAAATGTATTGAACAGAACAAGAATATTCCATGTCTTGTCTGCTTTTTCCTGATTTAAATTTTTTCCATTAAAAAAGGAATTCCAAAGGGTTCCCTTTGATTGTTTTTCTGAAGTAGTTTTGTTACGATTCATCTAAAATATTTTCTCTTTGTTAATTTTTACAACCTTAAAGACAAACCGTGTGCCATTACAGTTTTAAAGGCTTAAAAGGAGTATTTCAGAAAAATTGTATACTAAAAGTGTTTACTTTTTACACACTTATTGTCTACTAGTAAACACAAAAAAAGCGTCCTTGTGATAGAACGCTTTTTTTATTAAAGTGAAATTAGGGTTTACATTGCTCCCCATTCTTTTAAAGACTTTTCATTTAAAGCAATATAATCGTCATTACCTGCTTTTTTAGCAAGTTCTAGTGATTTTTTTGCAGCTTTTATAGCTCCTTGCTTATCACCAGCTTTTGCATAAATTAAAGACTGTTGTCTATACTGCCAAAATGCAGGATTTTCGGCAGAGTTTATAGCTTTATCAATCCAAGTTTTTGCTTTGTTAATATCCTTATCAGTATTTAAGTAATATACAGCAGCGGCATAATAATCATTTGATCCTGGACCATTCATAACACGGTCAATGCTTGCTGATACTTCTTTATCTGTCATCACTTCAATAGGAACACCTACATAGGTTTTTTCCCATAAAATTCCAAGGTGAGCAGCGTTATGAGTAATTTCATCAAAAGACATTGTAAAAGTCTCTATATCCATAGGCATAGGATATACTTTTGCAGTCGTTTTTGCTGCTACTTTACTTTCATCCCATTTTTGTGGGTTACCCCAGTTATTAGCATCACTGTAAAAATATACTTCCCAACTATCTTTATTTGGTTTTGTATAGATAGCGTACGTACCAGGATTCAATTTTGTACCATCGATTAATACAGGTTTATTAAATGTTATCTTGGTATTTTCATTGGCTCCGGTACGCCATATTTTTCCGTAAGGAACCAATCCTCCCATTATAGTACGACCTCGCATAGACGGACGTGAATATTCTAGCGTAATATCGGTCAAACCAACAGTCTGCTCTATTTTTTGAAACGGACTGGGTTGTGGTGTTTTAATTTGTGCACTCATTCCGGTAGTAAGAATAGCCACAAATGCAGTTAGTAATAAGGTTCTCATAAGTCTAATTTTTAGTTAATTTCTTGAGCATACTAAATTACAATAAGCCAAAACATCTAAAGTTAATAAAATCTTAAAATGACGCACTAAGGCTTTGTAAATCTGCCTACATAACCAATTAAGCAACTGCTAACAGGCTATAAATAAATTGTTAAGTTTTGTTTAAACTATTTTTTAATTCGTAAAACAGTCGTATTTTTAAAAGAAAAAAGTTATGTTGTCATTTATCAAAAATTTATTCAGTTTTCGCAAAAACAAAAGAGCCGTAAAAGTTGAAATGTATCGATTAATGCGTATGAATAGCAAATTATCTTACAAAAGAAGATAATCTGTAAAACGCATGTATGAAGATATATCAACTACGTTCTATTCAGCGATTACCTATTTCTAAACAAGAAGCTTGGGACTTTTTGTCTGCACCAGAAAACCTAAAAACCATAACTCCAGATTATATGGGGTTTGATATTGTTTCGGGAGCTGACAGAAAAATGTATCCAGGTCAAATTATTGAATATGTGGTAACGCCTATTCTTGGTATAAAAACCAAGTGGGTTACAGAAATAACACACGTTCAACAAGGTGAATATTTTGTTGATGAACAACGCTTTGGACCTTATTCACTCTGGCACCATAAACATTTTATAAAAGAAATAGATAATGGTGTCGAAATGGAAGATATCATCCATTATAAAGTACCTATGGGGTTTTTAGGGCAATGGGCACATCCCTTTTTGGTCAAACCCAAACTTCAAGAAATTTTTGAATACCGAAAAAACAAATTGACAGAACTTTTCGGAAAAATTTAATACTATGAAAAAGAATATACTACTCATTGGCGGTTCATATGGTATAGGAGCCACCATTGCAGATAAATTACGCAAAAACAATTCGGTATATATAGCTTCTAGAAGCAATGAAAGTATTCCCGAAGGCGTAACACACCTATCATTTGATGCTCTTAAGGATGATATTTCAAGCTTAGACCTTCCTGAAACCATTCACAGTTTTATTTACTGTCCTGGCAGCATCAATTTAAAGCCTTTTAAAATGATGAGTGAAGATACGTTTCAAGAAGATTTGAATGTAAACTTCTTATCATTAGTTAAATCTGTAAAAGGCATATTACCCAATTTAAAAAATGCTGATCAAGCTTCTTTGTTATTTTTTAGTACTGTTGCAGTTAATACAGGAATGCCATTTCATACCAGTGTAGCGGCAGCCAAAGGTGCTATTGAAGGATTTGCAAAAGCATTGGCTGCAGAATATGCACCAAATTTTAGAGTAAATGTAATTGCCCCTTCATTAACAGATACCTCGTTGGCTTCAAAACTGCTTAATAATGATTCAAAAAAAGAAAAGATGGCAGAACGTCATCCACTTAAACGAGTAGGCACAGTTGATGACATTGCCTCTACTGCAACATTTTTAATTAACGATGATGCAAGTTGGATTACGGGTCAAGTAATAGGTGTTGATGGTGGGCTTTCAACTATAAATCTTAATTAATTTTGGAAGAAGTAAATATTTTTTGGTTCCGAAGGGACTTACGGATTGATGATAATGTAGGATTTTACAAAGCGCTGCACGGAAAACACCCCGTTTTACCAATCTTTATTTTTGATTCTGAAATATTGGATGAACTTCCTGAAGATGATGCTCGGGTTACATTTATTTTTGAAACCCTTCAGAAAATGAGGGATGAACTTCAAAAGCACGATAGCAGTTTGGCTATGTTCTATGGAAAGCCAGAAAAAGTTTTTGAAGAAATTTGTTCAAAATATAACATTCAAAACGTAATAACCAACCACGACTACGAACCTTACGCCAAAGATAGAGATCAAAAAGTTAAAGAATTATTATCTAAAAAAGATATAGGTTTTTACACGTACAAAGATCAAGTCATTTTTGAAAAAGACGAAGTTGTAAAGGATGATGGTGATCCATATATAGTATACACTCCGTATATGAAAACGTGGAAGTCTACCTTTAATGAAGATGAACACTTAAAAATTTACTACACCAACGAGTTTTTAAAAAATTTAGTTTCAAATACACGTTTGCCTAATTTAACCTTAGGAGATATTGGGTTTAAAAAATCAAGTATTGAAGTACCAGATTATGATGTAACGCCCACAACAATCAAAGAATATGAGAAAAAACGAAATTTTCCATCTGAAGACGCTACTTCTCATTTAGGTCCGCATTTGCGTTTTGGTACTGTAAGCGTGCGAAAAATGATCAAAAAAGCCATTGCAGAAAAAAACGAAACTTTTTGGCAAGAATTAATATGGCGCGAATTTTTTATGCAGATACTTTGGCATTATCCAAAAACAGTAGATACAGCCTTCAGAAAAAAATATGATCGTGTAAAATGGCGAAACAATAAAGAAGAATTTAAGCTATGGAAAGAAGGTAAAACCGGATACCCTATGGTTGACGCCGGTATGCGACAGTTAAATAAAACCGGTTATATGCACAATCGCGTACGCATGGTTGTTGCTAGTTTTCTGTGCAAACATCTTTTAATTGATTGGCGATGGGGTGAAGCTTATTTTGCTGAAAAGCTACTGGATTATGAGCTTTCAAGCAATGTAGGAAATTGGCAATGGGCAGCAGGTAGCGGTGTAGATGCGGCACCATATTTTAGGATTTTTAATCCTACAACGCAAATTGAAAAATTTGATAAAAACCATATGTACTTAAAAAAATGGATTGATGAATATGATACAGATAACTATCCTGAAAAAATGGTAGATCACAAAGAGGCTCGCGAACGTGCTTTAAGCACGTATAAAAAAGCTGTTTCTTAAAATCACTGTAAGATTATTCTTCAAAAACTACACTTTATCGATATTTTACATATATTTATCGAACATATTGAAAATTAAGAGTTTACATAACCCCCAAATCTATGCTTATGGAAACGATTACAAATGAATTCACCAATGGTGAAATCACGGTAAGTTTTGAACCTAAAAAATGTATCCACGCTGAGAAATGTGCTCAAGGTTTGTCTGAAGTTTTTAGAACATCAATAATTCCTTGGATTAATATGGATGGTGCTGACACCGAAACCGTTATAAAGCAAATAAGGAAATGTCCTTCAGGAGCATTAAACTTTTGCTACAATAAAAAAGAGCACGTTGTTAAATAAATTTTAATTAGACTCAAAATTTGGGCTATTTAAAACAATTTTTCTACTCTTGCGGTGTTACTAAACAAAACAAACCCAACAAAACTACTATGAAGAAAAAATTAATAACCCTTCTTCCGGCATTTCTTATTACAATTACCCTTTTTGCTCAAGAAAATCCCCAAGTACAGCAAGAGGACAATACCTTAGAAGGTCAGTTTAAAGAAGTTGTAGATGAATCTAATAATTACCAAGAATATAAGGTGATTAAAAAGTATCAGATTAATCAACTTAGGCAAAATATCTTAGATACTGTTTCGGCCTTAGAATCTGAAATTTCTTCTTCCAATCAAGAAATTAATCAGAAGGCAAAAAAAATTGATTCATTATCCAATCAATTAAAAACTACAAAAGAAGATTTATCACTTTCAAAAGAAAAAGAAAACGGTATTGAGTTATTAGGAATTCTTACTGAAAAATCTACCTATAACTCCATAATGTGGTCTATTATATTTTTATTGATAATAGGTTTGGCATTTTTATTTTACAAATTTAAAAACAGCCATAAGGTTACAAAAGAGTCACAATTAAAACTTGCTGAAACTGAAATGGAGCTTGAAACCAACCGCCAAAAATCACTAGAACGTGAACAAAAACTTAGGCGCAAACTACAAGACGAGATTAACAAAAACCGAAATAAATAAAATTTAAAAAGCCGCAATAATTTGCGGCTTTTTCTTTTTCTATAAATAATAAAATCTTTAGTTGTTTTATTCTATTCTAGTAATTTTTGCACCTATTTTACGAAGACGTTCATCTATATTTTCATAACCTCTATCAATTTGTTCAATGTTATGAATTGTAGATACACCTTTTGCAGAAAGTGCTGCAATTAATAATGATATTCCAGCGCGTATGTCTGGTGATACCATTGTAGTAGCTTTTAATGTTGAGTTAAAATTATGACCAATCACGGTTGCTCTATGAGGATCACAAAGAATTATTTTTGCGCCCATATCAATCAATTTATCTACAAAAAACAAACGGCTTTCAAACATTTTTTGATGTATTAATACACTTCCTTTTGCTTGTGTACAAACCACTAAGACAATACTTAATAAATCAGGTGTAAAACCAGGCCAAGGAGCATCGGCAACAGTTAAAATTGATCCGTCGATATATCCTTGAATTTCATATTCATCTTGAGCGGGAATATAAATATCATCGCCTTTCTTTTCTAAGGTAATACCCAATTTTCTGAAAGTATCTGGAATAATACCTAAGTTTTCCCAACTTACATTCTTTATAGTAATCTCACTTTGTGTCATTGCTGCAAGGCCAATCCAACTTCCTATTTCAATCATATCGGGTAATACTCGATGATTACAACCTCCTAATGATTCAACACCTTCAATGGTTAATAAGTTTGAACCTACACCGCTAATTTTTGCTCCCATGGCATTCAACATAGTGCATAACTGTTGTAAATAAGGTTCACAAGCAGCATTGTATACAGTGGTTATGCCATTTGCTAAAACAGCAGCCATAACTATATTGGCAGTTCCGGTAACTGAAGCTTGATCAAGCAACATATATGTTCCAGTTAATCCATTGGGTGCCTCAACTCCGTAAAAGCGTTCTTCTTTGTTATATCTAAACTCAGCTCCCAGCCTTATAAAACCTTCAAAGTGAGTGTCTAGACGTCTTCTACCTATTTTATCACCTCCGGGTCGTGGAATATATCCTTTGCCAAAACGTGCCAGTAATGGTCCTACAATCATTATAGAACCTCTAAGTGAACTTCCTTCTTGCTTAAAAAGTTCAGATTCTAGGTATTCTAGTTTTAAATCATCAGCTTTAAAGGCATATTTTCCTTTTCCATGCTTTTGTATTTTTACACCAAGATTACCCAAAATAGTAATCAGTTTATTTACATCCCTAATATCGGGTATGTTTTCAATTACGACCTCTTCAGGCGTTAATAATACAGCACAAAGTATTTGTAAGGCTTCGTTTTTGGCTCCTTGAGGATGTATTTCTCCTTTCAGTTTATGCCCGCCTTCAATTTGAAAAGTTCCCATAAAAGCTTCTTAAATGTAGATTAGTTGCGTTTGCGTCCGCGGTTATTTTTATAAGATTTTTTGTTGTATCGCTTCTTGTTCTTCATTAAATCTTTAGCTTCAGAAAGATCTTCATCACTATTTTTAAGATTTATTTTTCCACCTGAAAGTTCAAATAAATGATCAAAAATCACTCCATCATCAACTGTGTCTTTATTCCAATTAAGGAAACACTTTTTCATATGGTTGGCGATTGTAAGTATTAAACCATCTTTTTTATCGCCATCTTCCCATTTATTGGCAACATCAATCATTCGCTTAATATTGTTACCATAAAATCGATACTTTGGGTGGTTTTGAGGGTATGGAAGCGGTTGTGGACGCTCTGCTAACTCTTCACGGGAAGGCTTTGGGAAAGGTGAATCTACATCTAGTTTAAAATCTGACATAATAATCAATTGGTCCCAAAGTTTATGTTGAAAATCGGGCACATCACGTAAATGCGGGTTCAAATTTCCCATCACAGCAATAATGCTTTTTGCAACTTTATTACGTTCTTCACGGTCTTCTATTGAGACGGCGTGCTCTACCATTTTTTGAATGTGACGTCCGTATTCTGGAATTATTAAATGAGGACGCTCTGTATTGTATTCTATGTTATCTAACAAAATTAAAAATTTAAGGAAGTATTATTTTGAAGTCTTAGTGATTGCAAAATACTAAATTTATAGAGAAATGACACCTTCTACTTCAGAAACTTCAATATATTTCTCAATCACTGCGTTTGGCGAGTCTAGCGTAACTTTAATAGACACACTTGTATAGGTTCCTTTTGAAGAATCTCGTGTATTTATCATAGCGCCTGTACCGTCAAAAATTGCTTCAATTTCAGCTATTTTTTCTGAACTGGAAGGAACAATAAATTTATATAAATATTCTGAAGGCCAAGAAGTATCATCTTGTAATTGTTGGCGTAATCTATCGTAAAATTCAGTAGTTTTTTTATCTGTTTTCATTAATTCTTTTTCTAGTTCTTTTTCACAAAGATACACTTTTCAGTATCAATAAATATTTAGTTATTTTGTACAAAAAATATACCGTTTGAAAACAAAACGAATTGTTATAACCGGAGGTCCAGGTACAGGAAAAACTACTTTAATTAAACGCCTAGAAGAAAGAGGATTTACCTGCTTGCACGAAGTATCTCGAGAAGTTACAAAAAAAGCACAACAAGAAGGAATTGAACAGTTGTTTTTAACAGATCCGCTTTTGTTTAGTGAACGCCTACTACAAGGACGTTTACAGCAGTTTCAAGAAGCAAACAATTTTAAAAAAGAACAGTTGTTTTATGACCGTGGGTTACCCGATGTTACTGCATATATGGATTATGCATCCCAAAGCTACCCAGAGCATTTTACCAAAGTATGCACAGAAAATAGATACGACCTTGTTTTTTTACTACCTCCTTGGAAAAAAATATATAAACAAGATAATGAACGGTATGAATCTTTTTCTGAAGCTGAAAAAATACACGATGCATTATTAGACGGGTACAAAGCCTATAATTATGATGTTCAATTAGTGCCTACAGGAAGCGTTGAAAAAAGAATTACATTTATACTAGAAAACTTGAAGTAGTTCTTATTTGAAAACACCAATACAAATTCTTGAAAATTACTGGGGTTTCCAATCGTTTAAACCGATGCAGGAAGAGATTATTGCATCTGTACTTAACGATCAAGACACAGTCGCTTTACTACCCACGGGTGGTGGAAAGTCAATTTGCTTTCAAGTTCCGGCATTATTAAAACCCGGAACATGTATTGTAGTATCACCACTAATTGCTTTAATGGCAGATCAAGTAAGTACATTAAAAGAACGCGGTATTAAAGCGATGCATATTTCTGGAGGGATTTCTTTTACCGAATTACAAACTGCAATGGATAATGTGCTGTACGGCAATTATACCTTTCTTTACCTATCTCCAGAACGTTTACAACAAGAAATAGTACAAAATACGATTCGGCAAATGAATGTGAGTTTAATTGCTGTAGACGAAGCACATTGTATATCGCAATGGGGAAATGATTTTAGACCAGCTTATAAAAACATTACCGTGTTAAGAGAGTTAAAACCATTGGCTCCAATTATTGCGCTTACAGCAACAGCAACTCCAGAAGTGCTTGATGATACTATTAAAGAACTTAATCTAGAGTTACCCGAAGTATTTAAAAACTCATTTGTGAGAGCTAATTTAGCTTACAAAGTTTTGCGTGTAGATGATAAACTCTATAAAATTGAGCAACTCCTTAAAAAAAACACACAATCTGCCATTATTTATGTAAGAAATAGAAAAAGTACGGTTGAAACCAGTAACCACTTAAATCAACTAGGTTTTTCTAGCACCTTCTATCACGGCGGAATTTCAAAAAAAGAAAAAGATGATAAGTTAGAAAAATGGCGTTCTGGTAATATACCCATAATGGTTGCTACCAATGCATTTGGTATGGGTATTGATCATCCTCACGTTCGGTTTGTGATACACATTCAATTACCTGAAAGTATTGAGAGTTACTTTCAAGAAGCTGGCCGTGCAGGTCGTGACGGAATGTATGCTCAAGCAGTATTGCTGTATAATGAATATGATAAAAAACTGGTTCAGAAACAATTTATTGACGCGTTACCTACTCCCAAAAATTTAAAGTTTTTATACCGCAAGTTGAATAACTATTTTCAGATTTCATACGGTGAGGGCGAGTTTCAAGAATTTAGCTTCAATTTTCGTGATTTTTGTGAAGTTTACAACCTTAACATTTTACTTGCTTATAATAGTTTACAATCACTAGATAGACTGGGAGTTATACAACTTTCACAAGAATTTGGCAGGAAATCAACAGTGCAGTTTTTGGTATCTTCAGAACAAGTTTTGGACTATTTTACCACAGATATGAAAGCTTCAATTATTGGTAAAACAATCTTGCGTCTGTACGGGGGAATTTTTGAAACCCCAACTCATATTGATTTGGATATAATTTCAAAAAAAACCGGACAATCCATTGAGGTTATTATTTCAGTTTTACAAAAATTGGAACGTGATGAGATAATCTCACTATTGCTTAAAGTTACTGATGCCACTATTACTTTTTTAAAACCTCGTGAAGATGATAAAACAATAAATGTTGTCGCAAAGGAGGTTAAGGTTTTAAACAAAAAAAAGAAAAAACAAGTTGCTGCTGTGTTGCATTATGTTGAGAATAATAAAGAATGTAGAAGTGTTCAGTTAGCCAGATATTTTGGCGATATAGAAGCAAAAGTTTGTGGTATTTGTTCGGTGTGTGCTTCTCAAAAGCTTTCAACTAGTAAAGATGAAAGTATCCTTATTGCCGAAAAAATAATACAACTCTTAGAAGAAAAAGAAATGGATGCTCGAGAGCTTTCAGAAAAAAGTACTTTTACATCAGAAAAAATAATTTATGTATTACGGTTAATGCTAGATAAAGGCACTGTAAAACTTAATACAAAAAATCAATTTTATTTAAATTCATGAAAGATTTACGTATTGTTTTTATGGGCACACCAGATTTTGCAGTTGGTGTACTCAAAAAACTTATTGAAGAGAAAAAAAATATTGTAGGTGTAATCACCGCACCAGATAGACCAGCAGGAAGAGGTAGAAAATTAAAGCCTTCTGCTGTAAAGGAATATGCTGTCTCAAAAAATATTCCTGTTTTACAACCTACCAATTTAAAAGATGAAAACTTTTTGACTAGGTTAAAAGAGTTACAAGCCAATTTACAAATAGTTGTCGCTTTTCGTATGCTGCCAAAAGTAGTATGGTCGCTACCAGAGTATGGTACTTTCAATTTACACGCCTCTCTCCTACCGCAATATCGTGGAGCGGCTCCTATTAATTGGGCTATCATCAATCAAGAACATACAACTGGTGTAACCACTTTTTTTATAGATGAAAAGATAGACACCGGAGCTATCATTTTAAAAGAAGAAGTTGCTATTTCAGAAAAAGAAACTGCAGGAAGTTTACACGACACTTTGATGGACGTAGGCAGTAATCTTGTAGTGAAAACTGTTATGATGATTGAAAAAGACGAAGCACCTTCAATAGCTCAAGAACACGATGTATCTTTAAAAGAAGCTCCAAAACTTACTTCAGAAAACACAAAAATAGACTGGAATGACAATATTGATAGTATTGATGCTTTTATAAGAGGCCTATCACCATATCCTGTAGCGTGGAGTACTTTAAATAATGGAGAAGAAACCTTAAAGATGAAACTTTATGAAGTATCTAAAGAACACGTTGATCATTCTGAAACACCCGGAAATGTAACGGTAGACAAAAAAACTATACAAGTTGCTGCAAAAGATGGGTATATATATATTAATGTATTACAATTACCCGGAAAAAGAAAAATGGATGCTGCATCTCTTTTAAATGGATTTTCGTTTACAGAAGATGCAAACCTTGCGTAACCCCTTATATTTAGTGATTTTGTTAAAATCCTTACAAAATGAGTTCAGGTTATTAACAAACACCCGAAGTTATTAACAAATATCGCGATTTAGCGCGCTATTCCTTGCATGAACCGATAATCCGTTTAAATTTGTAGAGCAATTAATTAAAGTTTAACCAACAATCTAATTTTTAAAAATCAAACTATGAACAAATCAGATTTAATCGACGCAATGGCAGAAGATGCCGGAATTACAAAAGCAGCTGCAAAAAAAGCTTTAGAGTCTTTCCTTGAAAATGTAGAGGGAGCACTTAAAAAAGGAAACCGTGTATCATTAGTAGGTTTCGGTTCTTGGTCAGTATCTAAAAGAGCTGCTCGTGAAGGTAGAAACCCACAAACAGGTAAAACTATTAAAATTGCTGCTAAAAACGTTGTGAAGTTTAAAGCAGGATCAGATTTACAGAGTGCTGTAAACTAAGGCTATATGCCATCTAAAAACATAACCCTGTCGTTTGGCAGGGTTTTTTTTTATGCCTATTCAATACAACAATAAAGGCGAAGTGTTGGATTTTCAAAAATTAATACTTAGATTTAAGTTACAAAACCAATTTCATGACTACTCTCAAACCAGCCAAAGGATTGTTATTAGTAGCTGAACCTTCTATCATTGGTGATGTTTCTTTCAATAGATCTGTAGTCTTATTGGCAGAACACAATCACGAAGGTTCTGTTGGTTTTATACTTAACAAACCCTTAGAGTATACTTTAAAAGACTTTATTCCTGAATTAAATTCCAACTTGGCCGTTTACAATGGTGGTCCAGTAGAACAGGATAACTTGTACTTTATTCATAAAATTCCAGAGTTAATACCAGACAGTATTGAAATATCAAATGGTATTTATTGGGGTGGAGATTTTAATTCAGTGATTGATTTACTGATAGAAAATAAAATTGATGAATCACAGATACGCTTCTTTTTGGGGTATTCAGGATGGGAAAGTGCTCAACTAGATCAAGAATTACAATTAAATAGTTGGGTTGTAGCCCCCAATACATACAATAATGGAATTATAGGAAAATCATATACCAATTTCTGGAAGGAAAAAATGATTGAATTTGGTGGTGATTATCTTATCTGGTCAAATTCGCCAGAAAATCCTACTTATAACTAGCTTAATCTAGCTTTTACATTCAATTTTGCTAGAAGTTCTTTAGCTACTTCTTGGCTGTATTCTTTTTTTCTATATTTTGAAACTGGTTGAATACCTGTAATCACATTTGTAATAAATATTTCATCTGCTTTTTGTAATTCAAAAGGAGATACAGAAGTTTCTTCGAGAATATAGTCCGGCATTGCTCCTATAATCTTGATGATTTGTTTTCTTAAAATACCATTTAAACAACCATCTTCAAGAGGAGGTGTTTTAATTTTATAGCCTTTTACCAAAAAAATATTCCCATTTAAGGCTTCAACTACTTGCTTTTTTTCATTTAGAAGCAGACAATTTGCATAATCATTTTCTTGAGCATAAACACTTCCTAGTACATTGAGAACTTTATTATTTGTTTTTAGGGTAGAAAGTAATCCTGAATTAATGTAATGGTCTTTAAAAAGCTCTATTTCGTAAAAAGAATCTTGTAATGTGTAAAATGGATTTTCTAATGGTTCAGTAGTGATTAAAAAGGCTACGTCATTAGTACTGGGAGTATATTTTCCACCGGTTTTACGCCATACTAAAATTTTTGCTCTAAAACCTTTATTATTATTCTCTTGAGCTTTTATAGTATTTAAAACTTGTTCTTCTAGGTATTCTGGAGTGAAACTCATAGGAATTTCCATTCTTAAAATACGCATAGAAGCCATTAACCGAAAGTAGTGATCTTCCCAGAAATAAATTTTTCCACCAGAAATACGTAAGGTTTCAAATACAGCATCTCCATAATTAAGACCACGATTGTTAGGTGAAATTGATGTGTTGTTTTCTTGAAGAGTTCCGTTAAAATTAATCATAAAAAAGCCGCTTTTACTTTGAAAATTCAAAATACTGCGGCGCAAATATATTATAAATTAACGGGATTGTTTACTTAGAACCCAATATCTGTTTTAAGTCTGAAACCATATTATCCCATAGCATTTTACCTTCATCTATTTCATCTTCTTCGGCAAAATCTGTAATCATTAATGATACATCTTTAGTAATTTCATCAACTTGTATACGAAGCTCAAAATAGTAGTCTGTATCTTCATCATCAACCCATCTAAACTTGATACGTTCACCACTTTTTTTACCTAATAACTTGGCTTTTTCTTCACTTCCTTCCCAAATAAATGTAAAATATTCACCTCGAGAATTAACGTTATCAGCATACCACTCACTCATTCCTGAAGGAGTTGATATATATTGATATAACAACGATGGAGACACCTGTATCGGGAATTCCATCTCGTATTTTATTTTGTCATCCATAGTTTTATGTTAGTTAGAGCCCAATATATAATTTAATTCTAATATTAGAAAGAAAGAGGATTGATTTTTTCCTTTACAGAAAGTAATGAATCTATAGATTTATATATCTAAAAAATAAAGCTAATCTTTTTTAAACATACTCTATGTATAAAACGGATGGTATACAGAATCAACTAAGCTCTCTTAATCATCTTACAGTGTTATTTAATAAGAGTGTTTAAAGCTGTATCCTATTTGGTAACTGTATGGTCCTGCAATAGGAAAATTAAGGAAACACATTTATATTAATAGGACTATTATTAAATTTAGGTAACAACTAAAATTTTTATTTAAAAAAATCAAATTCGTTTGTTTTAATCACATATCCTAACCTTATCATACTTTGTGACTTTTGATAATCAAGTAAGCCTTCTGCTTGACCTAAATACCATTCTAGCATTATATATTGATTAGAAAGGTTGTTTTTGAAAAGGTTATAGTAAATTCTTGAACGTATAGTACCTTTCCCATCAAAATTCAACCCCTTTCTAAGCATTAAATTAAAATACAATTTGTTTTGCTTTACTTCGCGTTCTATGTTTATTTGTGCAAGACCTGTATACTCTAAAATATCTGAGTTATCATTTCTATAGCCAAAAGGCAACCACATCTCAAAATTTGCTGTAGTTCGATGAAAAATGTTCGTAGTATAACTTGCAGTTATCCTATTCCAACTTCTAGAATAAATACTATCACGACCATTGGAGTTGTGCTCTATGGCTACTCCTGCTATTCCTTTAAAATTATCATCTTTATTAAATATAGGTTTACCTATTGCTATAGATGGATTAAAATTAACATCCCTAAAAGGAAAAGATTCTTTATAGATATCCCAAAAAGCTTGTTGAGTGTAGGTCAAAAATAAATAAGTATCCCAAGGGAGTTTATCTCTAGTTATAATCTGTTTGAAACTAACTTGATATTTTGCATCTGCTGAATTGCTATTTATAGCTGTATTTGTTGGGATTCCTGTTAAAAAGAAATTATCCTTATGAATAGTGAAATAGGGTAATTTCTGTACTGAATCTTTAAAATTTTCTCTATTTATCGATTGAGCTTGACAGATTGAGCCTATTACAAAAGTAACCGCTACTAAGTACCAGCTAAATTTTTTATTCATTTTTTCTTAAAGTTGATAATTTATAAAAAGTATTATGGCTTGATTTTTAAAATTCAGCTACTATTCTTCTATTGAGGGGATTTCTAGTTGGTTGGTTCTATAGCGATATACTGCTTCTTTTTGATTATAATTGGCGATTGCATTTGCCAACTCTGCATCTGCCTCTTGTTTAGATTGTTGGGCGTTTAATAAATCTGTTAAATTACTTAACCCACTATTATAATAATCTCTTTGATTTTGAAGGTTTTCGGTAGCATAAAGCAACTTATCTTCAGCATATTGAATTTGTTTATATGCATTGAGAAGATCATACCAGCTTTTCATAATTCCTACTGTTAATTGATCCTTACCATCTTTTAATTTATTTTCTGCAATTTCAACTTCAATTTCTGTTTGTCTTATTTGCTTTTTTTCTCCACCCCACCAAGCAGAAATTGGAATAGTAATAGTCCCAAAAGCAATTGGTTGAATATCTATTCCTAAATCATTATTAAATGAATCAAACTTTGAAGCATTTAATCCTACTGCAAATTGAGGTAATAAGTCGGCTTTTTCATTTTTCACTTGTAATTGTGCTGCTTGCACTTGTTTTTCTAACAAGCGATACATATTATTGCTTTGTAAGTCAAGTTGGGGATTTCCAAAGGTTAGTTCTGGTGAAGCAATATCTTTTTTTACAGCTTTTGAAGCAACCATACTAGTATCATACGAAATTCCTGCATATACTGCCAAATCTAATAAAGCGATTTTTCTTTGGTTTGATAATTCATTTTCCCTTAATAAAAGTCCGCTTTTCTCTACTTTTACCTGAAGTAGCTGATTTTTTGAAATAAGTCCTGCATCTAAAAGATCCTCTTGTTGTTTTAATAAATTATTGAGGTAGGTTTTACTAGCATTCACTACTTTTTGATATTCTTGTATATTAATTAATTGCCAAAATTTAGTTTCTATAGCAAGAACAACAGAATCTATAGTCTCTTCTGTTCCTATTTTACGACTTTCTAATTGTACTTGAGCTAATTGATTGGTCAATCTAATTTTTCCTCCAGTATAGATGGGCTGTGTCGCTGTAGCGCCAATACTGTAAATATTATCAATTCCGTTAGGTAAAACTCCAGGAATGGGTGCTATAAGGTCATTAAAACCATATAATGCCAATCCAGTGCCCTCTACTTCGGGAAAATATTTAGAATATGCTTCTTGTCTAGCAACCTCAGCTTTTTCGGCTCTTAATTTTCCATTTTTAATTTGGTTACTATATTCAAGGGCTGCTTTTTTTAATTCTTCTAGTGTTATTTTTTTATCCTGAGCATTACCTGTTACAAGCACAAAAAGAAACACCAAGAAAACGCTTATTTTTTTATAGAATGAATGGTTTACAACGTCCATTTTTTATGAGTTTATTGTTTTTAATTCTTCATTATTATTTTCATCTTTAGTTTCTTCTTCATTTCTAAAGAATAACCAGTATAGTACAGGCAACACAAAGAGTGTTAAAACCATAGAAACCAAAAGTCCAAAAGCGATTACAGTACCCAGCGGCCCCCATAAGCTAGACCTACTAATAATCATAGGGGTAACTCCTACAGCAGCAGCAGACGAGGTAAGAAAAATAGGCCTCATTCTACGTTGTGCTGATAAAATTGCAGCTTGTAGAACATTTTTATCGTGATGTAGACGTAATTCATCTGCAAAATCTATAAGAATAATTCCGTTTCTTACTACGATACCACAGAGAGCTAATATTCCTAAAAAGGAAGTAAATCCGAAAGGATATTGCATTAATAATAAACCTAATGCAGCTCCTAGAATACTTAACGGCATGGTAATAAAACTTAAGGCTGCGTGTTTGAAGGATTTAAAATGCCAGATAAGTATTAAGATTATAAGCAATACACTTATCAATAAAGAGATACCCATCGGTAAAAGGTTTTCTTCAGACATTTCATGCTCCCCTCCATAGTTTATTCTTATATGACTTGGAATGTTTAATTCTTCTATTTTAGGTGTCATTTTACCTTGTACCACATTGGCTACAGCTCCTTTTTCAATATCAACTCTAATGGTTAAACAACGCATCCCATTACGTCTTACAATTCGCTCCTGCTCCCAAGTAGGAGTAACGTTAGCGACTTGTTTTAAAGGAATACTATTACCTGTATTAGGCACAATTACTGAAAGCTGACGTAAGTCTGAAATAGTTTGCTCAGCGTGATTTTCTGCCTTTATTTTAATATTAATGGCATAATCATCTTCATAGATTTGAGTTGCTTGTAAGCCCTCCATATTCATAGCGATGGTATTACCTATATCTTCCTTAGTTAGACCTGCTTGAGCAGCTTGCTCTTCTTTGATTTCAATACTTACCGAACTGTATAATTCTCCAAAATTGCTTCTACTCCAGATGGTTTGGGGAGTTTGTCTAGCTACATCAATTATTTGATCTCCATATTTTTTTAGTTCTGAAATATTATTCCCGTAAAGCCTCACCTCAATTGGGGCAGGTTTTCCTACCATGTTAAGTTGTTTCATCCTTAAATAGGCATTCGGAAACATTTCAGAATACTTATTGTCATATTCTCTTAGTACTTCTTCGGTAGCATCGTTTGAAGTTGTTGTTACTAATATTTGAGCGTAATTTTTTGCTGGTAGATTAGGAGCATATACCATATGAAATCGTGGCGAACTTTCTCCAATAAAACTGGTATAGTCTACTACTCTCTCATCTTTAGCTAAAATCTCTTCAAACTCCTCTACAATAGCTGCTGTTTCTTGTAAATTACTTCCTTTACTAAGGTTCACTTCTACTGCAAATTGATCTCTTTCTACAATTGGAAATAACTCTTGACTTACATTTGAAAAGAGTAACATTCCTAATACAACAGAAAGCACTCCTATGAAAACAGTTATTCTATAATGTTTCATAGCTTTTTCTACACTATTATTAAAAAAATCTTGAAGCCGATCTAACACCGATTTTTTCTTTTCAGCATCATCTTCTTCCTTTTCTGAATGCAATCCTTTTTTAATAAAGACAGTATTAAGAAAAGGTACCAGTAAAATGGATATTGCTAAAGACAGAAATAAAGCAATGGAAATTGTAAAAGGAAACGTACTTAAAAAGTCTTTTGCCGTTCCGCTCATAAAAAACATAAGCGGAAAAAACGTAGCAGAAATGGCGAGCGTGGCTGTAAAAACAGATGGGAATAATTCTACAGCACTATGATATGCTGCCTCAAATCTAGATTTACCTTCATCCAGTTTTTCTATATAATTGTCTATTACAACAATGGGATCATCTACTACAATACCAAGTACAACAATTAAAGCGGCTAATGTTACGGTATTGAGTTCCATCCCAAATAGATACATAAGCGCAAGCGTAGCAGAAATAGTAATAGGAATGGTCGCTGCTGCTAAAGAAGCTACCCTGAAAGGTAGTAATAACATACATACCAAAATAACTCCTAAAAGTGCATAGCCAAATTCTTTCATAAAGTGACCTATAGCATGATCTACCACTACAGGTTGATCTGCAATAGTTCTAACTTCAATATCTTCTGGTAAATCTTGTTTTAGCTGAGCTAAATGTTCTTTTATTTCCTCTCCAAATTGTACAATATTATTCCCTTTAGCCATCTCCAAAGTAATAATCATCGCCTTAGTACCTCCCGTTTGTATGTAAGAGTCGGGGTCTTCATATTCCCTCTTTATGTTTGCAATATCACTTAACCTAATTACATTTCCATTTTTATCAGATTTAATAATATGTTGTGCCACATCGGTAACATCATTTAAAAATGCATCAATATGTATTGGGCGATCAAAATTTTTGCTTTCTAAAGTTCCACCAGGTAATATCGTTCCTCGGGTTTGCAGACTTTGCATTAGCATCCCCGGACTTATACCATACTGGGCCAATTTATTTTGATCTACCGAAACAGCTATTTGCTCTGTAAGTCCACCAGAGTAAGTGATTTTTGCCATATCTTTTATCTGGCGCAGGTTGTCAATAATATCTTCTACATGAAATTGAAGATCTTTATAAGGTCTAGTTTTAGACTGAACTGACAAAATCATGGCAGCGGTATTACCAAAATCGCTATTTACGGCTATACCTCGTACTCCTTTGGGTAAAGATTGCTGTTGAAATACAAATAAATTGTTTTTTAGTTTGTTCCAAAATTGTTGGGTTTCGTCTTTTCCAATTCTGTCTGAAACTTCTAAATACACATAACTCATTCCATTTTTTGAATAGGAATAGGTTTTAGTTTTATCCACTTCATTAAACGTAAATAAGTATTCTTCAAGTTTAGAAGTCAGTTGTGTTTCAACCTCTTCTGAACTAGCTCCTGGAAATGATCCTATAACAAGACCAGTTCTGTTTGTAAAATCGGGAAACTCATTTCGGGACATATTAAAAAGTCCTATAAGTCCGATAATAAATAATATAAAAGCTAATGCTAGGGGAAAAGCTTTATGCTTCATCCCCCATTCTATAAGGTTTCCTTTCTTTTTCATAAATTACTTGCTTAGAACTTTTACAGGAGTGTTATTGGTAAGTTTATGGTATCCAGATGTGATAATGACATCTCCCTTTTGTAAACCTTTTTCAATGGTAATACCGTCATTATGGAGTGTGCCGATTTCAACGAATTTACGTTTTGCAGTATTTTTCTCTGTATCTACTATATAAACAAAGTTTTTTCCCTCATCAGTTATAGATACCACTTGTACAGGAAGTACAATGGATTGCAAGTTATTTTCAGTTATATTTTTTTGTTTTGATTGATTAAAGCTCGTTTGACAAGCCATTCCTGGTTTTAAAATTTTATCTGGATTAGGTATGGTAATTTTAGCTTTGTACACAGGGTTTTGACTTCCAGACTGAATAGCAATTTCGGTAAGTTGTCCTGTAAATGCTTTATCTAAGGCATTTACAGTAACCGTAGCACTATCCCCTACTTTGTAAGTATTTACTTCCTCATCTGACAAAGAGATAATAGCTTGTACTTGATTTATAGTTAGTAATTCTACTACAGGCATTCCTGGATTTGCTACACCTCCAGTTTCCATCATTTTACTACCAATATATCCTGAAAAAGGCGCTCTTAGCTTAGTTTTCTTAACGTTTTGGTATGCCGCATTTGCTGCAGATTGAGCTTGCTTAAAATTGGAGCGAGCTTCAATCATTCTAATCTCAGCAATACTTCCTTTTTTATATACTTCATTAATACGGGTGAAGTTCTCTTGTGCTAAATCAGCTTTAGCTTTTTGTGCTTCATATTGTTCTACATAAGTTGTAGGATCTATAGTTGCTATGAGTCTTCCTTTTTCAACATATTCCCCATTATTTACACGAATAGTGTTAATATCACCAGATACTTGAAAGCTTAGTTGAGCATCGGTTTTAGCTTGTATCGTTCCAGGATAATTTTCTGAGGTAAAATAAGTTGTGTTGTTTGTATTTCCTATAGTTAATGTCTCAACTCCGATAGGTTTAATTTCTCTAAATGTTTCTTTATCATTACACGCGAATAAGAAAAATCCAAATATTGTAATATACAAAAGAGGTTTACGTAGCATTTAATTTGTTTTTAAGTTTTTACTATTAATCTTTAACCCATAATTGGGTGAAACAATTTTTTTGCAAAAATGCTTTTAAATAAACAAATAGGAAAGGTCTACAAGAGGGTGTAATTGGTCAATATGAGTGATTTTAAATAGTTAAGTTTAAATAATAAAACCACATAACTATAAACATCAACCATTTATAATTTTTAAATAAAAGCACCCTTGGTCTAAGTCTGTAATTTTAACTTGTGGTTTCTATATTGAGATGGAGAAAAACCAGAATGTTTTTTAAAATATTTTCCGAAGAAAGACTGATCGCTAAATTGTAAATCGTCTGAGATTTGTGCTATGGAAAGAGATGGGTTACCTAGCAATATTTTAGCTTCTAAAATTACAGTATCTACAATTAACTCTCCAGCTGTCTTGCCAGATACCTCTTTTAAAACCTTAGATAAATGGCCAGAAGTTATTGATAAAACACCTGCATAAAACTGTACAGATTTCTCTACTTTAAAATTATCATTGAGAAGTTTTAAGAAACGAAGTGCTAATTCTTCATTTCTAGATACAGATAATTCTAGGTTGGGATTATTTTTTTTAAATACAGAAGAACAATGGAAAACCAACCCACCAAAAGTATGTTTGATTAATTCCTTCTTAAAAGGTCTTTCATACTCTTTAGAGTTATTATATTTTTTTAATAGTTCTGATAATAAAGTCGCTGTTTTACTTTCTGAAGGTGATAATTTTAATTTAATTATATTATCTCTTGTAAAAAACTCAATTTTATCAAATTCTATCTTCGTAAAAGAGTTTTTTAATATAAAATCAACGCTAAAACAAATTCCGATAATCTCTAAATCTTTACTAATTTTAAGCAATTGTACAGCTACTTTTGGCTTAATCGGAATAATTTCACCGGTTTTAATTGTGATTTTCTGTAAATTTAATTGAACTTTAATTTCTCCTTTAACAACAAATATTAATGAATAATCATCTGTTCTAAATGGATAAGTAATAGGGATTTCTTCGTATTTATTTTTTGAAATATGTACGTGTAAATCATCATTCTGGGGCTTGTCCCCCATAATATCAATTAGCTCATTTATAGTATGCTTTCTAATTAAATTTTCCTGCAAAATAGTCTTATGAAGATTTGGATTACAAATATAATATTTATCCGGTTTCTTTTAGGTTATTATCTGTCGTGTAATTTTCTTAAACACACCAAATTAGTTATAAGATAATAGAACCTGAGCAACTTTTTTTAAATCATTTTCATTAATTTCTGTCTGGGGTGCTAAAGGAAATATTTGCTGTCCCGGTCTACTGATGAATGCTGCTCGCCAACCTGCCCAAAGCGCACCAGCTACATCCCATCCATGGGCTGCTATAAGCATACATTCTTCTGGATTCACCTTCATTATTCGTGCCGCCCAAGTATATGTATCTGTAAATGGTTTAAATTTACCTATATCCTCTACACTTAAGTGATCATCAAAATATTCAGTTAAACCTGCACTTTCAAATTGCTTTTTTACACCTTCCTTTGAAGAATTTGTAAAGGATACCAATTTATAACCGTCTTTTTTAAGTTGAGTTAAAGCTTCTTTTACTTCGGGGTGTACCGGCAAACCATGTAATGAGTTTACTACTGTTTTGCGTGCTTCTTCCTCTGATAATTTAATATCATTATTAGCTGCAACCATTTGTAAAGCTGCAGCTCCAATATTTCCAAAATGTTCATATTGACCGCTTGCTGTGGTGACCAAAGAATACTGCAACATGGTTGTGAACCACAAGGAAAGTAAATCATCTTTACCATTTAGAGCTTCACTCACTACATGTTTCATATTGGTAAGATCTAGCAAGGTTTCATTGACATCAAAGAATAAAACTTTTGGTCTTAGTTTGTTAGTATTTTCCATAGTGTTTTCTGTTTGTCTCAGTCCTGTATTAAGTGTCGATACTCCTTTTGTATCTACTTAATCCTAGTTTTTTTATACATGTTGCTCTTTCAAAAAGAATAAATTTATTTAGTAATAAACTCTGAAAGTACTTCTTTAAATACATCTACAGGTTGTGCTCCAGTTATTGCGCTTTTTCGGTTAAAAACAATTGTTGGCACCGAATTAACTCCCAAGTTTTTCCAATAGTCCTGTTTGTTTCGTACATCATTGCGAACTTTTTCATTGTCTAGCCTAGTAAGTGCTTCTTCTGCATTTAAACCCACATCTAATAAAGCTTGTTTTAAAACATCGCTATCTGATACATCTTTTCGTTCACTAAAAAATGCAGTTGTTAAGCGCATTTTTAGTTCAGTTTGCTTTTCAAAATCTTTTGCATAGTCTAATAAAATATGAGCATTAAAGGTATTAACCATTCGCATTTCATCAAAATAATCAAAGCTAAAGTTAAGCTCCTTTCCTACTTTGGTCATGTGCTGTTGTGACTCTTTTTGTTGCTCCAGAGTAGCTCCATATTTTTCAGCAATATGTTCTTTCAAGTTTTGGCCTTCACGTGGCATATTTGGATTTAATTCAAAAGGTTGCCACTCTATTTCTAATTGGTCTTCAATTCCTAATTCTGAAATTGCTTTTTCTAAACGCTTATAACCAATAGTGCACCAAGGGCAAACTACATCAGACACAATATCTATTTTCAATTTTTCTTTCATGGTATTCGTTTTCTAAATGACTAATAAACCTCCCAATTAATTGGAAGGTTTATTTTAACTTACAAATTTGAAATTTTTAAAATAAAATTGACGTTTTATTTACTCCATTCGTATTTTTTAAAACCTTCATCAACTGGTGTATTGGCAATATGGTTTACATAGTTGCTAATGGTTTTTTGAGATAGTCCTAAAATAATTTCAAGTACTTGTCTCTCACCGTATCCTGCTTCGTAAAAAGCATCTAAATCTTCTTGAGTTACATTTCCGCGATTACGCACAATTTTTAATGTCATAGTTCGTAACGCTTCCAGTTTTGGGTTTTCTAATGTTGTTTCATTACGTAGAGCCTCTGTAATGCTGTCATCTACTTTCATCATTTTAGCGATACCCGTATGTGCCGGCACGCAATAATGACATTCATGCTCCACATTTATTGATTGCCATACCACCGTTAATTCTTCATTATTAAATGATGAGTTTTCAAATAACTCATGTAGTTTTTGGTACCCTTCAAGGATGCCAGGTGCTCCGGCTAAAACCCCGTGTAAACCAGGTATCATGCCATAGGCTTTTTTAGATTTTTCTAATAATTCTTTACTCTCTTCTGGAGCAGATTCTAAACTCTGAATTTTTAAACTTGTCATAATTTTAAACTTTATTTATTATTACTATATTTCTAAACAATCGTTTAGAAATGGATTAAAAAAAATATTATAGGTTATTAAATGTCATTTCAATATAATCTTCAATTTCTTTCTGGCTATTAACTCGAGATGCTGCAGCTAGGCCGTGTTTGGCTAAAAGTAAAAAATTGGCTTGTTTTAATACAGTCTCTTCGTTTTTAGAGGAGTCAGCTTTTAATTTTTCAATAAAAATAGTTTTGAGATTACTCATAAATACATTCATTTCATTTTTAATTAAAACATCCTCGCTTTCTGAAAATTCATTGTATGTATTAGTAAGTAAGCATCCTTTTTTATTACCTAGCTGAGATCCTATTTTTACAGAATCATAAAAAAACTCTTTAATATCATCAACACCATTTGAAGCTTCTTTAAGCTTTTCAAAAATTTTTTTAATTTTAGAATTATAACATTTTAAGGTTTTAAGGAAAAGCTCGTGTTTACTTCCAAAACTTGAATATATAGAGAATTTATTGATGCCCATCTCTTTCTCCAGCATTTTCATTGATGTATTTTCATAGCCATTTTGCCAAAACAAATACATTGCCTTCTCAAGAACTTCTTCTTCTTTATATTCTTTTTTTCTAGCCATAATTTTAAATACACAACAAAACTAACCAATTGGTTAGTTTTGAAAAAACTTTTAAGAAAACTTTGTAATAAATATACAAAGCAATGTTTGTTAAAGCTAGTAGGTACTTTAAGAAAGATTTAGCTGAATAAAAAAAGGCAGCTACAAATGTAACTGCCTAATCATTTTGTAGCGAGATGGGGACTTGAACCCCAGACCTCCGGGTTATGAATCCGACGCTCTAACCACCTGAGCTACCTCGCCGCATTTTGCGAGTGCAAATATAGAAACAATAGTTAATGTAAAAAACCAAAAATTAAATTAATTTTTGGTTTGTATGAAAGTTGAATAAATAGCTTTTTAAAAAACTTCTGCTGTTTTATTAGATATATTCACTTCTGTCTTGAATAAATTGGTGTAATCCATAACATTATTAATATTATCTAGCTCACATAAATATTCAATAACTGCAGATAGTCCTTTAAAAAGGTTGTCTTTTGATGTTGGGTTTTCTGGCTTTATTCCTTTTTTATTTAAGGGTATATCAAAACCACACGCTTTTAAAAAAACAGACTCAATTTTTAATAACTCTTTTGGGCTGTACCCGTTAATTTTTCTACCCAACCGTTGATGAACCAAACCTACATAATTGAGTTGTAACGATCCGTGAAAATCGCTAAAATGCCTCCAACTATCTTTTGTATCACAAATATTACCTACAGCACATTGTTTACAACATTCAGGGTTTAAAGTATTACTATGAAAAGCTTCATACAGCTTTGTAATGGCCAATTCTAGACGTTGTGAGGTTTTCATGATTCTACTGCTTTCTATAAATTTAATGAATTATTTCTTGTCTCAAAACAGTTTTAATACATTCTTCAAGAAATAATAAACTAGATTTTTCTTTAATTTAAAAGCACTTTCTTTAAAATTGATACCTTCGCAAAAAAAAATTAAGATGCTAAAAGCTGTTTTATTTGATATGGATGGGGTAATTGTAAATACTGAACCTCTTCATAAAAAAGCCTACTTTCAAATGTTTGAAGATGTCAACATAGATGTTTCTGAAGAAATGTATGAAACCTACACAGGACAGTCCACAATAAACATTTGTAAAGATTTATGTTCTCACTTCTCTCTTTCTGAAGCTCCAGAAACTTTAATGGCAACTAAAAGAAAACATTTTAAACATCTTTTTGCAACAGATGATGAGTTAGATTTACTAGATGGTGTTCTTCAATTAATTAAAGATTATTATAATAACGGACTCACATTAATATTAGCTTCTTCAGCTTCAATGCCAAATATAAATCGCATTTTTGAACGGTTTGAACTTAATCAATACTTTACCGACAAATTAAGTGGTGCCGATTTAAAAGCTTCAAAACCACATCCTGAAATTTTTATAAAAGCTGCTCAAGCATCAGGGCACATAAAAGATAACTGCATGGTTATTGAAGACTCAACCAATGGAATTGCAGCTGCAAAAGGAGCAGGAATCTTTTGTGTAGGATATGACAGCATATACTCCAAAAACCAAGATTATTCAAAAGCAGATGTAGTTATATCAGACTTTAATGCAATTGCATACGATAAAGCAAAACAGTTTTTCTTATAATTTTTTAAAAAAAGGTAAGCATTGCCATAATGAAATAATAAAATATTGGTATGCTTAACTTTTAGCAACAGTTTTAAAGTAGTTTGGCCCTCAACTCCGTAAATGAAATTGAGTCTTGGTCTCCGCTTTTCATATGCTTTAATGTGTATGTTTCGGTTTCCATTTCATTTCCACCTGCCAAAACAGTAAATGGAATATTGCGTTTATCTGCATAACCCATTTGTTTACCCATTTTGGCGGCGTCTGGATATAATTCAGCAGTAATACCTTCTTTCCTAAGCTTTGAGATAGCTTTCATTGCATATCGTGCTTCATCTTCACCAAAATTAATAAACAACACCTTCGTATTGGCAGAAACCGTTTCGGGAAATAGATCTAATTCTTCTAGCACTAGGTAGATTCTATCCAGTCCAAATGAAATGCCTACTCCACTCATGTTTTTGAGTCCGAAAATGCCGGTCAAGTCGTCATAGCGACCGCCACCACCAATGCTTCCCATTTTTACTGATGATGGAGCAGCCACTTCAAAAATAGCTCCGGTGTAGTAATTTAATCCACGGGCTAGTGTTACATCAACTTCTAGTGTTGCTGTTTGTAATTCTAGTTCTGTTATAGTTTGAATTATAAACTCTAATTCATGAACACCTTGCATACCTATTTCAGAAGCAGAAAGTAACTCTTTTAATAGCGCTAATTTTTCAGAAGCTGTTCCACTTACTTGTAATAAAGGTTGTAATTTTTCAATCGCCTCTTCAGAAATACCTTTCTCTCGCATTTCTTTTTTAACACCGTCCTCCCCTATTTTGTCTAGCTTGTCTAATGCTACTGTAAAATCAATTAATTTGTCTGATTCTCCTATAACTTCAGCAATACCACTCAGCACTTTACGGTTGTTCATTTTGATAGTAACACCTTCCAAATTTAATTTGCTAAAAACAGCATCGTACAATTGAACAAACTCTACTTCTTGCCATAATGAAGTACTCCCAACCACATCTGCATCACATTGAAAAAACTCTCTGAAACGTCCTTTTTGAGGTCTATCAGCTCGCCAAACCGGCTGAATTTGATAACGTTTAAACGGAAAATCGATTTCGTTTTGGTGTTGCACTACATAACGCGCAAACGGAACGGTAAGATCATACCGAAGGGCTTTTTCTGAAATTTTTGGAGTTAATTTGCCACTATCTTTTTCAGAATATAGAGTATCATCCACTTTCCGAAGAAAATCTCCACTATTTAATATTTTAAAAATCAACCGGTCGCCTTCATCACCGTATTTTCCCATTAACGTATCGCTGTTTTCAAATGATGGCGTTTCAATAGGTTGAAAGCCGTAGGTAGTGAAACAACTTTTTATAGTGTCCATTATATAGTTACGTTTTACTACTTCAGCAGGTGAAAAGTCGCGAGTCCCTTTGGGTATGGATGGTTTTTGAGCCACAGTGTTTATTTTAAAATGTAATGTTCAATTTATATTTTCGAGTTGCAAATATCTTAAATTATTGGCTAACTTGTAACTTTAACGGCTGTTATTAGTCTAATGGGTAACCTTAATCTGTAACTATGTTTTCATTGTTTCGCGAAAATGTTCGTATTGCTTTAGATTCAATTAAAAGTCAATTATTACGAACCATCCTCACTGTCATTATCATAGCCATTGGTATTTGGGCCTTGGTTGGTATTTTAAGTGCCGTAAAAGTGCTTGAAAATACAATATCAGACAATTTTGCATCAATGGGAGCCAATACGTTTAATGTTCAGCGGTATGAGTTGCAAGTACAAAGCCAGCGAGGTGGCGAGCGTAAAAAGATTAACCCAATAATTAGTTACAATGATGTACGTGAGTTTGAAGATAAGTACAACTATCCTTTAACGCAAACATCAGTTTCTTTTAGAGGAACTTCAATGGCTGAAGTAAAATATCAAAGCGAAAAAACCGATCCCGAAGTACAAGTTTATGGTGTTAATGAGCATTATTTATTAAACACCGGTACTGAAATAGATCGCGGAAGAAATTTCACTTTTTTTGATATTCAGAATAACAATAAAGTGTGTTTGTTAGGTTCAGATTTTTCAAAAAACCTTTTTAAGAATGAAAACCCTATAAACAAAACGGTTAGCATTAGAGGTGTTAAGTTTAAGGTTATCGGAATTTTAGAATCAAAAGGTTCAACCTTTGGTAATAATCAAGATTTAAAGATGTTAATTCCTATACAAGTAGCACGCGGAATTTTTACACAACCAAACATCAATTACACCATAAGTGTGCGTGTAGATGATAAAGAAATTATGCAAAGCGCTCAAGATGAAGCTGTGATTACTTTCAGAAAAATTAGAGGTTTAAATCCTGTTGAAGAAAATAACTTTGGTATTCTGCGAAGTGATGATTTAATAAATCAAATTGCCGAATTAGGTCTGTACATGTCTACAGCAGCTTGGATTATAAGCATCATTACTATTCTTGGTTCTTCAATTGCTTTAATGAATATCATGCTTGTTTCGGTAACAGAGCGTACACGTGAAATTGGTGTACGAAAGGCCTTAGGAGCAAAACGTTCAACGATTTCTACTCAATTTTTTATGGAAACTATTGTTATAGGACAATTTGGAAGTATTTTGGGTATTCTGCTTGGTATATTAACCGGATTTATTTTTGCAAAAGCTTTTGATTTTGAATTTTCACTACCTTGGGTAGCGATGATTTGGGCTACAATAATTACCTTTATTGTAGCTATAATTGCAGGATCATACCCGGCAACAAAAGCAGCCAAACTTGACCCTATAGAAAGTTTACGATACGAATAGAAAAACTTATCCTGTTATCCGCCAATTTTAGTAAGAATATCCTCAAAAAAACGATATAACTCACCTTTGGTAATAATAGCACCTTGTTCAATCAATTTAAAAATATCACCGCTTTTATCATTTGAAAATTTCTTATTGGCAGTGTAAAACTCTACATCATCTGTCATAAAGTTTTTCTGAAGCCAAGCATAACCATCTGCTGTGGTAATATCTTTGGTTTTATCCATTACCTTTACCGAAATAAGCAACATTTGATCCGCTTCAATTTTAAAAAGAAATAATTGTTGCGGCGCAATATTTTCTAGATATTCAGCTTTTTGTAATACTCCTTCCCAAACAAGGTCACTAAAGATATCTAATTCTTCTTCAGCAACATTAGGTTTATTTTCTTTTATATCTGCCCATTCTTCGGCAGTGATGGATTGTGTAGCTAGAAAATTAATAAACTCGGTATGTAGTTCTTCAAATTGTTCTTTAGTAAGGCGTGCGTATTTCATTAGAGTAAGTTTTACTTAAAAAGAAAACCTTCTCCAAGTTATGAAGAAGGTTTTATGTATTATTTCAGTAGAAAAATTATTGGTTATCAGCAACCACATCAAATGTGAACGTTTCAATCACATCTCTGTGGAAACGAATAGTTGCTTCATATTGCCCGGTACGTTTGATAGCACCACCAGCAATTGAAATGTATTTTTTATCAATAGATACATTTTCTTTTTCCAATGCATCTGCAAGATCTGCATTGGTAACAGAGCCAAATAATTTATCTTTATCTCCTGTTTTTGCGGTAATTTTTAACTCAATAATTTCACCAAGCTTATCAGCTTCTTTTTGAGCGTCTTCAATTACTTTACGCTCTTTGTATGCTTGTTGTTTAAGCTTTTCTTCTAATGCTTTTTTTGCAGAAGGAGTTGCTAAAGTTGCATACCCTTGCGGAATTAAGAAGTTTCTACCGTATCCGTTTTTTACAGTTACTACATCATCTGTAAACCCCAGATTTTCTACGTCTTGTTTTAATATAAGTTCCATAATCCTATCTGGTTTTTATTTGTATAAATCGGTTACATAAGGCATTAAAGCTAAGTGACGTGCTCTTTTTACAGCCACAGCAACTTTACGTTGAAACTTTAATGATGTTCCTGTTAATCTACGAGGTAACAATTTACCTTGTTCGTTTACAAAGCTCATTAAAAAATCTGGGTCTTTGTAATCTACATATTTAATACCAGAACGTTGAAAACGGCAATATTTTTTTGCTTTACTGGTTTCAATATTTAACGGGGTAAGATATCTAATCTCGCCGTCTTTTTTTCCTTTTGCTTGTTCTTGAATAGATGCCATACCTTATGCTTTTGCTTTTTGTTTGTTGTTTCGGTTACGTCTTTTCTCTGCCCAAGCAACAGCATGCTTGTCAAGTTTAACGGTAAGGTAACGCATAATACGTTCATCTCTTCTAAACTCTACTTCTAATGCATTAATTGCATCGCCAGGTGCAGTGTACTCAAATAAGTGATAAAATCCACTTTTCTTGTGTTGAATTGCGTAGGCTAGTTTTTTAAGCCCCCAATCCTCTTTTGATATCATCTTAGCACCTTTAGAAACAAGAAGATCTTCGTATTTCTTTACTGTTTCCTTTATCTGATCTTCAGATAAAACGGGATTTAAGATGAAAACAGTTTCGTATTGATTCATAAAAATCGATTAAAAATTAATTTTATTTAACTCATGGCCTCTTGCCAATAGCGTGCAAAAATACTACTTTATTTATAATTTTCAAATGAAATATTAAAAGAAGACTACAAGTTTCATATAAGAAGTTTCTCACACCCAAAGATAATCCTCATTATTAATCGGTAAAAGTTAAAAAAAGTTGTAGTTCATCGATATTTTAATTAATATTGTTGTACAAACTATCTAACATTTAAGTCGTGGATAAGCCAATTTTAAAATGTGTTATTGTTGATGATTCAACGTTACAACGCCTTTCAATTGTAAAATTAATTGAAAACCATCCTTCGTTAAACTTAGTTGCAGAATACAACAATGCAATTGAAGCCAAAATGGGATTGGCGACTACAGATATTGACCTTATTTTTCTTGATATTGAAATGCCTATTCTTTCTGGGTTTGATTTACTAGATGATTTAACCAAAAAACCACAAATTATTTTTGTAACTGGAAAGACAAAATACGCTTTTAAAGCATTTGATTATGACGCTGTAGATTATCTTCGCAAACCTATCTCAAAAGAACGTTTTTTAAATGCTGTTCATAAAGTTATTACAAATTATAAGCTTAAAAATGATGATGGCTTTGATGATGAAGACTTCATTTTTGTAAAAAGTAATTTAAAGAAACGCAAGGTATTTCTCAATGAGCTGCGATACATTGAAGCACTAGGAGACTATGTAAAACTTGTGACAGAACACGATGCACTAGTTGTGCTTTCTACTATGAAGGCTTTTGAAGCTTTGTTGCCAAGTGATCGTTTTTTACGTATTCATAAATCATACATCGTAAATCTAGACAAGGTTGAGCGGTACAATAGCAAAATAATTGAGCTTGAAAATGAACAGTTACCACTTAGTAGAAACCGTAAAAATGATCTTGTTGAAGCACTTTCTGCTTCTATGAAGTCTTAATAATTATCAACATCTATTAATAATCTAACGCTAGAAAACTCTTTTATAGCGTTAAAACTCTGTTCAACTCGATTGATATACTTTTTTGTGTGTTCAAGCGATTGCTTTTTGGGAATTTTAATAAGTATGTTGCTTATATACATATTTCTAATTCTACCTACCGGTGGTGGTTCTGGACCCAAAACTTGTTCACCTAGTTTATTCTCTAATGCTTGACCAAACCACTTAGCTGCTTTTTGCATTTTTTGAAGATTGCGGTCTTTACACGTGATTTTTATAGTTCGATAATACGGAGGGTATTTATATTGATAGCGTTCTTCAAGTTGTTGATCATACATCCCGCTATAATCATTTGTACTCACTTGCTGTAATATTTGATGGTATGGATTATATGTTTGTATTAATACTTTCCCTCGTTTACTTGTGCGTCCTGCCCTACCCGAAACTTGTTGCAACAATTGAAAACTTCTTTCATGTGCTCTAAAATCCGGGAAGTTCAACAAATTATCAGCATTCATAACACCCACCAAACTAATATTCCTAAAATCAAGACCTTTTGCAAGCATTTGTGTACCCACTAAAATATCAATTTCCTCATTTTCCAACTTTGCAATAAGCTTTGCATATGCGTTTTTCCCACGTGTAGTATCTTGATCCATACGTGCTATAGAATGTTTTGGGAACAGAGCTTTTAATTCGGTTTCAATCTGTTCGGTTCCAAAACCTTTGGTATCTAAGGTTTCACTACCACAAGCCATGCAAGAAAGCTGCATTGCCATGTGATACCCACAGTAATGACAACGCAATTCATTTTTATATTGATGGTAGGTTAAGCTTACATCACAATTAGGACATTGTGGCGAGGTTCCGCAAGTAGTACATTCAACAATTGGTGAAAAGCCTCTCCTATTCTGAAATAAAATTATTTGCTCACCCAACTCTAACACCTCTTGCATTTCTTCTAACAAACGATCACTAAAGTGGCCCTTCATACGTTTTTTACGAGATTTCTCTTTTATATCTACCAGCTCAATTTCTGGCATTAATACATTGCCATAACGGGTTTTTAAAGTGACCAAGCCGTATTTACCTTGAGATGCGTTAAAGTAACTTTCTAGCGATGGTGTAGCAGACCCCATCAAAGTCTTGGCATTATGAATTGAAGCCAAAACAACTGCAGCATCTCTTGCATGATAACGAGGTGCAGGATTATATTGCTTAAAAGAAGGCTCATGTTCTTCATCAACAAGAATTAACCCTAAATTTTGAAAAGGTAAAAACATTGAAGAACGAGCTCCAATTATAATTTGTGCTTTGGGCTTTGAGTGCAATACATTATTCCATACTTCTACTCGCTCGTTGACTGAATACTTTGAATGATAAACCGAAACCTTTGAACCAAAATAATGTTGTAACCTAGCTATTAACTGTGTAGTTAAAGCTATTTCAGGAAGCATATACAATACTTGCTTTCCTGTTTTAAGTATTTCTGAAATGAGGCGAACATAAATTTCAGTTTTACCACTTGAAGTAACACCGTGTAACAACGTTACGTCTTTGGTTTTAAAAGATTCTTTAATTTCTGAAAAGGCAACTTGCTGGGCTTCATTAAGTGTTTTAATATCTGAAGCTTCATCACCAGAATACTCTACTCGATCCTTTTTTATAAAATACTCTTCTAGAATCTCTTTCTCAACTAATGATTTAATAACCGCTGAAGAAGTATCACTTTTCTTAGTGAGCTGTTTTACACTTATAGGTTTGTTGCTTTGTGCAGTTAACATAAACAGATTCATCAATACTTCTCGCTGTTTGTGTGCTCTTTTTGAAAGTTGATCTAAAAGGTCTCTAAGGTTTTCTTCTGAAGCATATTTTGAAGCAATCTTTACATACCGTTTCAATTTCGGCTTGTATTGTTCAAATACTTCTTCTTGTACGTGAATAATATTTTTCTGAAGTAATTTTTCAAGTACAGCAACTACATTTTTTCTGTCTAGAACAGAGCGTACATCGTTAATATGAATAGAGGATTGATGTTGCAAAGCTTCAAAAACCAAAAACTCTTCGTCGCTCAAAGTATCTTCAGAAACATCGTTTTTTGATAATGAAATAATTGTTTCGCTTTCTAGCAAAAAAGCGCTTGGCAAAGCTGCTCTTATTACTTCGCCTAGCGTGCACATATAATATGCAGCGATCCATTGCCAATGTTTTATTTGCGATTGAGTGACAATGGGATATTTATCTAATATTTGATCAATTTCTTTTGTTTCATACCCACTTGGTGCGGTTTGATGTACTTGATACACAATTGCTGTGTAGACTTTAGACTTACCAAAAGGAACAGCCACACGCATACCTTGACGAAGAAAAGCTGCTTCATCTTTATTGACCTTATAGGTGAATTTTTGTTTTAAAGGAATAGGAAGAATAACGTCAATGTAATACACAAAACTAAGTTTTCAGAAAAGAATAAGGCTACCCAAAATTGAGCAGCCTAAAGATAGTATTTTAAACAGAATTTATTTTACGCGGTCCCAATATTGTGTTCTTCCTAATAAAGAAAAACCAATATAACCACGAACTTTTAACTTATTTGAGTTTTCCAATTCTATGTAGCACTTATAAAGTTTTCCACTATTTGGGTCTAGAATTTTACCATCATTATATTCATCGCCATCTTTTTCAAGACCTTTTATAATTACCAAGCCTAAAACTGGTTTCCCTTCATCTGAACCAGGACAATCTACACAGGTAGCATCTTTTTTATCTGGGTTCAAAATTTCAACGACTTTACCGTAAATTTTACCATTTTCTTTATAGATTTCTACGATAGATTTTGCTTCTCCGGTTTCGTCATCAATAGTTTTCCATTTTCCAGTTACATCTTGAGCTATTGCAGGAATCACGGCAAAAGCGAATAAAGTAATTGTTAAAAATAATTTTCTCATCTGTTTATGTATTAGTGTTATTTTTTTTGTTTTTATCCTTCAACAATTGAAGTGATACATTTAATTCAAATCCTAATAAAAGTAAATTTGAGTTTATCCAAATATAGAACATCATTATCAAAAGTGCACCAAGTGAACCGTATAATTCGTTATAATTTGAAAAGTTATTTATGTAAATACCAAATAAATAAGTAGTTAGCAAAAATAAAATTGTAGTAACAAAAGCTCCTAAAGAGAAAAATCGTGACTCTTTACCTTGCTTAGTCCCAAAATAATACAGGATTGAGATAATAGTATAAACCATCAACACAAATATAACCAGTTGTAATATTGAAATGATATAAACGTGGTCCTGTATATAAGCTTTACCAACCAGTTCACTTATTAAAAATTCACCATATAAAATAACTCCTACTGTAGTTAACAATAATAATGCCAATAAAATTGCAACTCCCACAGCCACAAAATATTGACGAAAAAAGTTTCGGTTTATTGTTACGTGAAAAGAATACTCAAATGCACTAAAAATTGAATTAACACCATTGGCAGATAAAAATAATGCCAGAAGAATAGAAAAAGATAAAAGTCCGCCACGTGGGTTAACAGCAATATCTGCAATTACCGGATAAAATAAATCTGCAGTTTGTGGTGGTAGTAAATCTTCTATAAAAATTAAAAAACGAGTTAAAAATCCATCTATAAAATCTAAATAAGGAATTAAATTTAAGATGAATAACAAGAAAGGAAAAATAGCGATAAAAAAACTATATGCTATAGAACTGGCTCTTGATGAAAAAGTTCCTTTTATAATTCCGGTTCCATAAATTTCCAATAAATGATACAATGACAAGCCATTGGTACCTGGTATTTTAATTCGTTTACTAAGGCCAACAAGATTACGAATTACAGGAAGCTTCTCTATGTTTAATGGTTCATTATCGGGCATTAAACAGCTTTTAAACTTAAATCCATATTATAAACCGAATGAGTTAACGCACCACTGCTTATGTAGTCTACACCGCACTCTGCATATTTTTTTGCAGTATCTAGTGTAATGCCTCCACTAGACTCTGTAAGGCAAGCGTCTCCTATCATTTGTACCGCTTTTTTGGTATCTTCATAATTAAAGTTATCAATCAAAATACGATAAACACCTTTATTTTGAAGAATTTCTTCTATTTCATTAAGATCACGAGCCTCAACAATAATTTTAAGATCCAAGCTGTTTTGTTTTAAATACGCTTGAGTTTTTTGAATTGCTTTGGTAATGCCTCCACAAAAATCAATATGATTGTCTTTTAGCATTATCATATCATACAATGCAAACCTATGGTTTTCTCCTCCTCCTATTTTTACTGCCCATTTTTCTAGGGCTCTAATTCCGGGAGTGGTTTTACGGGTATCCAAAATTTGAGTTTTTGTACCTTCCAGTAACTTTACATATTCATTAGTTTTTGTAGCAATAGCACTCATGCGTTGCATAGCGTTTAAAACTAATCTTTCAGACTTTAAAATAGATTGTGATAAACCACTTACGTAAAAACAAACATCGCCTTTTTTAACTGGACTACCATCTTTGATTTTTACATCTAATTTTAAACCTGTATCTACAAATTCAAAAACTTGACGAGCAAAATCAATACCGGCTATAATACCGTCTTCTTTTACTAGCAACTTTGCCTTTCCAGTTGCATCTTCAGGAATACAAGCTAAGGAGCTATGATCACCGTGACCTACGTCTTCTCGTATGGCGTTACTTATTATTAAGTTTATTTCTTTATTAAATTGTTTTTCTGAAATCATTGCAATCAATTTTTAGCTAAAATACTAAAAAGCCCTTTTATTTTAGGCAATTGTTATACTTTGGAATACATTTTGATTTTTTTCGGAATAGTAATCATATAAAACTTTAATTATGAAAACAGATTTTTACACCAAAACTATTTTGACCGTTATTGCCATTTGTCTAACCATCAATGTGGTTAAAGAGTTGAATATTATACCACAGGCACACGCTTCAAAAAAGATAACAGAAACAGCCGATAATTACAAATTAGTACCTATTGGTGAAAATAACACACTTGACGTTCGTATTGTTGATATTAACACGTATGACGAACTTAAAGTTAGCGTGAGTAATATTGATACCAACGATGAAATGAAGGTAAACATAAGCCGTATTAATACTAGTGACGAACTAGACGTTAATATAGATGAAATTGGCGGTAGCTTTGTTTCTATGGGTGGCCCAATACCAGTAACAACAGATTAATTAAACATCTTTTCTGAAAGGTCTAATGATTAATCGTGCTGCTCTATCATAGCTTATGTAGTTGTAAGTCCAATTGAAAAAAGTAACCACTCTGTTTCGAAAGCCTACTAAGAACCACAAGTGAATAAACATCCAGATAAACCAAGCAATAAAGCCTCCCAGATGCATTTTTTTAATATCTACCACAGCTTTATTACGGCCAACGGTGGCCATTGTACCTTTATCAAAATATTCAAAAGGTTTAAGTGGTTTATTTCTAAGTAAGCGTTTAAAGTTTTCACCTAGGTGTTTTCCTTGTTGTATAGCAGGTTGAGCTACTTGAGGATGTCCTTTTGGGTAATCTTCGGTTTCCATTAAAGCAATATCGCCTAGTGCAAAAATTGCATCTGTACCTTCAACTTTACTATATTCATTAACATAGTAACGATTTATTTTTTCCATTAAAGATGCTCCGTCTATACCTTTTACAGGGTTTCCGGTAACACCTGCTGCCCAGATAAATGCTTCGGTTTCAAAACTTTTCCCTTCTTTTGTGGTAACTATTTTTCCATCATAATCTTCAATCATCGTGTTTAAATGAACGTGCACACCTAAACGTTCTAGAAAATCTTGCGCCATCTTTGATGATTTTTCACTCATTGGTGGTAAGACACGATCCATACCCTCGAGAAGGTGCACTTGCATTTCGGCTTCATTCATTTCAGTATAGTCATCTTCTAGAATACCACTTTTAAATTCGGCCAATGCTCCTGCAAGTTCAACCCCTGTAGGACCGGCACCGGCGATCACAAAATTTAATAGCCGTTTACGTTCTTCGGGATCTTCGGTCATATCTGCTTTTTCGATATTTTGAAGCATTAAGCTACGTATGTTTAATGCCTGCGGAACCGTTTTCATTGGCATACTGTTTTGCTCAATATTTTGATTCCCGAAGTAATTTGTTTTTGTACCTGTTGCAATTACCAAGTAATCATATGTGAGGTTTCCTATTGAAGTTTCTATCTCCTTTTTCTCTTTATTGATATAGTTGACTTCTGCCAAACGAAAATGAAAATTTTTATTTTTTCTGAAAATTTTCCGAAGTGGATATGCAATAGAATCTGGTTCTAGTCCTGAGGTAGAAACTTGATACAGTAATGGTTGAAATGTGTGGTAATTATTTTTATCAAAAAGAACAATCTGTATTGGTTCATTTTTGATTTTTTTGATAAAAGAAATACCTGCAAAACCACCTCCAATGACAACAACACGAGGATTTTGAGTTTTTGGTAAATTCATAGTCTAGGGTTATACCATAAAATTACTATTTGTTTTGCAGCTTCTTTGTATAAAAAGTAATTTTAAGACTTTTGTAACAATCTTGTTTGTTAGGCTACTAATAAACTACTAACATCAATTACTTGACAAAAGAACTTGAACATAGGTTTGTAACCCAACTGGAGGAGAATCAAAATATTGTGCACAAAATTTGCCGGTTATATACCAATGACCAAGCCTCGCATAATGATCTTTTCCAAGAGATTACTATACAATTATGGAAGGCTTATCCTAAATTTCGTGGTGATTCAAAGTTTAGTACTTGGATGTATCGAGTAGCTTTAAACACCGCTATTACATTATATAGAAAAAAGAAACGTAGGATTGATACAGCTAGTTTTGAAAATATAAGTTTCAAAATTAAAGCTGAACCATATGATGACACTATTGAAGAACAGTTAAAATTGATGTATAGCGCTGTAAAAACATTGAATGATATTGACAAAGCACTTGTTTTTCTATATCTAGAAGATAAAAATTACAAAGAAATCTCTGAAACCCTAGGTATCACCGAGGTTAATGCACGTGTAAAGATGAACAGAATTAAAGAGAAATTACGTAAAATATTAAATCCATAGGAGATTAAAATAGATGGACGAATTAGAATTATTAAAAAAAGATTGGCAAAGTAGGGAGCAAAAGCTTCCGAAGTTGTCTTACGAGGACATTTATAAAATGTTACTCAAAAAATCATCTTCTATTGTGAAGTGGATTTTTTATATAAGTATTGGCGAAATTATACTTTGGACACTTTTGTCTATTATTTTACCACAAATAAGTGAGAACTTCAGTATAAGTACTACCATCAATGATGAGCTAGGTCTTCACAACATTTTGATTGTAGCAAATACTATTAACTATATAATTTTTATAGGCTTCATATATATATTTTATAGAAATCACCGCTTAATAAAAGTAACAGACTCCTTAAAAGAGTTGATGAAAAATATTCTAAAAACCAGAAAAGCAGTTAAGTATTTTGTCATTTATAATGTAGGAGCAAATGCTCTTTTTATGCTCTCTATGAACATTTACTACTATTTTAATAAAGACGAACTTTTTAAAGTTATTTCACAAAATTATGAAGGGCTAGAGGCTGTTTCAAAAGAAAGTTTTTCATCTGTCTTTTTTATATCACAATTGGTAGTAGGACTTTTATTTATTGGGTTTATTCTTGTTTTTTACAGAATTATCTACGGAATACTCTTAAAACGTTTACAACGAAACTATAAAGAATTGAAAAAAATCGAAATGTAACACACTATGTGTTTAAAATTAATTAGTTAGCAGCTCTTATAGTAATCAATTAAACATTATTGCTTACTCTTTTTTCGGCTACCTTCATACATTTCGTATCGTACTAAGCGACTTTCTAGCTTTCCGTTATAGAGTTTTATTTTCTTTGAAGCTTTTAAACCTACATTTTTCAAAGCTTCCATATTGCTAGTTATCATCCAAGCTTGAGTTCCCGGATAATTTTGTTTAAGAGTATCTCCTATTTTTTTATAGAAAGCGTCAATATCTTCAACTGAAATTCGCTCATCATAAGGTGGATTAAATAAAAGATACATTGGTTTATCTACCGGTTTTTCACTCTTAAAAAAGTCTTGTTGCTTTACTTCAATAAAATCTTGAAGGTTGGCATTTTTTATATTTTCTTTTGCTTTTGTAATAGTGTAGCCATCTATATCTGAACCATAAATCTTAAAATGAAAATCTTTAATCTTTTTAAGTGCAGCGTTTTCAATCACTTCATATAAATCTACATCAAAATCTGGCCAAGTTTCAAAGCCAAATTCATCTCTATTTAAATTTGGAGGAATATTACAAGCAATCATAGCAGCTTCTGTCAAAATAGTTCCGCTACCACACATAGGATCCATAAAACTACACTGTCCTTCCCAACCAGAAAGCATAATCATACCTGCTGCTAGCACTTCATTTATAGGTGCAATTGTATTTGCTGTTTTATAGCCTCTTTTATGTAATGATTGACCACTACTGTCTAGTGAAACTGTACAAATATTTCGGTCTATATGAATGTTAATTCGCAATGTAGGATGGTCTAAATCTACATCTGGTCTTATTCCTTCTTTGTCTCTAAATCTATCAACAATAGCATCTTTAGTTTTTAATGCTACATACTGTGAATGTGTAAATTGTTTAGAAAATACAGTAGCGTCAACAGCTAAGCTACCATTGGCTTGCATGTAATTTTCCCATTGTATTTTATAGATGTTTTTATAAAGATCTTCTTCAGTAAAAACATTAAATGCAGTTATAGGTTTTAAAATTTTTATAGCAGTACGGCAACAGAGATTTGCTTTGTACATAAAACCTGTATCGCCTTCAAAAGCAACATTGCGGGTTCCTTTCTCTATTCCTGAAGCACCTAATTGACGCAATTCTTTTTCTAATAAATCTTCTAGCCCGTATAATGTCTTGGCCACCATTTTAAAATTATTTCCCATAACGTTCTTTATAATTTGAAACAAAATTACAGTATTTTTGCAGGGCAAAACTATCTTCATGCAAAAAGAAACAGATCAATGGTACACATCTTGGTTTGATACGCCATTTTACCACATATTATACAAAGATAGAGATACGGAAGAGGCAGGATTTTTTATGAAAAAACTTACTTCATTTCTTCAACTTGAAAAAAAATCTGAAATCCTTGATCTTGCTTGTGGAAAAGGGCGTCATGCCAAATATCTCAATAAAATAGGGTATGATGTTACAGGTGTAGATTTGTCTCCTTCAAGTATAGAATATGCAAAACAATTTGAAAATGAGCATCTACAGTTTGAAGTTCATGACATGTGTTTACCTTTTTCAAAAAAATTTGACGCAGTATTTAATCTGTTTACAAGCTTTGGTTATTTTGAAAAGGAAAGCGATAATTTGAGAACCATAAAATCAATTAAAGAAGAATTAAAGCCAGATGGATATGGGGTCATAGATTTTTTAAATACAAATTATGTCATAAAAAACTTAAAACCAACCGAAGTAAAAACTGTAGAAGATATTGATTTTTATATACATAGGTTTATAAAAAATGGGTACATATTTAAAGATATACGCTTTACGTATGATAATGAACGTCATTTTTTTACAGAACGTGTAAAGGCACTCACATTAAAAGATTTTAAAAACTTTTTTGAAGAAGCAAATATCAAATTAAAGCATTGTTTTGGCGATTATCAATTAAAGCCATTTGATGAAGCCAATTCTGAGCGATTAATTCTTATTTTTAATTAATGAATTACGTATTACTTTTTTTAGCAGTTGTTGTAGGGTTTATTATTGCTTCATCCCTAAAAACGAAAAAAATTCAGCAAATTTCGCTTTATTTAGCATTTAGTGGTGCTTTTCTCT